>NZ_JBFMVT010000002.1:0-309339 GCF_040786275.1 Buttiauxella gaviniae
TGGCTGAGTAAGTTTAGGTGTAAATATCTGAGGCATGAAAATATCTGGTAAGGCATGCCCACAGTTCATTGAATTTAATTTCGCCAATAACCATATACAAATGAAGGATATTTAATTCACCATTGCAGTTGGTAAGCCTTAATACCCTGCAGCTTTGTTAGCCGCTTTTATACGATTATCTCTGGCGTCTTTTTGGTTTTTATCAGTCGCCTGCATGATTCCACCAGCGGCCTCCACCCAGTCACTCGCTGTACACCCGGATAATATCAGGCTCAACATAAGCGCGAAAATAGACTTCATTTTAATTCCCTAATTTCCCATCAATGTATAAAAAACGTCCGTGTAATACTCAGAGTATTTGACGCTCAATATTTTATTTTGACAAAAAATTTTAACATGGGCAAAGGGGAATATTTTCACTGTTGCTTTTAGCCGTCACGTTGCAGGTGAAAATATGCCTGCAACGTGACGAAAATCTTTATCAGGATGCGTTGAGGACTGCTTTATTCGCCTCAAGAGCATCAACCGCACATTGCTGATCCAAATGACCGCCCGGCGCACCGCCAATACCAATTGCGCCGATAGTCTGATTATCGACTTTAACCGGTACCCCACCCCCTAATAGCAGGAAGCCTGGAATGTCACGCATATTCTGCGCACCGGCGTTATCCTGCGCACTCTTCATAACGTCGCCAGTGGCATTTCTGGTGGTCAGAGCGGTATACGCTTTCATACGGCTGGCTTCAACGGTATGAGGGCCTGCGTTATCCATGCGTTTTACTATTTTCACAACGCCTGCACGGTCCACAACGGTTACCGCAACATTGTAGTTTTTGGCGCTACAAGCCTGAATGGCGCTTTGAGCGAGCTTATCGGCAAACTCCAGTGAGAGATTTTTTTCAGTCAACACGCTGCTGGCAAAAGCGGGCATTGCTACGGCGCTACTGAATAAGGCTGCCGCTAACAAGATGGATTTTTTCATGGTTTCTTCCCTCAACTCGGAGTGTTTAATTTACAGGAGTTACGGTAATCAACTATTGAAGACGAAACTATTCGGGCGAATACCTGGTAAACCAGGTAATTTTACGTAGTCCCTTTAAGACCGCCATAGATTTTAATCAGCTTAGCTAGCGAGTTAATTTCCAGCCTGGCAAATAAACTGGCGCGATGCGCTTCGACAGTTCGTGGCGACAACGAAAGATCTCGCGCCATCTCTTTGTTGGATTTTCCCTGAATAATCAGCGCCATGACTTCCTGTTCGCGGGCTGAAAGTGTTGCCAGTTTCGCCTGTAAATCAGCCTGGCTTTCCCGTTGTTGCTGGCTCTCTTTTTGCTGTTCCAGGGCGGCACCCACCGTTTCAAGCAGCAAATCGGCGTCGATGGGTTTGGTCAGAAACTCAAAGGCTCCGTTCTTAAATGCCCGACGGCAAAGATCGATACTACCGTGTCCCGTCATCATGATAACCGGCAAGGTACTGCCCATTTGCTGCCAGTTTTCCAGCAGCGTAATGCCCGATTTTCCCGGCATCCGAATATCCAGCAGCAAGCAGCCGTTCAGGCTTTGCAAATCAGGTTCAGATTCCTGAAAGCGTTGCACGCTATCGTAGGTTTGCGTCTCCCAGCCCATCGTTGCCAGCAGCGCACTTAACGAAAAGCGTATTGCTTCGTCATCGTCAATAAGATAGATACGTTGCCCCATTACGCCCCCTTTTGAGTAAGTGGGAAAATCACCGTAAAACATGCGCCTCCGGCGGCACTGTTTTCAGCCTGAATGCTGCCATTAAGCCGCTGAACTAAGGTTTCGGTCAGCGCCATTCCAAGCCCAAGCCCCTCTTTGCGGGTCGTGAAGAAAGGCATAAAAACTTGCTCCAGCGCCTGTTCGCTCAGCCCTGGGCCGCCATCCGTTACCGTCAAAATGATACTGTTTGCGGTTTCGCTAGCATTGATCTCGACCCAGGCTTTCCCCTGCGCTATTTGCTGCTGCGCCTGAATCGCATTATTGAGCAGGTTATGGAATATCTGCTCAATCCCCAACGGAGAGGCTATCAGCGGTGGCAGTGTTTCAGGAGTGTGATTAATCACTGTGACTTTACCGCGCTCAATTTCATTTCCTAAAAGTATCACCACACGGTCCCAAACCTCCCGCAGGTTAACTGGCTGTAAGGGCTGCTCCTCGCTATTCAATTTTTCCCGGAACGCCAGCAACAGCGCGCTGATTCGTTTTGTTTGCATAACTGAAGCATCAAGCAACGGTTGTGCTTTTTCGGCCTGCTGATGGGCAATAAGCCGTTGTGCCGTTTGTGAATAACTGAGAATAGCGGTGAGCGGCTGATTTAGCTCATGCACCATCCCCGCCGCTATCTCACCCATCGCATTCAGGCGCGCCAGCTCTGAAAAGTGAGCGCGTAAATCGGCGATATTGCGCTGGCGTTTGGTCATCTGATATTGAGTATAAAAGTAGATTGCCGCCGCCCAGAAGCCGCCCACCAGGACCAGCATTAACCAGGGCAAGCCTCGCCAGTCAGGATTATTGGTTACCGCAAGATTGAGTGGTTGAGAAGGACTTGCCACCTCTTTCTCCCAGCGCCACCAATCCCCTTTCCCTTCAGCGCCCTGAGTCAGAAGCGGTGTACCTCGCCAGCTTAAACTAAAGTGGCGAAATTTCTGCGTACGGACGAAATCAGCCAACAAGGTAGGTAAATCAATGAGTAAAGAACCTTGCGGTGAATTTATCCAGTACGTTCCGGCTCGTGCGGGATTAATGTCCGGGCGCGGCGGTTCATGAGGCTTAGTTTGCCAACGTAAAATATAGGGGAACTTTTGCTGCACAACCGCCGGGTCGCTGCTGTTAGAAAGCAGCGCGAGAATGACATCGTTTTGCGAAAGCTTAACCGTGATATCACGATACAGAATCCGAAACTCCGCGCTTTGTTCCTCATACTGCTGATTCAACGCGTAGAAAACCACACCGCCGCCAGACAGCACGGTAAGGGTCAGCCAGATGAGTACCTTTTTGAACATTGAGTCCCTATTCTTATCTTTCACCGCCAGGATTTACCCAGCCAGATTCACGCTTGTTTTCCAAACGTTAGCAGAAATGCCTTCGTTCGTCTCACCCGCCATGATGCATATAAAGATGAAAATGAATTATTTGCGAGGCGCTTTCCACAAACCTTTTAAGCACATTTTTTTACAGTGCCGATAAATTTAAAGTCACCCGTGCAAATTGATACGGTATCCAAATCAACACCAAACTTCGTACTGTGTACGAAAAAAAACGATTGACACTCGCACACAGTACGATTAAAAATAGACCGCAAGGACAACGCGCATGATGGAATATTTTGAGTTTGTCGAAACGCCAACATTTGTCAGGCAGCGCGAAGGTTTGCTGGATGATGACACCTTCCAACAGCTTCAGGAGTATTTGATCAGGCAACATGTGGTCGGCGACACAATAAGGAACACCGGGGGCTGCAAGAAACTCAGATGGAATCGCCCCGGTACAGGAAAACGTGGCGGCGTGCGGGTTATCTATTACGCAGTGACTTCCAAAGGCCGGCTTTATCTGCTGACGATTTACGCAAAAAACGTCAAGGACGATATGACGGAAGCGGAAAAAGCCGTATTCAAGCGGTTAACGGAACATCTGGATCAGGCATTATCAATTCTTCATCACGAAGATTTAAGGACAACATGATGGATAAGCAACTTTTCGAAGAACTTGTGCAAAGCATGGAAGAGATGGTGGCTATTGAAAAAGGCGAAATGCAGCCAGCACGAGTCCATCGCCACGCAATTCCCAATGTAAAAGCTTTACGTGAAACCAGCGGTTTAAAACAAGAAGAGTTCGCCCAGGCGGTTGGCGTGAGCCCCTCTCTGGTACAAAGCTGGGAACAAAAGCGTCGAATTCCTTCCGGGCCATCACTCAAAATATTACTGATGCTGGAGCATAATCCGGCGGTGATTAATGTGCTGCTGGCGCTTTAATGTATTTACCAATCATTCTTCATGATTATTATTCGGCGCACATTGATTAGTTCCAGACGGCTATTTTTCAGTAATTGCAATAATTGAAAGTATTTTGCGAGCGGCTTTCAAAGTGAAGAAAGCTACTCTTTTTTGGTAATGGGTTAGCAATATATTTTATACGCACCTGCAAAATCAGGTGCCAGGATTGGCGTCCTGAATCTTAGTAGAGACACATGCATTTAATTCTTATGCATGTTTAGCTCCATTACTTCATAGCGATCGGGTTATACTCGCGTTGCAAGTAGTAATGGTGAGCTGGATGGGGGCATCATGAGATGCGCCGATGTCTGCTAAGGTCGGTACGCCAACCCTATCCAGCCCACCACCAGCGAACTTGGCGTTTCCTGCGGTGGTTTTAAAACGCTTAGCAGAGAACATCCGTATGAAATCTTTATTTTCGAATCCAGTAGTAATCAGCACCAAAAATCTCGACATTATCGATCTCGCCGAACGCTGCGAATTATTAGCCGATATACTGATTGATAGCGAAACCCCAGCCGAATGCAAAGTGCTTTGCCAACATCTTTATGCCCATCTGGATGCGTTAAAAGAGAATCTTGATAAACCATTGTCTACCGCACTTATCGAGCAATTATCTGTCAATCATCCATCAGAATTCCCCGCTTCCCAGGTGTTTGCGGATTCCGATGATTTATGTGATTACAGCCAGGCGCTAACGCACGTGCTTATCTGCCATGCGTTATCACGACAAACGTCACAGCTAATCAGCGGGCTGTTGATGAGGCTGGTCAATACTCTGGTAGATGATTTGAAAACGCCGCGATTCTTGCGGACTCAGGTTCAAATGGCGTAGCAGTCACTCGAGCAAAGCTCTCTGCCAGGCAGAGAGCTTTCAGCCAAAGTCACACCTTCTTCTTAGGTTTCTTCGTTTGCGCCGCACGTTCCGCTTTGATTCTTTCCAGTAAAGCAGCGGCGCTGTTTTCCCCGCTGATTAAATCCGGATTGTCTTTGCGCCACTGTTCGGTCAATTCACCGCGAAACGCTTTAGCCAGAATCGACTGAGTAAGGTTATTGACGCGCTTTTGTGCTTCAGCCACCTGCTTTTCGATATTGTCGGCCCAGGCAAACAGTTTTTCGACTCGTCTAAGAATTTCTTTCTGCTCAAATTCACCTGGTAATACCACAATTAGATTTTTTAGATCTTTAGGAGATAAATTTGGCTGGAGCGTTTCTGACAACTTATCTGAAACTTGAACTTTGAAATAATCAGACTGGAATAGTACTTCAAAAAAATATTTCTCAGTAGAATTGGAGAAACTAAATTTACACACTCGTTGATTTAAAACCCCCACGGGTTGTCCCTCAGGGTATCTACATACTTTTAATGTATCATTAGTTATTGGTCGCGTCAGAGCCATTAAGACATCACCAGGTTTTATTTGATATCGTTCAAATTGCGTGAGATATGGCAACGGAAGGAACTGTTGATTTTTTATTTCAAAATCCCCATATTGTACATTCGATATTTTTATTACTGGCACGCCATCAGAGTCGTTAAACTCCGTACTTTTAAATGCATTCCCTGATATAATACTACATGAATCACTCAAGACTTTAACTTTCCAATTAGTAGAGAAACTCGTCGAAATATTATATTTTGAAAGATTGAGATTCACACTATGATAAGTATGACTACCCCTCCAGTCAGCAGTTAATCTGCCACTCACCGCAGCACTCAGCACCGCCTGACGGAAACGTTTTAGGCTTTGCGGGATTTGATCGAGACGGGTTTTGATACTGTCGACTAGGGCTATAATAACATCGAGCTTAGCCGTAATAACTTTCTGCTCCTCGTAAGGAGCGAAAGGGATAACCAGCGACTCAATTGCTTTACCAGATATATTTGGCTGCGCCCCACCATAAGCAATTTTTAATATATCACTTGATAAATATGATAATAAATAATTTCTGTATGTAATGTTTCCATATTTTTCAGCGCAGAACATCAGCTTACCGACACGTTGATTTTGAAGTGCAGGGATTTTGTCTATAAATAGACCAAGTTTTCCTGTCGTTGCACCTGACATTGCAATCAACAAATCACCCTTTATAATTTCGAACCCAACTGGTGCATTTTGGACATGGACAGCTTTTTCCGATGTTGCAACACTACCATCCAGATCTGATATTCTTATCACCGGATAGGTAGTGTCACTGGGCAGCACATAATCATTGCTTTTAAAAGCGAACCCGTTTTTCAAATACAAATATTCGCCTAAATCCGTAGCCACCCACCCATCAGGCAAATTCCCAAATGCCTCAGCCATCACTTCCCTTCCCCCAACAGCTCATCCAACAGCACTTTCTGCGCATCGGCTTCGTCGCCTGCGCCCAGCTCGCGCATTAGCGCGTCCAGCTCACCGATTGCCTGCACCAGCTCGCTCATCGCTTCTGCGGCTAAAACGCCCGGTTCTGGCAGGTTGGCGGCATCTACGCTGCTGTCATCTTTCAGCCAGGAGATATCCAGTGAATCGCCTTTAGTATCGCGGATCCAGTCGCGAGTAAACTTGCGCCAGCGGCTGGTGGCAAGTTTGTCGGTAACGTCTTTGTTTTCTTCGCTGTCTGGCGCTTCAATCTCTGCGGCGTTAAAGCTCCATTCGCCTTCTTCGCGCGGGCTTTTCTCATAGACGCTTTCAAACGGTTGCAGATGTTTTTCGGTAAACGGTGTGCGTTTACCAAAGCTCGGCATATTGGTACGCAGGTCGTAAACCCAGACGTTTTCGGTGCAGTTTTCGCTCTGTAATTTGTCGGTGGCGCTGCCTTTGGTGAAGAAGAGCACGTTGGTTTTCACGCCCTGGGCGTAAAAAATGCCGGTTGGCAAACGCAGGATGGTGTGCAGGTTGCATTTGTTCATCAAGTCGCGGCGCACGCTGGTGCCAACGCCCGCTTCAAACAGCACGTTATCCGGCAGCACGACGGCGGCGCGGCCACCCGGTTTCAGGTTGCGGTAAATGTGCTGTAGGAAAGCCAGTTGTTTGTTGCTGGTGGAATACGTCAGGTCGTCGCGCGTGATGCTCGCTTCCCCGCCTTTTGACGTACCGAACGGTGGGTTCGCGAGGATGATATCCGCGCGCGGTAAGCTGGTGCCCGCCATTCCCAACGCGTTGCCCTGGTGCACCACGCCTTCGTCGTCCCCTTCCATGCCGTGCAGTAAACAGTTCATCAGCGCAAGGCGGCGGGTAGATGGCACCAGTTCCACACCGACATAAGCTTTATTTTTCTGGAAGGCTTTGTCTTTGGCCGACAAATCATAAAGATCGTCGGTTTGTTCTTTGATGTACTGATCGGCAGCAATCAGGAAACCCGCCGTCCCGGCAGCCGGATCCTGAATCACTTCGCCAGGCTGTGGCTTAATGCAGCGCACCATGCTGTTGATTAACGCACGTGGGGTAAAGTACTGGCCCGCACCGGATTTCGTTTCCCCGGCGTTCTTCTCCAGCAGGCCTTCGTACAAATCACCCAGCCCGTCTTTCTGGGCGCTAAACCAGTCAATCTGGTCAAGGGTGCGGATCATTTGTTCCAGGTGGCGCGGCTCACGCAGGCGGGTTTGTGCATCGGCGTAAATGGCACTGATGAGCGGGTCGGCATGGACCCGATTATCTTCGGCGTCTTTGCCGGTTGAGAGGGCAAACAGAATTTTTTTGTAATCGTTCAGTAATGCTACGCCCGATTTGCCATTCAGATCGGTCCAACGGCAGCCTTCCGGCAGCGTGTGTTTATCCAGCGTTTCCGCTTCGGTATTTTCATGCACCATTTTGATAAACAGCAGCATGACCAGTTCGCCGACATAATCGCTGTAGTTGATGCCGTCGTCGCGCAGCACATCACACAGGTTCCAAAGCTTTTGTACGATATCGTTATTGTTGCTCATTTTTCGTCCTGAATTAGCCTTCTGCAAACGCAGAAGGCTAAATATGAATGGAAATCTTGGGGCGGGAGTTTAGCAGAATCAGGCGCTTTTTTGTGGCCAGATTGCCTCGTTTAGATCATCGAGTACGCTATCAAGCTGGTCTTCCAGAATTTTGTTCAATTGCTTCGCGCCGCCATCGTCGGCAAAGCACTGGTTGACGAACTGCTTGTCAATAATCACTTCGTGCACCAGTTGTTTTGCCAGCCGGTCTAACCATTTACGCTGTGGCTTTGTCCACGCGTGGCTGGCGTAAATTTCATTCATCGCCAGGGAAACGCGTTGTTCAAACGGCACCAGCGGTTCCCCCAGCGCAGCACGGCGGATATGGCCAATAATGCTGGCGGCGATATCCTGATTAGTCTGGTTGCGTACGGCAGTTTGCAGTTTCGCTTCGGAGTAGCCCGCTTCATCCAGTAGCAAACGAATTTCTTTAAGTTGCTCACGTGTCAGGTCACGCGGTTTATTCACCACGACCGATAAGGCAATTGACTGGTTTACCTGCTGGTGAATAAATTCGTTAAAGCTGTCCAGGTAATCTTCCGGGCGGCTATGCACGCCATAACTTTGGCTGCGTTCTTGCAACTCATCGTAATGGTTGGAGATAACCGGGCGATACAGGCTCCCCGCAATGTGTTTAACGTCTTCCAGTTGTGCCAGCAAGCCGCTGTGTTTACGCAAAAATTCAGAGGCCTGGCGTGGACCAATGGTATGCAGATGTTGGTGCAGGTTCTTCGGTTCAACGCCCCATAATTCGTGTAACTCTTCCAGCTTTTCTTGCAGCTCTGGATTGGTTTCTGCTTTCTTCTGCGCTTTACGCAACACGCGCATGAGCTTCTGGCTGAGTTCACTCAGCACTACGTCGGCCTGGCTGTCATCGCCATTTTCACCAGGGCTAACGAGTGCTTTTGCCAACAGTTCTGGGTCTGAAAGTTCCCCGACCAGTTGATCAAGGGTGATGTTGGGATCTTTAACCAGAGGCTGCATGGTGTTGACGTCACTCAACGCCTCGTAGATATCAACCGGATCGTAAATGCGGAAGACCGTTTTACCGATGTCATCGCAGCGGCGTGTAGCGCGGCCAATCATCTGTTCGTATAAAATGCGTGATTTCACGCGGCGCATAAACACCAGGTTGCAGATGGTGGGTACGTCTATACCAGTGCTGAGCAGGTCAACCGTAATGGCGATATTAGGGTAGCGTTCGTTTTTGTAGAGCTTGATTAGCGTGTCGACTTTATCGCTTTTACCGGTGATTTTTTCGACTGCGGCCTGGTTGTAGTTGTCATATGCTTGCTGGAATTCTTCGTCCAACAGGCGTTTTACCATGTCGGCATGCTTGTCGGTAGCACAGAAAATCAGCGTCTTTTCCTCACCAAACGGGTCAAGTTCTTTAACCAACTGCTGGCAAATGACGCGGTTGAAGTTTTCACTGATGACCTTGCGGTTAAAAGCATCAACTTCAAAATCCAGTTCATCTTCAAGTTCATCAACTTCAACTTCGCCGGTGTGAACGTTAATGGCGTGTACTTCGCTGCCTTTATCAAAATGAATGCCGTTTTGCGTCAACAAAGTTTGATAACGAATAGGCGGCTCATGGTCGATAAGCCAGTCGTCCGCAACGGCTTCGCGGTAGGAATAGACATAAACCGGCTTACCAAAAATTTCACTGGTGTGTTTAGCTGGGGTCGCCGTCAGGCCGATTTTTACCGCATCAAAATAGTCCAGCACACGGCGGTAGCTGGAAAGATATTGGCTGGCATCACGGGTGGCTAATTCGCCCTCTGTCATTTCCTGGTCAAGCGTATAACCCCGGTGCGCTTCATCAATAATTATGCAGTCGTACTGATCAACGGGCGGAGGGTTATCCGAAGCGAAAATGCGGCTAACCATGGCTTGTACCGTAGCAACCTGAACTCGGGTTTCTACTTCCGGAGCCATATCCCCCATTTCCGCAATGTTGTAGCTTTGCGCAAGCGTGAGGGTTTGCTCCAGCGGCGCTTCTTTAAATGCGTCAGTCGCCTGGTTGCCAAGTGATGTACGGTCAACAAGGAAAAGAATACGCTGGAAACGTTCAGTTTTAAGGAAGCGATAGATCAAGCCAATGATTGTTCGCGTTTTCCCTGTTCCCGTTGCCATTGCCAGAAGCGCGGTACGAATGTTACGAGAGAGCGTATTCTCCACCGCAATAATGGCTTTTTCCTGGTAATCACGCAGATGCAAATAGCCGAAAGCTTCTTGCTGGAGTTTTTGTTCAGCTTTTTCTTTGCTGCGTTTTAATTTGTCTAACAGACCGTCTGGCGTATGAAACTGCTGGAGTGCCCGGCGGATATTGTTGTGCTCACGGACATCGCGAAACCAAGTGCCGGATTGTTCAGCGAGTTGTGGTACATACGCCCTTCCGTTACAGGAATAAACAAACGGTACGTGATAATGGCCGTCTGATTCATCTGCCCAGGCCACACTTCGACCCGCCAGCTCCCATGCCCCTATAATCGGTGCGGCCAATTTAAAACCTTTGCTGTAGCGCTCTGCCTGGGGTATTTTCCCCGCAACATCTTCGTTTTCTTTTTTGGCTTCAACTACCGCCATTGGTGTCAGGCCACGGAATAACACGTAATCCGCTCGCCCTTTTTTACCTTTGTATTCCGTTGGCCATTCGGCAATCGCTTTATCAACGTTCTTTTCCGGGCGGGCACCTTTTGCCCATGTCGACTCTTTACTATCTGCGGTCCAGCCTGCTTCCGTAAGTTTTTGATCAATGAGCAGACGAGTTAATTCTTCGTTCAGGGAGATATATTTGCTGGCAAGCTGAGTTTTCTTCGAAACTTGCTGTTTCTGTTCGTTCGCCTGTTTCTCATCCTTGGCCGCTAGCTGCTCCTGAAGCACCTTCAGCTTCGCTTCGTATTCCTGCTGAAGCTGCAACAGTTGCTCTTCTTGCTGCTTAGATGCGGTTGCCAGCGTTTTAGACTCATTTTCCATCTCATAAGCCAGCGCTTCATAATCTGCTTTCTCTTTTGCTAACAGTTCCTGAAGTTGTTGGCTGGAATCTAACTGAACATTAGCTGTATTGAGTTCACTTTTTAAGTTGTCAATTTCGGTCTGAAGCTCTCTGAGCTGCATACTTGGATCGGCAGGAGGATTAAAGGGGCCAGGCTTAAAGGCTGTGCCTTGTTTACCAAAAGACTGGTGGAACCAGATAGCCAATGCGCGCGCAATTTTTAAACCTTCCAGCGCTTCTTTATGTTTTGTTCTGAACTGGTGTGTGGCTTTATTACCTTCAACCCGTAGCGTATGGAATAAATCCTTTACCATCGGCTCAAATTTTAATTCTCGTTGCAGGCGGAAAAGCAGATCCGCCTGAGAAAGCTGCTCATCAAATTCAATCCCCGCCAGAGCAGCAATATGTTGCGCTAGAGCTTCACCCAACTGACGTAGCTTGATTAACGTTGTATTTGGATCGCTGGGAAAGATGTTTTCTGCCGCAGAAGCTATTTGCACAAAAAGAGGATCATGCTCGGCAAGAAAATTGAAATTCGCCGAAACGGCATTAGGTATTGATTTCAAAGCACAACTCCCTTGATGAAAAACAAAGAAAATACGCTGCAACGGAAGGAAAGAATAGGTGAAGCAAAGGAAATCATACTGTTAAGCGAACGCATATCAAGTGATATGCGTCAACTCATTAGCTATTGATGATATGAATTATTGAATTGTGACGTTTACGGTTAAACCACCGCCGTCGTCAGCCGTGAAGTACAACAAAGCCTTCCCTGCTCGTCGCTGATTTCTATTTGCCACACCTGATGGCGACGGCCAACGTGCACCGCGGTACACACGCCACGCACGATGCCTTCGCGGGCTGAACGTAGATGGTTAGCGTTGACTTCAAGGCCGACAATTTTCTGCTCGCCTTCGGTACACAAATAGCCCGCTACCGAACCGAGTGTTTCCGCCAGCACGACGGACGCTCCGCCGTGCAACAGGCCAAACGGCTGACGAGTGCGATTATCCACCGGCATGGTGGCTTCGAGCTCATTGTCGCTAATGCGGGTAAACACAATCCCGACATGCTCGACCATATTGTCAGCGCCCATTTTATTGAGCGCTTCAAGACTCACTTCACGGCGCCAGATCATCCCAGAATCTCCAGTAGTGCCTGTAGCGGATGGCGAACACCGTTGCCTTCAACGCGTTTGACCTGGCTGCGGCAGGAATAACCGGTTGCGAGGCAGCGTTGACGTGGCAGGCGCTGCATTGCCTGATGCCATGAAAGCTCATATATCCCGAGCGAGTTCGCATGGTTTTTCACTTCATGCCCGTAGGTTCCCGCCATGCCGCAACAGCCGACGCTGACGTTTTCCAGTTTTGCGCCAAAGCGTGCAAAAATTGCGGCCCACTGGTTCGGTGCAGTCGGCAGCGCGGTCACTTCCGTACAGTGACCGAACAGATACCAGGATTCGCCGCCAACGGTTGCCGGTTCGTGTTTTTCCAGTACCGCAGGCAACCATTCATGCACCAGTTGCACGTGGAAATCACCGCGATCTTCACCCAGCGTTTGCTTGTACTCGTCGCGATAACAGAGCACCAGCGCCGGGTCGACGCCCACCATCGGCATGCCTAGTTTCGCGATACGGTTCAGGAACTCAGAAGTTTTACGCGCGGTGCGGGCAAACTTTTGCAGGAAGCCTTTGATGTGCTGCGCTTTGCCGTTCGGTGAGAATGGCAATACAACCGGATCCAGCCCAAGTTTTTCAACCAGTTTCACAAAATCAGCCACCACTTGCGCATCGTAGTAACTGGTAAACGGATCCTGCACCACCAGCACCGTTTTTGCCCGCTGTTCTGGGCTGTAACGCTCAAGCTGCTCAAGCGTGGTGTTCGCAGAAGTATGCCCGACCAACTGTTGCTGTAACGACGGCGTGGAAAGCATCGGCAGATCAATCATGCCGATATGTCTGGCAGAAAGATTGCGCACCCACGGCTGGCTCATAAAGAAGTTAAAGGTTTTTGGCGCGCGAGCCATTAACGGGGCGTAACTTTCGACGGTAGCCACCAGATGGTCGCGCATCGGGCGCAAATAACGCGTGTGATAGAGCTGTAAGAAGCGCGAGCGGAATTCCGGCACGTCGATTTTGATCGGGCATTGCGTGGAACAGGCTTTGCACGCCAGGCAACCGGACATCGCCTCTTTCACTTCATGTGAGAAATCGTACTCGCCTTTGCGGGCATGCCAGGAATTACGGCTACGTTCGATAAGCGTGCGTAAACTGGCACGTTTTTCAGGGAGCTGTTTTTCAAGCGCGTCCGGGTCAACGCCACGATCCGCCAGCAGACGCAGCCATTCACGTGTCAATGTCGCGCGCCCTTTCGGAGAATGAATGCGGTTGCTTGTGATTTTCATCGACGGGCACATCGGGCTTTTCACATCGAAGTTAAAGCACAAGCCGTTGCCATTACACTCCATCGCCCCGCGCCAGGATGTACGCACGGCAATCGGAATTTGGCGATCAAACGTGCCGCGCTTAACCGCATCGACCTGCATCATCGGGTCGTCAACGCCGAGCGGCGGGCAAATTTTGCCTGGGTTGAGACGGTTATCCGGGTCAAATACCGCTTTAATACGGCGCAGTTCTTCGTACAGCGTTTCGCCAAAGAATGCCGGGCTGTATTCGGCGCGGAAACCTTTCCCGTGCTCGCCCCACAGCAGGCCGCCGTATTTTGCGGTGAGCGCAACCACATCGTCAGAAATGCGTTTCATCAGCACTTCCTGATGAGGGTCGGTCATATCCAGCGCCGGGCGCACGTGCAATACGCCCGCATCAACGTGACCAAACATGCCGTAACTCAGGTTATGGCTATCAAGCAGAGCGCGGAATTCGGTGATGTAATCCGCCAGATGATGCGGGGGTACGCAGGTATCTTCTGCGAAGGGAATCGGCTTCGCCTGCCCTTTTGCATTGCCCAACAGGCCAACCGCTTTTTTACGCATATTATAGATGCGTTCAATGCCTGCCAGTTCGCTGCAAACCTGCCAGCCGATAACGCCTCCCTCTCCCTGAGCCATCAATGAATCCAGGCGTTCACACAGGTCAGCAACCTGGCCTTCGATAAGCTCTAGATCGTCACCCGCAAATTCCACGATGTTCAGGCCAAGCATCTCTTTGCCGGGCACATCGGTGATTAATTCACTCACTGAATGCCACACGATGTCTTCCCGCGCCAGGTTCAGGACTTTCGAATCAACGGTTTCAACCGAAAGCGCCCGCGCTTCCACCATAAATGGCGCGTTACGCAGCGCGGAGTCGAAAGAGTCATATTTGATGTTCACCAGGCGGCGCACTTTCGGCAGGCGCGTGATGTCCAGCTTCGCCTCGGTGATAAACGCCAGCGTGCCTTCTGAGCCACAAAGAATGCGCGTCAGGTCAAATTTTGAGAGGTCGTCATTAAAGACGTGGCGCAGATCGTAGCCGGTCAGGAAGCGGTTCAGTTTTGGGAATTTGTCGATAATCAGCGGGCGCTGTTCGCGGCAGCGCTCAAGCACAGTGTGATAAATTTTCCCGATTGGGCTTTCATCGCGCCCCAAATCTTCAGCGAGCATTGTCGCCATTGGGTGAGTGTCGAGAATATCCCCGCCAAGCAATACCGCGCGCACGCCCATCACATGATCAGACGTTTTACCGTAAACCAACGAGCCTTGCCCGGAGGCATCGGTGTTAATCATGCCGCCGAGCGTTGCGCGGTTGCTGGTGGAAAGTTCAGGCGCGAAGAAATAACCGTAAGGTTTCAGATATTGATTGAGCTGATCTTTAATCACGCCCGCTTCCACTCGCACCCATCCCTGCTCGGGATTGATTTCGATGATGCGGTTCATATAGCGTGACATGTCGACCACAATGCCTTTATTGAGCGACTGGCCGTTGGTGCCAGTGCCGCCGCCGCGCGGGGTAAAGACCAGCGATTTAAAGCGTTCTTCCGAGGCAAGCCGCGCAAGTAGCGCGACATCGGCTGTGGAACGTGGGAACAGCACTGCATCCGGCAACAGTTGATAAATACTATTGTCGGTGGCCATTGTCAGCCTGTCAGCGTAGCTGGTGGCGGTATCGCCGGTAAAACCCTGTTGTTCCAGTGCCTGCAAAAAATTGAGCACCAATTGAACAAGACCTGGTGCCTGAGAAATTTGTGGGATCATTGACTTTCCGACCCTGCCTGACGTTGTATACCCATTATCCTTCAGGCTGCAGAGGTGTTGGCTGCAACTCGAATGCTAAAGGGTAAAAGAGTTGTGAGTTATCGTTTGCGTTTGCTTCCATTTATTTTTTAACACATTTTATTCAGACATTCCTGCCTGTTTTGCACCTGTCAAAAATCAAGGAAATACATCATCATTAACACATCCGCTTCGCGGCTTTAACGCAGGCACTTTGCCCGTTATCTGTTATTAAGGTGATTTTATCTATGGTTAAAGTCAGTCAGCCAAAGGATCTACTGCAGATCCTGCTGTCAGTGTTGTTTATTTCGGTGATGATCATCGCCTGTTTGTGGATAGTTCGCCCATTTGTTCTCGGTTTTGCGTGGGCAGGAACGATTGTCATTGCCACATGGCCTCTCATGCTTAAAGTGCAGCGTTTATTGTGGGGGAAACGTTCGCTTGCCGTAATCGTAATGACGCTGTTGTTATTGATGTTGTTTGTTATTCCCGTCGCGCTGTTAGTGAATAGTCTGGTGGATAACAGCGGCCCGGTTATCGACTGGGCAACCAAAGGCAATATGGAGCTGCCGAAATTTGAGTGGCTGCATGCCGTGCCTCTAATTGGCGACAAACTTTATTCGGGCTGGAATACGCTGGTTGATAGCGGCGGCAGCGCGATTATGGCGAAGGTGCGTCCGTATATCGGCACCACAACAACCTGGTTCCTCGGCCAGGCGGTGCACGTCGGCAGCTTCCTGATGCATTGCGCCCTAATGCTGCTCTTTAGCGTGCTGCTCTATGCCAAAGGTGAAACGCTGGGCAACGGTATTCGTCACTTTGCATTCCGCCTGGCCGGCACGCGCGGCGATGCGGCAGTGCTACTGGCAGGCCAGGCCATTCGCGCCGTTGCGCTAGGTGTGGTTGTCACCGCGCTGGTTCAGTCGGTGCTGGGCGGTGTGGGTCTTGCCGTGGCAGGTATACCGAATGCAACGCTGCTCACCGTGGTGATGATGCTGTGCTGCCTGGTGCAAATCGGGCCATTGCTGGTTTTAGTGCCGTCAATTGTCTGGCTGTACTGGTCCGGGGACAACACCTGGGGCACCGTGCTGTTGGTGTGGAGTTGCGTCGTCGGCACCATGGATAACGTGATTCGCCCGGTGCTGATTCGTATGGGGGCGGATTTGCCGATGATCCTGATTCTTTCCGGTGTTATCGGGGGGTTAATCGCATTTGGCATGATTGGCTTGTTTATTGGGCCGGTTCTGCTCGCGGTGTCTTATCGTTTGATTTCAGTCTGGATGCATGAAGCCCCGCAGCCTCAAGAAGATCCCGACGAAGTCGTAGAAATTCTCGACGAACATCAGTAACGAAAAAACTGTTGCTCTCAGTAATGGGAGCAACAGAGCAAAACTATTTAACATCTCTTATCAATTCACACCGCTATCTCTTCTGTTCAAGCCTTTGATTCCACCACAACGCGTTATTATGAGCCTAACCGTTTACTTTCTATTAACTATTGAGACGAATCCGAGAGACGCTCCAGGACCAGATGCCTACTATTACTTCACGGCTATGAATCAACGCATTGATTTATAAGCATGGAAATCCCCTGAGTGAAACAACGAATTGCTGTGTGTAGTCTTTGCCCATCTAAGATGGGCTTTTTTTTATCCCTTTATCCCCGTCATACTTCAAGCTACAGCGGTGTTGGCTACACTCACAAACCCCAGTCATTTACTCAAAGATGTTCAATCTTGCAGTGACTCACCATTCGCCATTTACCATCGATTACCCTCGTGTCGCCACTCACCTTCACATATCCGGAACCTCTAATGTCCGCACTGGAAGCTCCAACGCGAATCTCAAATTCGCCGGGTTCCACAATGCGTTCCCCGCGACGTGAGGTGAAATTCAACATATCTGTTGGGACGGTAAAAGTGAGTCGTGCGCTGGCGCCTGGGTCGAGTTGCACCCGTTGGAACGCTTTTAATTCCTGAACAGGGCGCACCATTGAGGCGACTTTATCGTGTACGTAAAGCTGCACAACTTCACTCCCGGCCACCGTTCCGCTATTGCTGACTGTAATGTTCACTACCACTTCACCGTTTTCGTTTGCAACGGTATCACTGGCAACCTCAAGTGGGCCGTAATTGAATTCGGTCCAGGTTTTACCGTAACCAAACGGGTAACGTGAGCCAAAATGGAAGGCAAACGGTGTGCCACCGCTTTTCAGTTTGTGGTTGTAGTAATACGGTACCGCACCGGCACTTTTGGGAATGGAGACGACCAGTCGCCCGCCAGGTTCGGCGCGTCCGGTAAGCACATCCGCAATCGCGTATCCCCCTTCCTGCCCTGGTGCCCAGGCCATCAGCAACGCCGCAACGTTATCTTCCTGGCCGCCCAAATTGTAGGGACGCCCGCCCGTCATCACCACCACCACCGGTTTACCGGTCGCAATCAGTTCATCAAGCAATTGCTGCTGCACGCCCGGCAGCGTCAGGCTATCCGTATCGGAGCCTTCCCCTACGGTGCCGCTCTGGAATAAACCGGATAAATCCCCTACGCACAGCACCACAACATCGCTTTGCGACGCCGTTTTTACCGCTTCAGGAATGAGGGATGTGTCTTTCGAGACGGGCGATTCCTGCATCGGTTTGCCACCGCTATCGCCTGGGAAAACCGGCGCCCCCGCCATGCGTTTTTCGATAATGTGGCAGCCTTTGGCGTACGACACATTATCGCGACCCAATTGTTCACGCAGCGCTTCTAGCGGGGTGGTGACCTGCGAGGTTTGTTCGAGCATATCGCTGATAATAAGATGCACCGGAAAACTGTAGCCGCTTAACAACGCGAGCGGATCGTCAGCCGTTGGGCCAATCACCGCCACGCGCGGCGTGCCACGCAACGGCAAAACGCCATTATTTTCAAGCAGGGTGATTGAGCGGGTAGCCACTTCGCGGGCGATTTTTTTTGTCGATTCCGTTTGCAGCACCACGCCGTTTTCATCTCGATAGGGATGCTCAAACAGGCCGAGACGGAATTTTTCTTTCAGTACGCGGCCTACAATTTCATCGATCTTTTTCATGGAAATCAGACCGCGATCCACCGCTTCGGCAAGATGACGGGCGCAATCGTCTTTCGGCAACTCCACATCCAGCCCGGCGTTAAACGCCAGCGCCGCAGATTCCGCCGCATCATGGGAAACGCCGTGGTGTTGATGCAATAAACTCACGCCGCCGTAATCCGCCACAATAAGCCCATCGAAGCCCCACTGCTCACGCAAAACGGTGGTCATCAGGAATTCATCCGAATGGCCCGGCTGGTTATCAATATCGTGGTAAGCAGGCATGACTGAGCCCGCATCGGCGAGTTTTACCGCCATTTCAAAAGGCAGCAGGAAAGTGTCATTGAGTTCGCAAAAACCAAGGTGAACCGGCGCGTGGTTTCGTGCGCCTTCACTAAACGAATGGCCGACAAAATGTTTTAACGTTGCTAACAGGTCGCGATTTTTCCCCTGCAAACCTTTCACGTAATGGGTCGCCATCATGCCCACGAGCCACGGATCTTCGCCAAAAGTTTCCTCTGTTCTTCCCCAACGTACATCACGTGAAACATCCAGCACCGGAGCCAAACCCTGATGGCAGCCCGTGGAACGCGCCTCGTCACCAATCGCGTTGGCAGCACGCTCAATGAGATCTAAGTCCCAGGTGGAACCATAGTTGAGCGAGGAAGGGAACAACGTGGCATCTTTGCACAGCAGGCCGACCAAACATTCCTCATGAAACAGTGCGGGAATACCCAGTCGAGTCTCTTCTACGAGGGTTTTCTGCAAACGGTTGGCGGCGCGAACGCCCTCTTTCGCATCAACAATATGAGTGCCTAACGGCCTGGTAATTTGCCCGACGCCCAGTTTAAGCCGCTCTGCCAGCGCCTTCTGTTGGGTTGTTCCAGAAAATTCATCACTCAAATCTATACGTTCGCGGTGTTGACCATCGCTTTGCAAAATTAACCACTGGGCGTGCATTTGCGCGAATTTTTCTTCCGGCGTCATACGCGACAGCAGGTCGGCAACACGTTCATTTAAAGGGCGGTGAGCATCTTTATAAATGGCAGACATAATATTCCCCTTTCGATTTCAGCCATCCGCGTAACCGTTCGCGGAGATGATTTTAATCATCAATATGGGTGATGAATGGGGGCCCAAACAATTGTCAGAATAACCCGTAAGATTACGTTTTTTGGTTTTTAGCCGTAAGTGTGACGAGATTCAAAAATATATCGCGGTTTAAGATTATTCCTCTGAAACCTTAGGGGATAAGAGATAACTCCGTCACAATTGGAAAGAAACATAAAACACAAATGAAAAATTACAATACTCCTCTTCACATTCGCGACATATAACTACTGGCATATTCCGGCTTTAAATAAAGGTGAATGTATGTCGGTGTTAACGGAAAAGATTACTAACAGAGAAAAACTAGGTTTTGGGCTAGGCGATGCGGCAAGTCACATCGTTTTTGATTCATCAGTCGCCATTCTGGCTTATTTTTATACGAATATTTACGGTTTACCCCCGGCGGTCATGGGGACTCTATTTTTAGTCGTCAGGGTTCTGGATGCGATTACTGACCCTATTATGGGGGCGATTGCCGATCAGACGAAAAGCCGTTGGGGCCGTTTCCGCCCGTGGTTATTAATTATCTGTGTGCCCTTCGCGGTCAGTTGCGTACTGGTTTATTCCACTCCTGATTTTGACCAAACGGGTAAAATCGTTTACGCCGTGCTCGCTTATATATTTATGACGTTAATGTATACCGCGATAAATATCCCTTACTGCTCGTTAGGGGCGGCGATTACGTCCGACCCACAAGAAAATCTTTCATTGCAATCATGGCGTTTTGCCATTGCGCCAATCGGCGGTGCGATGGGAACTGCGTTGATTCTGCCGCTGGCTGATTTTATTGCCCCAGGGGACAGAGCATCAGGCATGCAGTGGGCAATGGGTATCTTCGGCGTTATTGGCTGCGTAATGTTCCTGGTCTGTTTTATTACCACTCGCGAGCGTATTACACCGGTAAAAGAAGAAAACCTGAATATTATGCGCGATGTGCGCGTGCTACTAAAAAATGACCAGTGGCGAATTCTTTCGGTTTATAACCTTGCCATGCTATGCGGTGTGGTTGTGCGTGGCAGTCTGTTGGTCTATTTCGTGCAATATATTCTGCATCAGGGCAGCGGCATTATTTCTATATTTATGCTGGCTACCACCGTTGCCGCCGTCTTTGGCAGTTTGTTTGCAAAACATCTCGGCGGTTGGATGTGTAAAATCCGTGCTTCCATTTGGGTTAACGTGCTCAGTGCGCTGATCGGGCTGTTATTCTTAGTGTTGCCTACGAATTACTGGATGCCTGCATTTATCGTCCATATTATGCTTAATATTTTGCAGGGCATTAACGCGCCGCTGCAATGGTCGATGATTACCGATGCGAATAATTATGGCGAGTGGAAAACCCAGCGTCGAATTACCGGCATGAACGTAGCCGCCAATATATTCATTATTAAGTTGGGTGTAGCCATCGGTGGGGCTTTAACAGGATGGGGCCTGGCATTGTTTGGCTACCAGTCAGGTGTTGAGCAGCAGTCCGCCGAAGCGGTTCGCGGTGTGTTGATTCTGTTTACTGTATTACCGGCTATTTTCTACTTAATTACTGCTATCTCGATTCGTTATTACAAATTAACGGAAGAGAGGATGAACAGTATTGTGAGCGACCTTCGTATTGGGAAGTTCCAGACAGAGAGTGATATTCCGGTAGCGTTAAGTCCTAAAGCACTATCGTAAAAACTGGCGGATGTCGCTTTCGCTAATCCGCCCTGCAATTACGGTTTCCCAGGTCGGATTAGCGAAAGCGACATCCGACTTTTATTTACTTATTAGCTTCTGCCAGACTCAGCCAGGTTTGCACCACGGTATCTGGGTTCAGAGAAAGACTGTCGATCCCCTCCTCCATCAGCCAGGCAGCAAAATCTTCATGGTCGGAAGGCCCCTGACCACAAATACCGACGTATTTTCCCTGTTTCTTCGCCGCTTTAATTGCCATCGACAGCAGCGCTTTTACTGCATCGTTGCGCTCGTCAAACAGTTCAGAAACCACGCCAGAATCGCGATCCAGACCCAAAGCCAACTGCGTCATATCGTTGGAACCAATCGAGAAACCATCAAAATATTGCAGGAACTCATCGGCCAGTAAGGCGTTCGATGGGATCTCACACATCATAATGATTTTCAGACCGTTCTCACCGCGCTTCAGCCCCTGACGCTCCAGCTCTTCAACAACCGCTTTAGCCTGAGCCACGGTACGCACAAACGGCACCATCACTTCGACGTTTGTCAGGCCCATATCGTTACGCACACGTTTCATCGCAGCGCATTCCAGGGCGAAACAATCGCGGAAGCTGTCAGCGACGTAGCGACCTGCGCCACGGAAGCCAAGCATCGGGTTTTCTTCTTCCGGTTCATAACGCTCGCCGCCCACCAGGTTGGCGTATTCGTTAGATTTGAAGTCCGAAAGACGGACGATCACGCGCTTCGGCCAGAATGCCGCACCCAACGTTGCAATGCCTTCCGTCAGGCGGCCAACGTAAAACTCAACCGGATCGTCATAGCCCTTCATCATTTCGCGGATTTCGTTTTGCAGCGCAGGTTCTTGCTGGTCGAACTCCAGTAGCGCACGCGGGTGCACGCCAATCATACGGTTGATGATAAATTCCAGACGCGCAAGCCCCACGCCTTCGTTCGGTAGGCAGGCAAAATCAAAGGCGCGGTCAGGGTTACCCACGTTCATCATTATTTTCAGCGGCAGATCCGGCATGGTATCGACCGTTGAGCTTTTCACGCTGAAATCCAATATTTCCTGATAAACATAACCGGTATCGCCTTCTGCGCATGAGACCGTCACGTTCTGGTCATCGGTCATGCGTTCGGTAGCATCACCGCAGCCTACGACCGCCGGGATCCCCAGCTCACGGGCGATAATCGCCGCGTGACAGGTACGCCCGCCGCGGTTGGTGACAATCGCCGCCGCTTTTTTCATGATCGGTTCCCAGTCAGGGTCGGTCATATCGGTGACCAATACATCGCCTGGCTGAATACGATTCATCTCGCTGATATCGTGGATCACTTTTACCGGACCCGCGCCAATGCGGTGGCCGATGGCGCGCCCTTCAGCAATAATTTTACCGTGGTCGTGCAGTTGATAGCGCTCCATCACCTGGCCTTGAGAACGCACGGTTTCCGGACGAGCCTGTACGATAAATAACTTACCGGTATGCCCATCTTTGGCCCATTCGATGTCCATTGGGCGACCATAGTGTTTCTCAATTTGCACTGCCTGTTTAGCCAGTTCCTGGACTTCTTCAGGTGTAATAGAGAATTTGTCGCGATCAATCTGGGGCACGTCTTCAATGCGAACCTGCTTGCCATGTTCCTGGCTTGCGGCATACACCATACGGATTTTTTTCGAACCCATATTACGGCGCACGATCGACGGTTTACCGGCTGCAAGGGTTGGCTTGTGAACGTAAAATTCATCCGGGTTAACCGCCCCCTGCACCACCATTTCACCAAGGCCATAGGCCGAGGTGATAAACACCACCTGGTCGAAACCGGATTCGGTGTCGATGGAGAACAGTACACCGGAAGAGGCGAGATCCGAACGGACCATACGCTGCACGCCCGCAGAGAGCGCGACGCCACGGTGGTCATAACCCTGGTGAACACGATATGAAATTGCGCGGTCGTTAAACAGCGACGCAAAGACATGCTTCACGGCAACCAGTACCGCGTCATAGCCCTGCACGTTGAGGAAAGTTTCTTGTTGTCCGGCAAACGAGGCATCCGGCATATCTTCTGCTGTGGCGGAAGATCGCACCGCGAAAGAAGCATCTGCATCGTCTGAGGAAAGTTGTTCGTAGGCGTCGTGAATCGCCTTTTCCAGCTCAGGCTGGAATGGTGTATCGATTATCCATTGGCGGATTTGCGCGCCCGCTTTGGCAAGCTGCGTCACATCATCAATATCCGTTTTATCCAGCAGCTCATAAATACGCTGGTTTACGCCACTTTGGTCAAGAAAAAGGTTAAACGCTTCGGCCGTGGTGGCAAAACCATTCGGCACGGAAACACCCATACCTGAAAGGTTAGTAATCATTTCACCCAGAGAGGCATTTTTGCCTCCGACCCTGTCTACATCATTCATGCCGAGTTGGTTGTACCAAAGCACCAGCGGTGACGAGTTGGACATCGAAACAATCCTTTTGTGATATATGAATGAGAAATACATTACATCCTTTTTAGATTGGCATAATTATATGAGGGAATAAAACAGGTGAATCGTTCAAGCAAAATAAAAATTTGAAATTTTCAGATATATTTACCTTCCGCATAACCTATTGATTATTAATTTAATCCCTATATTAATAAAGGGTTAATGATTTGATGAAATTGAACTGGGCATTTTATTAAAAATAAAAACTACGTTTCATTTTTAAAAATTGACTGCGATTGATCCAGGACGGATAGTTTTAATTTATGCTTCACCTAACGTCGTTACTTTCAGGATGAGAAAATGGACAACGCAGTCGACAGGCAGGTTTTTTATATTTCTGATGGCACCGCTATTACCGCCGAAGTGCTCGGCCATGCGGTGATGTCGCAATTCCCGGTGGCGATCAACAGCATTACTCTGCCGTTTGTTGAAAACGAAAGTCGCGCGAACGCCGTGAAAGAACAAATCAATGCGATTTATCAGCAATCTGGCGTGCGCCCTTTAGTGTTCTACTCCATCGTGTTACCGGAAATTCGCGACATCATTTTGCAAAGTGAAGGCTTTTGTCAGGATATTGTGCAGGCTCTCGTCGCGCCTTTGCAGCAAGAATTGAAACTCGATCCCACGCCTGTTGCGCACCGCACCCATGGTTTGAATCCGGGGAATTTAATTAAGTATGACGCCCGTATTGCCGCCATTGATTACACTTTGGCGCACGATGACGGCATTTCGATGCGTAACCTCGATCAGGCGCAAGTTATCCTGTTAGGCGTTTCGCGCTGCGGGAAAACACCGACCAGTTTGTATCTCGCCATGCAGTTCGGCATTCGGGCGGCGAACTATCCGTTTATTGCTGACGATATGGATAACATCCAACTGCCGGCGGTACTCAAACCGCTGCAGCACAAACTTTTTGGTCTGACAATTAACCCGGAGCGCCTTGCCGCCATTCGTGAAGAACGCCGTGAAAACAGCCGTTACGCGTCATTGCGCCAGTGCCGACTGGAAGTCGCAGAAGTCGAAGCGCTGTTCCGTAAGAACCAGATTCGTTATTTGAATAGTACTAATTATTCCGTTGAAGAGATGGCGACCAAAATCCTGGATATCATGGGATTGAATCGCCGCATGTACTAACAAGCTAGTGCAAAAGTGCAATTTTGTATGGTAGGGTGTACAGAATCTGGCGGTAACGATTCAGTTTTACGGTTGAATTCAACATAAATTGGTTTATCGTGACTGCCATCACTTCCCGGTACTCCTGCCGAGCTGAAGACAAAATTTCTGAGACACCCAATGAATAAAACAGATGAATTGCGCACCGCGCGCATCGACAGTCTGGTTACACCTGCGGAGCTGGCACAGCGTTTGGCTGTATCCCAGGAGGTTGCGCAAAACGTAACTGCCTCACGTCGTCGTATCGAAAAAATCCTTAACGGCGAAGACAACCGCCTGCTGGTTATTGTTGGCCCCTGCTCGATTCATGACCTTGATGCCGCGATGGACTATGCCTTGCGCCTGCAAGCCGCGCGTGAAAAACATCAGCATCGCCTTGAAATCGTGATGCGTACCTATTTTGAAAAACCACGCACCGTGGTGGGCTGGAAAGGTCTGATCTCCGATCCCGATTTAAACGGCAGCTACCGCGTAAACCACGGTATTGAGCAGGCACGCCGCTTGCTGTTGCAGGTTAATGAATTGGGTGTGCCGACCGCCACCGAATTCCTGGATATGGTGATCGGGCAGTATATTGCCGATTTAATCAGTTGGGGCGCGATTGGCGCTCGTACTACTGAGAGCCAAATCCACCGTGAAATGGCCTCTGCACTTTCTTGCCCGGTCGGCTTCAAAAACGGCACCGACGGCAATACGCGGATTGCCGTCGATGCAATTCGTGCGGCCAGAGCCAGCCATATGTTCCTCTCCCCTGATAAACACGGGCAGATGACCATTTACCAGACCAGCGGCAACCCGTATGGCCATATCATTATGCGTGGCGGCAAACAGCCAAACTACCACGCAGCCGACATCGCAGCCGCCTGTGACAGCCTGCATGAGTTTGATTTACCAGAACAATTGGTGATTGATTTCAGCCATGGTAACTGCCAGAAGCAGCATCGCCGCCAGTTGGAAGTGTGCGAAGACGTCTGCAATCAGATTCGCAACGGTTCGCGCGCCATTGCCGGCGTGATGGCCGAAAGTTTTATTCGCGAAGGCACTCAGAAAATCGTGGCCGGGCAACCGCTGGTTTACGGCCAGTCGATTACCGATCCTTGTCTGAACTGGGAAGATACTGAAACGCTGCTCGATATGCTGGCGGAAGCGACGAAGAGTCGTTTCTGATTACCCGATGGGTAGCGTCATGGCTGCCCATCAAACTTCTTGTTTACCCGCCTCTTTCCCCAAACGCCCAAAATTGATCCATTCACAAATTTCTTACAAATAGTGCTTGATGGTGAAACACAGTTTATTGATAATGATTATCATTGTTACATTGATTGGCATTTGTATACAGAGTGACACATGAATAAAACATTCACCGCTACGAATACGCAATCTGCGGCTATTCCCCGTCAGATCGACAGTAAGCAGTTGCTTGGCCCTGACGGGCGCGTGGTTATCATCCACGAAGGCCAACAATATCAATTACGTCAAACTCAGGCCGGGAAACTCATCCTGACTAAATAACCACCCAAAATAGCCCTCAAAATCATTCGCATTACATCGTGACGGCAAAAGAATGCAGCCAACAAAGATGTAACCCGAAGTATGAAGAGGGAAACGCAAGCCACCCAGGTCATCCCCAGGCAGCCAGCGAATAACATTTTTCCTATGGAGATTTGCGCATGCCTGCTTTACACACAGTCGGATTCCGCCTGTCATTACTGACTGTTGCGATTTTTACAGCCCTGCCCGCGAGTGCGAAAGACGATCAAGTTACCGTGGTGGCAACCGGGAATGAACGTAGTACGTTTGAAGCCCCCATGATGGTTACGGTGATTGACGCCAATACCCCTGAAAGCCAAACCTCTTCTTCTGCCGCAGACATGTTGCGCCGTGTGCCAGGAATCACCCTTTCCGGCACCGGCCGCACCAACGGCCAGGATGTCAGCATGCGCGGTTACGATCGTCGTGGTGTGTTGATGCTGGTCGATGGCGTTCGCCAGGGCACGGATACCGGGCATCTCAACAGCACATTTATTGATCCCGCGTTGATCAAGCGTATCGAGGTCGTACGTGGCCCCTCTGCCCTGCTTTATGGGAGTGGTGCGCTGGGCGGTGTGATTTCTTACGATACAGCAGATGCCAGCGACTTACTGTATGAAGGGCAAAATAGCGGTTACCGCGTGTTTGGAACCGGCGCGACGGGCGACCACAGTGTGGGTATGGGGGCCAGCGCCTTTGGGCGTACTGATAATCTTGATGGTGTGGTGGCGTGGTCCAGCCGTGACCGCGGCGACATTCGCCAAAGCGACGGTGAAACCGCCCCTAACGATGAAAACATCAGTAACTTCCTGACCAAAGGCACCTGGTATATCGACCCGGCGCAATCTCTGGCGGGTTCTTTGCGTTACTACAATAACGCCGCTCAGGAACCGAAAAACCCACAAACGACGAACGCCGATCCCAGCAATCCGATGGTGGATCGCTCAACCATCCAGCGTGATGCGCAACTCAAATACCATATTGGCCCCGATCAAAGCGACTGGCTGAACGCTGATGCCACAGCTTACTGGTCTGAAGCACGTATTAATGCCCAGGGCCAAACTGACGGAGGAGAATTCCGCAAGCAAACCACCAGCGGCGGCAAACTTGAAAACCGCAGCCGTTTGTTTACCGACAGCTTCGCCGCTCATTTACTGACTTACGGCGGGGAATACTATCGCCAGGATCAAAAGCCCGGCGGCAATACCACCGGTTTCCCTCAGGCGAAAATCAATTTCGGCTCGGGCTGGTTGCAAGATGAGATCACCCTGCGTGACCTGCCAGTGACAATTCTGGGCGGTACGCGTTATGACGATTATAGCGGTAGCAGCGATGGCTATGACGATGTGAATGCCGATAAGTGGTCGTCTCGCGGCGCACTTTCCGTTACGCCAACCGACTGGCTGATGTTTTTCGGCTCTTATGCACAAGCCTTCCGCGCACCGACCATGGGCGAGATGTACAACGACGCGAAGCACTTCTCCATCGGCACGCGTTACACCAACTATTGGGTGCCCAATCCCAATCTGCGTCCGGAAACCAATGAGACGCAAGAGTACGGTTTTGGCCTGCGATTTGACGATTTAATGCTGGCAGAAGATGGCCTCGAATTTAAAGCGAGCTACTTCGATACCAATGCGAAAGATTACATTTCCACCACTGTCGATTTCGCCAGAGCGACCACCATGTCCTACAACGTCCCTAACGCCAAAATCTGGGGTTGGGATATGACGGCAAAATACTCCAGCAGTTGGTTCAGTTTAGATCTGGCCTATAACCGTACTCGCGGTAAAGACACCGATACCGGCGACTGGATTGCAAGTCTCAATCCGGACACCGTCACCAGCATCCTCGATATTCCGGTAGCCCATAGCGGTTTCTCCGTGGGCTGGGTGGGGACTTTTGCTGAGCGCTCAACGCACATCAGCAGCAGCTACAGTGAGCAGGCCGGTTACGGCGTGAATGATTTCTATATCAGCTATAAAGGCCAACAGCAGTTGCGCGGGCTGACCACTTCCCTGGTGCTGGGTAACGCCTTTGATAAGGAATACTGGTCGCCACAGGGGCTCCCACAAGATGGCCGTAACGGCAAAATCTTCGTTAGTTATCAATGGTAAGGAAGCAAAATGACTCAGCGTTATGAAAACTGGTTGCAGTACAAACAACAGCATCCGAAAAAATATGCTCGCGACATCGCAAAACTGATGAATATCAGCGAAGCAGAACTGACTCATGCCCGCGTAGGGCACGATGCCTGGCGTTTAAAAGGCGAAATCCGCGACATGCTGACATCCCTTGAAAGCGTGGGTGAAATCAAGTCCATTTGCCGGAACGAATATGCGGTGCATGAACACATTGGGCGTTTTGAAAATCAGCAGCTTCACGGCCACGCCGGACTGGTTCTTAACCCGCGCGCGCTGGATTTACGGTTGTTCCTGAATCAATGGGCTTTCGCTTTCCACGTACGTGAAACAACCGCTCGCGGTGAGCGTCAGAGCATTCAGTTCTTTGATCATCAGGGCGATGCGCTGCTGAAGGTTTACACCACCGATAACACGGATTTCGCCGCCTGGGGCCAAATGTTGGCGACCTATATTTACGCGGATAATCCCGAGCTCGAGCTGCAAGCGGCGCAAGAAAGCGTGATGACACCCGCGGTCGACGGTCAGCAGGTGGAAGCCGAATGGCGCTCTATGCGCGACGTGCATCAATTCTTTGGTTTACTAAAGCGCCACCAGTTGACTCGCCAACAGGCGTTCCGCCTGGTGGCCGAAGATCTGGCCTGCCAGGTGGATAACAACGCGCTGACACAATTACTGGGACAAGCTAAACAAGATAAAAACGAAATTATGGTATTTGTGGGCAACCAGGGCTGCGTGCAGATATTCACCGGCGTCGTTGAAAAAGTCGTGCCGATGGATAACTGGATCAACATTTTCAACCCGCAATTCACGCTGCACTTGTTAGCCGACACCATCGCCGAAAGCTGGGTGACGCGTAAGCCAAGTGGCGATGGTTTCGTGACTAGCCTTGAACTGTTCGCGGCGGACGGCACGCAAATCGCGCAACTCTATGGCCAGCGCACCGAAGGCGAGCCGGAGCAACAGCAGTGGCGTACCCAGCTTGAAGCCCTGGTAAACAAAGGATTGGCTGCATGAAACGCTGGTTAATTGCCCTGCTCGCTTTGCCTGCGATTGCCGCCGCCAATGAACGCGTGGTGGCCATTGGCGGTGACGTAACAGAAATTGCTTACGCATTAGGATCGGGCGACCAGTTGGTCGCTCGTGATAGCACCAGTTTACATCCGGCGGCGGCCACTAAACTGCCTGACGTGGGCTATTTACGCCAGCTCAATGCGGAAGGGATTCTGGCGATGCGCCCTACGCTTGTGCTGGCCAGCGCTCAGGCAAAGCCTTCGTTAGCCCTTGAGCAGGTTGCGAGTAGCAAGGTTAACGTCGTAACTATTCCGGCGAATAATTCGCTGGAAGGCATTGATGAAAAAATTGATGCGGTCGCACAAGCGATGGGGAAAACGGTTCAAGGCGATGCTTTGCGCAAACAAGTGCATAGCAAGCTGGCGTCCATTCCTCAAAAACCTTTGCCGGTGAAAGTCTTGTTCATCATGAGTCATGGTGGCATGACGGCAATGGCTGCCGGGCAAGAAACGGCGGCGGATGCCGCTATTCATGCGGCAGGTTTGCAGAATGCGATGCAAGGCTTCAAACGTTATCAGCCTATGTCTCAGGAAGGGGTGATTGCGAGCCAACCGCAACTGGTGCTGATCACCTCAGACGGCGTGAAAACGCTGGGCGGCGAAGCTAATGTCTGGACGTTGCCGGGGCTTGCACAAACCCCTGCTGGGAAAAATCGCCAGTTGTTAGTGGTCGATGATATGGCGCTGCTCGGTTTTGGGCTGCAAACGCCGGATGCCATTCTTGCGTTACGCAATAAAGCGGAGCTTGTTCCTTGATACGCCGTTGCCTGCCTCAGCGCGCCCTGCTCGCCATGGTTATTTTGCTGCTGGCGCTCTCTTTAGTTGCCGCAAACTTAGGCGCAATGCGGCTTTCTATCGCCGTATTGTGGCAAGCCCAGGATGAAGCGTTGCGCCATATTTGGCTTAATATCCGCCTGCCGCGTGTCCTTTTAGCCACGCTGGTCGGCGGTGCGCTGGCGCTTTCAGGTTGTGTGATGCAGGGGCTGTTTCGGAACCCGCTCGCTGACCCTGGATTACTGGGGATCAGCAGCGGTGCCGCGCTGGCGGTGGGGTTTTCAGTCGTGCTGCCGCTGACGCTTCCGGTTGTTCTGGCGTTGTATGTTCCGATGCTGGCGGCTTTTCTTGGAAGTCTCGCCGTTACGCTGGTGATTTTCTTTCTCAGCCGCCAGGGCAATAACAGTCTTTCGCGCCTGTTGTTAGTGGGTATCGCCATTAATGCGCTGTGTGGCGCGGCGGTCGGCGTGTTGTCGTGGATTAGCAATGATGCTCAGCTACGCCAGTTATCCCTTTGGGGAATGGGGAGTCTCGGGCAGGCACAGTGGTCAACGTTACTTGCCACCGCCTCGTTGATTGTTCCGGCGTCAGTTGCCATCGCATTTTTATCTAACCGGCTCAATCTGTTGCAGCTTGGCGACGAAGAAGCCCATTACCTTGGCGTGGACGTTAAAAAAACGCAGCGGCAATTACTGATTTTAAGTGCGCTATTAGTGGCGGCCGCCGTTGCCATAAGCGGCGTGATCGGTTTTGTCGGCCTTGTCGTTCCACATTTAGTGCGAATGTGGCTTGGGGCCGATCATCGCTGGTTGATTCCCGGTTCGGTGCTGGCGGGCGCGATGTTATTGCTGGTAGCCGATACGCTGGCCCGCACATTGGTTGCCCCTGCGGAAATGCCCGTGGGTTTGCTGACCAGCCTGCTCGGCGGCCCGTGGTTTTTAGCACTAATATTCCGCTCCAGGAGGGAAACGGATGGCTGATTTACTTCAGGCGCAAAATGTTACGCTGCGCCTCGGCGCTCGGGCATTGCTTGACGACATTAATCTGACGCTTTCGGCGGGTGAAGTTGTGGCATTAATCGGCCCGAACGGTGCGGGCAAATCCACGCTTTTGCGCGTGCTGACGGGCTTTCAACCGCCTGATAGCGGTGAAATCACTCTGGCCGGGCGGGCGTTGAGGGAATGGTCGGGTGAAGCGTTATCACGTAAACGGGCGGTTATGCGCCAGCGCAGCGGGATGGCCTTTAGCTGGTCGGTCGAGGATGTCATCACCATGGGGCGAGCGCCGTGGGCCGAGAAAGAGACGCGAGCCATCGTCCAGGAAGTGATGGCGCTGACAGGCTGCGATGCGCTCGCCGGGCGTGATTTTTGCCAGCTTTCCGGGGGTGAACAGCAGCGCGTCCAGCTTGCTCGCGCGTTGGCGCAGTTATGGTTTGAAGGCCAGCCCCACGGCTGGCTGTTTTTGGATGAGCCGACGTCCGCCCTGGATTTGTATCATCAGCAGCATATTTTGCGCCTGCTGCGTCGTTTATCGCTGATGGGGACGTTGTCAGTTTGCGTTGTGCTGCATGACTTAAATCTGGCGGCGCTCTGGGCAGACCGAATTGTGTTGCTGCATGAAGGGCGCCTGGTGGCAAATGGTTCGCCGCAGCAGGTGCTGGATGAATCCACGCTGCAGCATTGGTATCAGGCGGATTTGCGGGTGTTCAGACATCCTGAACACCCGGTTCCACAGGTGTGGTTAAAGCAGTAACGATTTTTGTTGGATGTCGCTACGCTGCTCTCAACTTGAACAGCTCACTTCTAACCGTTTGCCCCAGTCCGGCGGGCGTTGTGTAAACTCGTCCGGGTGGTCGGCAAACGGTTGTTGCAGCGTTTCATGTAATTGCGCCAAAACACTCACATCGCCCTGCTCTGCGGCGTCAATCGCTCGTTGAGCCAGCCAGTTACGCAAAACTACGGATGGATTGGCGGCTTTCATCGCCTGTTGGCGCTGTTCATCATTTATCTGCTCGGTTTGCAGACGTGCGCGATAGCAGGTAAACCAACTGTCAAAAGCAGCGCGGTCAATAAATTCGTCGCGTAACGGCGAGCTGGCGGAGTTCTGCTCCGTCAGGCTCAACATTCTGAATGTCCGCGTGTAATCACTTCCCTCTTTTGCCATCAATCCGAACAGCTCGGTCAAAATTTCGTTATCCGCGGTTTGTTCGGTCAGTAACCCCAGCTTGCCACGCATCAGTTCTCCGAAGGCTTTCATCAGCGCAAACTGATAATGGTCGAGCAACTCATTGAGCCATTCCACCGAAATAAACGGGGACAGCGTTTGGGCGAGCCGCTGTAAATTCCAGAGCCCTACCGCAGGCTGATTATCAAAGGCATAACGCCCCTGATGATCGGAATGGTTGCAGATAAAATCGGGCTGATAATCGTCGAGGAAGCCATACGGGCCGTAATCCATGGTCAGACCGAGAATCGACATATTGTCGGTATTCATGACGCCATGCGCGAACCCTACGGTTTGCCAGTGAGCAATCATCTGCGCGGTACGTTCGACAACATCCCGGAACCAAAGCGTGTACTTTTCATCTTCATCAACCAAATGCGGCCAGTGATGGGCGATGACGTAATCTGCCAGGCGCTGAACCTTTTCCGGTTCGCGGCGATAATAGAAATGTTCAAAGTGACCAAAGCGGACGTGACTTTGCGCCACACGCATTAGCATGGCACCTTGTTCGGTGGTTTCGCGCTGCACGGGCGTATCGCTGGTGACAATAGTGAGCGCACGCGTGGTGGGAATACCCAATCCGTGCATGGCTTCACTGGCGAGAAACTCACGCACGGTTGAACGCAGCACCGCGCGGCCATCGCCCATGCGGGAATAAGGCGTCAGGCCAGCCCCTTTCAGGTGCCAGTCGAATTTACGACCATCCGCTAATTGTTGCTCACCGAGCAAAATTCCTCGCCCGTCGCCTAGCTGACCGGCCCAGACGCCGAACTGATGCCCGCTGTATACCTGAGCCAGCGGCTGCATACCTTGCAGCAGCGTTTCACCGCTCCAGATACCTGCGTGGGCTTCATCAAACAGGGAAGAATTAAGCTCAAGGTCGGCGGCAAGCGCCCGGTTATAGTAAAACAGCCGGGCGTTATGCAGCGGTGTTGGCTTCAGCGCCGTATAAAAACCGGGCAGTTCATCGTGCCAGCTATTGTTAAAAACAGGGTTATGGGTCATGGAACCTCCTGCCGATAGTGTAGTGCTTATATGGGGGTTTAAACACGGCACATTGGCAGGGGTATTAGTTCAAGGAGGAATCTTCCGATGAGAATCCGTCTTTCAGCGTTTGCGCGGAAACGCCTGGCCAGAGATTTCCCTGCATCGCATAGCCGGTTAACGCCTCTATTTGCCGACGTGAAACGTCATTATCAATACCGGTGACGACCAGAGTCTGGCAAAACGGTGAAAGCTGCGCACGCAGTGCCAACAAAAATGGCTCAAATGAACGTTGTTTCATTTGCTTATGAATAAATGATTTATCCAAAAATACACGTTTAAATAGCCCATCAAAGATAGGTTTAGTGGTCGCCATTCCTGCACCAAAATTGCCCAGCACTAATGGATAATTCTTACCTAGCGCCATTAAACGCGTATTTTGATTGCCAAGATTTAACTCAGGGAAGTTTTCATTGACTACAAATTCAATGAAGGAGAGACGCGCCAAACGGGCATGCAACTCTGGGCTGGCCAAAATTGCATCAACAATTGCCGCGCTTATATTTACCCATACCACCTTGTTTTGAGTCTTAAAAAACGCTTGATAGTTTTCGAGTAAATCTATTTGCTCATTGAATAATATTAATTGTTGTTCTGATTTAATAACCGCCGAAACTAATTCTGTTGGAATACGCACGGGCGCATCAACACCAACAAAATTCACTATTAATTCAAACCCTGGAACTTCACCATCCGCTAGATGAATAGGTTGGAAATAAAAATCTGAATGATATTGTGCATCGAGGGCGAGGATCATATTGCCAACCGTATAGAAATTGAGGTGGATGGCATCGTGACACGATGAACATCCAGCGTTAACTGGATTGATTTTATTAGAATTAAGTACAATTTCGTCCCTGAAAGTAGATCAGAATTATCTATGAATATGATTATATTATCCTGGTTATCCTGCCGTCGCCAGTTTTAACAAATACGACGAACGGAATCACGGTGGATTATCTCGGGTAAAAAAGATTCATTCTTACAATGATTATCCAATAATTTGCGGATAGCGAAGCGGGCCATTTCCGTTATCGGAAAATGGACGCTGGTTATTGCCGGGCGGACAAATGCGGCGCGTTCTCCGCTGTCATAACAAATAAGTGAGATATCCTGGGGAATGCGCAGCCCACGCTCGGTGACGGCAAGCATCGCACCAATGGCCAGTTCTTCGTTACAGCAATAAATTGCCGTTGGACGGATATTTTCTAAAAGCTGAGAAGCCAGTTGATAGCCCGCGGGCATATCATACTCCCCCCCTAACACCGCCGCAGGCACAAGTCCTGCGTTGCTCATGGCATCAAGAAACCCTTGTCGACGTAACAGACTCGATGAGCGGCTGCTGGGCCCGTGCAGGCAGACAATCGAGGTATGGCCTGCGTCAATAAAAACCTGGGTGGCAAGTGCGCTCGCCAAACGGTGATCAAAGACCACGCACCGATCTTCCAGGCCCTGCACTTCGCGGTCTAATACAATAAATTTGCGATCGAGCTCGGCCAACTGGAGAAGAGTTTCATCGGTAATGGCACGAACGTGTAATACCAGGCCATCGCAGCGCAAATTAAAAAGACGTTGAATCGCGCTCCGCTCTTTTTCGGCGGTGTCTCGCCCCTGGGTGACTAATAATTGCTGGCCCTGAAGTTCAGCTTCGCTTTGTACGGTATCCATGAGTGCGCCAAAGAAGCCACCGCGATAAGAGGTCGTGACGAGGCCAAGCGTATGGCTTTGGCTGGAGGCTAATGCACGGGCTGCCGGATTTGGGGAATAACCCAGTTCGGCAATTGCCGCTTCAACATTAATACGCGTTTGCGCTTTGACTTTAGTATCGCCATTGACCACGCGTGAAACGGTTGCCCGGGACACGCCTGCGCTGGCGGCAACATCTTCCAGAGTAACCATGTGCGACTATCCTTCAGGGGGAGCGAGATATTCCCGGATATTACCTGAAATTATAAGCGGGACATGGATTAACCGTGCAATTGCTGAAGGGAATCACGTTTAGGGCCATTGCTGGCCCTACGCAAGGAGAAGTAACGAACTAGATACGACGAGCCTGCCAGAATTTTTTACGCCAGTAGACGTTATCCAGCGAGGAACGCATCACGCCCCGGCTGGTCGAGGCATGAATAAATTGGTTGTCGGTGTCATAAATGCCGACATGCAGGCCACTTTCACCGGAACCGGTTTTAAAGAAAACCAAATCGCCGGGAAGCAAATCGTCTTTATCAATTTCAGTGCCGATTTTCGCCTGCTGGCGAGTTTCACGCGGCAATTGTAGCTCGAAGCGATCCCGGAAAGTGATTGAAACAAAGCCGGAGCAGTCGACACCGCGACGACTCATTCCGCCATAACGATAAGGCGCGCCACGCCAGCCGTTGAGCTGATCATTGAGCTTGGCAATCACCGTTATCGAATCTGACAAACGAGAATTCGGCGGGGGCGCATGATGGCTACACCCTGCGAGTACCAGACAGGCCACTACAATAATCCATACGCGCATTTTCAGGCTTGATCCTCACCCGTTTAAAATTTTCAGTAATTTAGCGCTTACCCATGATTTGATGCAAGTTTTTACCAGCAACTAAAGTGGGGCTATTAGCATACTGTGCCCTTCAATCTGCAATCGGCGGAAGTGCATGTTATAGGCTGTCGCTAAATGTTGCGGAGACAGCACTTCATCTCGACTACCCTGCGCAATCATTTTACCCGCCCGTAATAACCAGACGGTGTGCGCGTGTCGCAAACTGTGGTTTAAATCATGGCTACTCATCACCACCGCAATGCCCGCCTCGCAAAGCGCCACCAGAATTCGGTCAAGCGCCGTTTGCTGGGCCACATCCAGGCTGTTCATCGGCTCATCCAACAACAATAAACGCCCATGTGGATTGAGCTCGGGATGAATTTGCAGCACCACTGCCGCCAGGCGTACGCGCTGCCATTCGCCACCCGAAAGCTGATTGACCCCGCGGCTGAGTTTATCTGCCAGACCCAAATCATCGACCAGTTTCAGCATGACTGAATCTGTGTGACTAACGGGCTGGTGCAACTGCAAATAGTGCCAGACGGGCATGGAAAACGGCGGCATCTGCTGCTGGGAAAGATAAGCCCGATTGTGAGCCAATTGCGTAGGCTGCCAGTCGCTAAGATCACGCCCTTCAAAGATTATCTGCCCCGCACCCGCGCTTAACCCTGCAGCTCGCGTCAGCAGCGTACTTTTCCCCGCACCGTTTGGCCCCACCAAATGCACCAACTCGCCGGGTTGAACCGTAGCGGAAATCGGGCCAAGGCGCTCCGCTACAGCAACGTTACTCAGTTGCAACAATGACATTATCTCGCCAACGCCGATTTAATCGCATTCACAACTGTTGGGTCGTCAGGTGTCATATCCGGTGAAAAACGCGCTATCACCTGGCCATCACGGCCAATGAGGAATTTTTCGAAATTCCAGAGAATATCGCCCACGCGGGCAGGCGCACGGCCTTTACTGCTCATGCGTTCGAGGAATCCGCTGCCTTCTGGTGCCACGGCCTGCGGGGCGGCGGCAACCAGTTTTTGGTACAGCGGATGACGATTTTCGCCGTTCACTTCAAGCTTGCTGAACATTGGGAAGGTCACGCCGTAGGTGGTGCTGCAAAACGTTTTGATCTCTTCTTCGCTGCCCGGTTCCTGGCCCAGGAACTGATTGCATGGGAATCCCAGAACCGAGAACCCCTCGTGCTCAAACTCTTTTTGCAGATTTTCTAATTGCTCGTATTGCACCGTCAGGCCGCATTTTGAGGCAACGTTCACCAGCAGCAGCACTTTGCCCTTCCAGTTTTTGAGCGTTGTGGCTTCACCGTCAATAGTGTTGACTTCAGTGTTGAGAATGTCTTGCATTACGTCCCCTTAGTTTGACTGCGGTTCATTATTTTCCAGCTTTTAATAATAGCCAGATAAACACAGGTGCGCCTAACGTTGCGGTCACAACGCCAATCGGTAACTCTGCTGAAGCCAATGCCAGGCGCGCAATAATATCGGCCCCAAGCAGCACGGTTGCTCCGGCAAGCGCACTCGCCGGAAGTAAAATGCGGTGATCGTTCAACCCTTTCAGGCGCAGCATATGGGGAATGACGAGGCCAATAAAACCAATCGCCCCTGCCAGCGCAACGCTAACACCCACCAGCCAGCCGGTGGCGATTACCAGAATGTTTCGCCAGAGCCAGACCGGCAGCCCCAACTGGCGGGCCGACATTTCGCCCAGCACCATCAGATTCAGCGGCGCATAGTTACGACACAGCCACAGCATGACGGGTAATAGCGTCACCATCAGCCACCATTGCCGCCAGTCGATACCGCCAAACCCGCCCATCATCCAGTACATAAGCTGGCGTAAATCCAGACTGGTACTGAAATAGATAGCCCAGGTCATCAGTGCGCTACAGATGATCCCCAGAGCGACGCCCGCCAGTAATAAACGGCTATTCGATAGATGTCTTCTTGAAAAGCGCAGCAAGATAAACGTAATAACCAGCGCCCCCAGAATGGCACAGATACCTAACGCCCAGCCCGGAAGCATTCCTTGCCCAAGCAACACCGCCGCAACTAGCGCAACACCTGCTCCGTTAGAGACACCAAGCAAACCGGGCTCAGCCAGTGGGTTCTCAAACAGCGCCTGCATAATCGTGCCAGAAATCGCCAGCGCCGCGCCGACCAGCAGTACAGCCAATGTGCGAGGCATGCGAATTTGCCAGATAAACAGCCGCGCATCTTCGCGCATCCAGTGTAAGGGGGAATACCACCGATCTCCGGCGCATAAACTCAGCACCGCCATGCCCAACATTGCGCAAAGCAGAGTGAGTAGCCAGAAGCGTTCGAGACGATGCTGCCTTGCGACATAAGTATGCATCTGGTTGATGAGATCCGATTAGTAACAATTGATAAAGTTGATTTTACGGGGGATTTTCAGCGCAGGACAAGAAGAAAAGAAAAAGGCCGCTATAGGCGGCCTTTTTGGTTAATTCAGGTTACTCGTCTTTTGGCGACGCGTTTTCAACCCTACTTTTCAACTTCTGACCAGGTCGGAAGGTCACTACACGGCGTGCCGTGATAGGAATATCTTCACCGGTCTTCGGGTTACGCCCGGGACGTTGGTTTTTATCGCGTAAGTCAAAATTACCAAAGCCTGATAGTTTAACCTGCTCGCCGTTTTCCAGAGCGCGACGAATCTCTTCGAAAAACAGTTCTACCAACTCTTTAGCATCACGTTTGCTAAGCCCTAGCTTATCAAACAGATATTCTGACATTTCAGCTTTTGTAAGCGCCATACGTTCAATCCCTCAATGATGCCTGGAATCGCTCTTTTAATGCCTCTACACATTTTGCAACGGTAGCGGCAATCTCCTCTTCTTCGAGTGTACGGCCCGTATCCTGTAGGATAAGGCTAATGGCAAGGCTCTTATAACCTTCGGCTACACCTTTACCACGGTACACATCAAACAAGTTTACGCCAACTACCTGATTTGCGCCAACTTTCTTACATTCGACCAAAACATCTGCTGCGGGAACGTTTTCTGCGACCACAACAGCGACGTCACGACGGTTCGCCGGGAAACGAGAAATTTCTTTCGACTCAGGCACAGCGCGGTCTGCAAGCTTGTTCCATAACACTTCGAACACCAGCGTACGGCCATTCAGAGATAGCTTGCGCTCAAGCTCTGGATGCACAACACCAATGAAACCAATGTATTCACCGTGTAAATAAATGGCTGCGCTTTGGCCCGGATGCAACGCCGGATTGGTTGCTGCTTTAAATTCGATGTCTGAAAGTTTACCTGTCAGATCGAGAACCGCTTCGAGATCGCCCTTCAAATCATAGAAGTCGACGGTATTACGCGCCAGATCCCAATGCTCTTCATAGCGGTTGCCGCAGATTGCACCAGCCAGCATAAGATCCTGACGGATACCCAAGTCTGCCTGAGTATCAGGAACAAAGCGTAAGCCAGACTCAAAAATACGCACGCGTGCCTGCTGGCGGTTTTGGTTATAAACCACGGTATTGAGCAGACCTGTCAACAAAGACAAACGCATGGCTGACATTTCGCTGGAAATTGGGCTCGGCAGAATCAGATTTTCCTCACCCGGGTGCAGCAGTTGTTGAACTTTTGGGTCAACAAAGCTGTAGGTGATCACTTCCTGATAGCCTTTATCCACCAGCATGGTTTTCACACGCTTGAGAGAAAGGTCTGCTTCGCGATGGCTGCCCATGATAAGACCCGCTTGAACCGGCTCATCTGGAATGCTGTTATAGCCATAAACGCGGGCAACTTCTTCAACCAGATCTTCTTCAATCTGCATATCAAAGCGCCAGCTAGGGGCGACGGCTGTCCACTGGTTATCACCTTCAGTCACTTCACAACCCAGACGACGCAGAATGTCGCTAACCTGCGCATCTTCAATATGATGGCCAATCAGACGATCCAGTTTACTGCGACGCAGAGTAATTGTGGCAGCTTTTGGCAGATATGCTTCGTTAGTTACATCGATAACCGGGCCAGCCTCACCGCCGCAGATGTCAATCAGCAAACGAGTAGCACGTTCCATCGCTTTATATTGCAGCGCAGAATCCACGCCACGCTCATAACGATGAGAGGCATCAGTATGCAGACCGTGGCGACGCGCGCGGCCAGTGATAGATAGCGGGCTGAAGAATGCGCATTCCAGCAGTACGTTCTGGGTTTCATCATTAACGCCAGAGTGTTCGCCACCAAAGATACCGCCCATTGCCAGCGCTTTTTTATGGTCGGCAATGACCAGCGTATCGGCATTCAGCTTCGCTTCGTTGCCATCAAGCAGCGTCAGGGTTTCACCCTCTTCCGCCAGACGCACAACAATGCCGCCTTCGATGCGGTTCAGGTCGAACGCATGCATCGGTTGGCCAAGTTCCAGCAGCACGTAGTTAGTCACGTCAACAACGGCATCGATAGAACGAATACCGCAACGACGCAGTTTTTCTTTCATCCACAGCGGCGTTGGCGCTTTAACGTTGATACCTTTGACAACACGGCCCAGGTAGCGCGGGCAGGCTTCAGGCGCATCCACACGAATTGGCAGCGTATCGGCGATAGTTGCGGCCACGGTAGCCATTTCTGGTTCGTTTAATGGCAGCTTGTTCACCACCGCAACATCACGGGCCACACCGATGATACCGAGGCAGTCGGCACGGTTTGGCGTTACGCTGATTTCGATAGTGTTGTCGTCAAGTTTCAGGTATTCGCGGATATCAGTCCCGATTGGCGCATCCAAAGGCAGTTCGATAATCCCGTTATGGTCATCGGAAATACCCAGCTCGGAGAACGAGCACAGCATGCCTTCTGACGGCTCACCACGCAGTTTCGCCGCTTTAATTTTGAAATCGCCTGGCAGCAAAGCACCGACGGTTGCGACAGCAACTTTCAGGCCCTGACGGCAGTTTGGCGCACCACAAACGATGTCTAACAGACGCTCGCCACCGACGTTTACTTTTGTCACACGCAGTTTGTCAGCGTTTGGATGTTGGCCGCACTCCACCACTTCACCCACTACGACGCCATTAAATGCGCCGGCAACGGCATCAACACCATCAACTTCAAGACCAGCCATAGTGATTTGGCTAGAAAGCTCCTCACTGCGGTTGGCTGGATTTACCCATTCGCGTAACCAGAGTTCACTGAATTTCATTGGATATTCCGCCTTTATTTGAACTGTTTGAGGAAACGTAAATCATTTTCGAAGAATGCACGCAGATCGGTCACGCCATAGCGCAGCATGGTCAAACGTTCCATACCCATACCGAATGCAAAGCCTGAATAAACTTCTGGATCAATACCGACGTTACGCAGAACGTTCGGATGCACCATGCCGCAGCCTAAGACTTCTAACCATTTGCCGTTTTTACCCATAACGTCAACTTCCGCGGAAGGCTCAGTGAACGGGAAATAAGAAGGACGGAAACGGATCTGCAAATTTTCTTCAAAGAAATTATTCAGGAAGTCATGCAGCGTGCCTTTCAGATTGGTGAAGCTGATGTTGGTATCAACAATTAAGCCTTCCATCTGGTGGAACATTGGGGTGTGAGTCTGATCGTAGTCGTTACGGTATACGCGGCCTGGTGCGATAATACGAATCGGCGGCTGCTTATCTTTCATGGTACGAATCTGTACGCCAGAAGTCTGGGTACGCAGCAGGCGTGTTGCATCAAACCAGAAAGTATCGTGGTCTGCACGAGCCGGGTGATGGCCTGGAATGTTCAGCGCATCAAAGTTGTGATAGTCATCTTCGATTTCAGGGCCCGTGGCTACGGTGAAGCCCAGTTCGCCAAAGAAGCTTTCAATGCGGTCAATGGTACGTGTGACCGGGTGCAGGCCACCGTTTTCAATACGACGACCAGGCAGTGAAATATCAATGGTTTCTTCTGCCAGGCGAGCATTCAGCGCAGCACTTTCCAGCGCGTTTTTGCGGGCATTCAGCGCTTCCTGAACTTTCTCTTTGGCTTCATTGATTACCGCGCCAGCGGCTGGACGCTCTTCTGGTGGCAATTCACGCAGGGTAGTCATCTGAAGAGTCAGATGCCCTTTCTTCCCTAAATATTCGACGCGTACGTTGTCTAACGCGGCAACATCCTGGGCCTCGTTTATGGCGGCCGTTGCGTTGGCAACCAGCTCTGCGAGATGTGGCATGGTATTCCTCTTATGCCGGCACAGTTGCCGGAGTAGTTGATTCGTATACTAATAGAAAAATGAAATGCCAAAAAAAAAGCCTCCATTATGGAGGCTTTCGGCGCTATTTTTCGTTTCTTTTCTTACGCGCAAAGCCCCCTGATTCAGGCGCTAAAGTAAAAAAAGAAACGGAAAATAGCAGCGTTCATGCTTGCAGTTACCTTATTTGTCAATTTTAAACCGCACCAGACAGGAGGCGTGGCTAAAACAGTCAACAGATTAATTATGTTAGAAATTAAAAGAGGGAGACAAGCTCCCTCTAATAACCGGCTTACGCCAGAGCTGCTTTCGCTTTCTCAACCAGTGCAGTAAATGCCACTTTGTCAAATACGGCGATGTCAGCCAGGATCTTACGGTCGATTTCAACAGAAGCTTTTTTCAAGCCGTTGATGAATTTGCTGTAAGAGATCCCGTTCTGACGAGCTGCAGCGTTGATACGTGCAATCCACAGCTGACGGAATTGACGTTTACGTTGACGACGGTCACGGTAAGCGTATTGGCCAGCTTTGATAACAGCCTGGAAAGCAACGCGGTATACGCGTGAACGCGCACCGTAGTAGCCTTTGGCTTGTTTAAGGATTTTTTTGTGACGAGCACGTGCGATTACACCACGTTTTACGCGAGCCATATTAGCTCTCCTGTTCTATATTCTGAATTAATTAAAAAGTTCTGCTTATGCGTACGGCAGGCACGCGACTACCAGGCCCAGATCCCCTTTGGAGACCATGCCTTTCGGACGCAGATGACGTTTACGCTTAGTAGACTTTTTAGTCAGAATATGACGCAGGTTAGCGTGCTTACGCTTAAAACCACCACCGGCGGTCTTTTTGAAGCGCTTAGCGGCGCCGCGTACTGTTTTAATCTTTGGCATTTAATAACTTTCCACTTCGCATTGTTAATAAAACGAACCAGAAGGCGAACAAAACTCACGAGGCCGAAACCTCGCGAGAACTGTTACTTGATGGCCTTACTGTTTCTTCTTCGGAGCGAGCACCATGATCATCTGGCGGCCTTCGATCTTCGATGGGAAGGATTCGACGACTGCCAATTCACTCAGATCGTCACGGACGCGGTTAAGCACTTCCATACCAATCTGTTGGTGAGCCATTTCACGACCGCGGAAACGCAGTGTGATTTTAGCTTTATCACCCTCTTCCAGAAAGCGAACCAGGCTGCGGAGTTTTACCTGATAGTCGCCATCATCGGTACCAGGTCGGAATTTGATTTCCTTGACCTGAATAACTTTTTGCTTTTTCTTCTGTTCCTTAGAAGATTTGCTTTTTTCGTAGAGAAACTTGCCGTAGTCCATAATTCGGCAAACAGGCGGTTCAGCATTAGGGCTGATTTCGACTAAATCAACTCCTGCCTCTTCGGCTTTTTCCAAAGCTTCATTCAGACTGACAATACCAATAGGTTCGCCGTCTAAGCCTGTCAGACGAACTTCTGTGGCACGAATTTCTTTGTTTATGCGATTAGGACGCGCCGGTTGAACTCTTTTTCCGCCTTTAATAACTCTATTCCTCTAGTTGATTTAGATTGCGGCTGCGAATTTCGTTTTGCAGCTTTTCAATCAATTCGTTGACGTCCATGCTCCCCAGATCTTTGCCACGACGGGTACGAACGGCTACTTTGCCTGCTTCGACCTCTTTGTCGCCACAAACTAACATGTAAGGGACACGACGCAACGTGTGTTCACGGATTTTAAAGCCAATCTTCTCATTTCTCAAGTCTGCTTTTACACGAATGCCTGCATTTTGCAGTTTACGGGTCAATTCGTTAACGTAATCAGACTGTCCATCAGTGATATTCATGACCACTGCTTGTACCGGCGCAAGCCAGGTTGGGAAGAAGCCCGCGAACTCTTCGGTCAGGATACCAATAAAACGTTCCATTGACCCGAGAATTGCACGGTGAATCATTACCGGAACCAGGCGTTCGTTACTTTCGCCGATATAAGACGCGTTCAGGCGTGATGGTAAAGAGAAGTCTAACTGTACTGTACCGCACTGCCATGCACGATCCAGGCAGTCATACAGGGTAAATTCAATTTTAGGGCCATAGAATGCACCCTCACCCGGTTGATAATCAAACGGAATGTTATTTTCTTGCAAAGCTACAGCCAAATCCGCCTCTGCACGATCCCACATTTCGTCGGTACCGATGCGTTTTTCCGGGCGAGTAGATAGCTTCACAACGATTTTTTCGAAACCGAAGGTGCTGTACATGTCATAAACCATGCGGATGCAGCTATTTACTTCGTCACGAACCTGCTCTTCAGTACAGAATACGTGCGCATCGTCCTGAGTAAAACCGCGAACACGCATCAGGCCATGCAACGCACCTGATGGCTCGTTACGGTGGCAGCTACCAAACTCAGCCATACGTAATGGCAGGTCACGGTAGGATTTCAGACCCTGGTTGAAGATCTGCACGTGACCTGGGCAGTTCATTGGCTTGATGCAGTATTCACGGTTCTCGGAAGAGGTCGTAAACATCGCATCTTTATAGTTGTCCCAGTGGCCGGTTTTTTCCCACAGCACACGGTCCATCATGAACGGGCCTTTCACTTCCTGATACTGATACTCTTTAAGCTTGGAGCGAACAAACACTTCCAGCTCACGGAAAATAGTCCAGCCGTCGTTGTGCCAGAACACCATACCTGGCGCTTCTTCCTGCATATGATACAGGTCGAGTTGCTTACCAATTTTACGGTGGTCGCGCTTAGACGCTTCTTCCAGGCGTTGCAGGTAGGCATTCAGTTGCTTTTTATCTGCCCATGCGGTGCCATAAATACGTTGCAACATTTTGTTGTTGCTGTCGCCACGCCAGTAAGCACCGGAGGTTTTCTGCAATTTGAAGTGATGACAGAAACGCATATTCGGTACGTGCGGACCGCGGCACATATCAACGTATTCTTCATGATGATACAAACCAGGGTTATCGTCATGGCTGATGTTTTCATCAAGAATCGCAACTTTGTAGCTTTCACCACGGTTGACGAAGGTTTCGCGGGCTTCATGCCAGCTCACTTTCTTCTTGATAACATCGTAATCTTTCTCAGCCAGCTCGTGCATACGCTTTTCGAGCAGCTCAAGATCTTCCTGCGTCAGCGTGTGGTCAATATCAACATCGTAGTAAAAACCGTTGTCGATAACCGGGCCAATCGCCATTTTAGTGTGCGGCCACAGCTGTTTGATGGCATGACCCAATAAGTGGGCGCATGAGTGGCGGAGAATCTCCAGGCCAGCTTCATCTTTAACGGTGATAATCGCGAGTTTTGCATCGTGCTCGATAAGATCGGATGCATCAACCAGTTCGCCGTCTACACGGCCAGCGATACATGCTTTTGCAAGGCCAGGACCGATGTCCAGGGCCACATCCAGCGGGCTAACAGCGTGGTCATAATGGCGTTGGCTGCCATCAGGAAGAGTAATAACAGGCATTATAAGTCCTTATTCGCAGTGGTGACCCATACGCAAGATCACGTGCAACATAAAATGTTATTTAAATTCATCTAGTTGCGTAGCCATCTGACCAACAATTGTCGGATTGGTACACAATCATGTACACAAATGAAGTTTCACAACGCTTCAATATTCACTTGATGCCGCCGATGGTAACATTAAAAAAACGGGGAATACATAAATGTGGTCATTTAGACCGTTATCAGAAAAGTCTATCGTGGAAATTTACCCCCACTCTTCTCATTTGATAGCCATTAGTTGATGTGACATACCCCCCTAAGAATGGTAACTTCACCCTCATTATTAGCATTGTTATTGAAACTATCAGGAAACGTGAATGGACCTTTTTGATGAGTCTTATGAGCAGCATAAGCAATCTGTAGGTAATCAGGAAGCACACTGGAATGCTTGGCTTGCGCGTCATCCGTTGGTGCTTGTCGCTGTAGCTGCAGTTACCATCTGTATTATTTTGTTGGCCATGTATTTATCGTAACGCCCCCTTTCTTTGAGATTTAACCCACCGGCACGGATCGCCTTTATCGACTTTTCCATCACTAAGGTAGCACTGAGGTTGATATGGCCTGGAATATGAACGATCTGTCTGTTTTTGTCGCCGTGATAAGCAATAAAAGCATTACGGCTGCGGCCAATAAACTCGGAATACAAAAATCAACTATCAGTCGCTCACTTGAAAGGTTAGAAAGTCATCTTCATGTCAGATTAATTGAAAGAAATAACCGAAACATTCGCCCAACATCAGACGGCCAGCGCCTATATGAAGAGTTATTACCCACATTAGATAAGCTGGATAGTATTTATCGCGAATTTATGGGTGGCGGAGCGAGTGGAAATATCAACATTTCAACAACAATAGCATTTTCCCGGGAAATTATTTCCCCTGCACTTTTTAACTTCACTGATGAAAATCCAAATATCACCTTAAATATAAAATCAACAACCGGGTATATGGATTTTTATCATGACAATATCGATATTGCCATTAAATTAGGTGCCTCTTCGCCTTCTGACTGCTATGCCAAAAAGTTGTTCACCGTCCAACTATGCTGGTATTGCTCACCAGCCTATCTGGAAAAACATCCTGAAGTGGCTGATGCCTCTTATTCTGAATTAACCAGGCACATTCGATTTGTTCACTCCCAGGAAAATTACCCTGATAAATTCAAACTTAAAGAGTCCGATGCCGCCCTTGATTTAAATACTTTACCCGGCGTAAACGTTTTAGAAGATGTGCTTATGATCAGAGATGCCATTATTAGCGGTAGCGGTGTCGGGTTATTGCCTGATGTTTATTGTAATACCCACGTGAGTAAAGGCCGTCTAATTAAAATAGCCCCACAACTGTTGGTATCGCCTCATGTAGACGTGCTTGCTATTTACCCGGGTAACTCTCGTTTATCGTCTAAGCTCGCGTTAGTATTATCATTTTTAGAAAAAGCCGTTGCCGCCTATCTGGCCCATTCTAGTGGAGAAACCAAATAATAATATCAATCAGTCACCATGAGATTGGTTGGTTTTTATCCAGCTGACATAAATCCCAGCCAAAATTCCTGTAGCCGCGATAAATATAAAAAAGCCCTGCTGGATATTGACAGAAACTAATTTGAGCATAGGCGCGCTCAACGCCTGGCCTAAAAAATAGGCCATCACAAACCCACTCAATAATCCCGGGCGATGTCTGGCGGGGCTGATATCAATCACCATATGAGTAAGCGTAGGTAACAGTAAACCAAAACCTATTCCAGCACACAGTAATGTTCCCATTAACCAAAACGTTGGTGTTACAACGGCGAAGGGCATGATTGCCAGGCTTAGAAAAATGAAGCAGATAACCAACAATCTTGTTTGTCCAAATCGATGTTTAAGCCGCTGATAAAACCCTGCGCACGTTGCCGAGATAAGGCTCATTAATGCCATAAGAATACCGATATTTCCTGCACTCAGCCCAAAGTTTGTGCTTAGGTCAAACGGAATATGGATAAGCACCAGGTAATAAATGAACATGCCCAACCCACCAAGAAAATACAAAGGCATCACCGAGCGTAACAGGCCATAATTAAACTTTTCACAGATGGGATGTTTAGGCAAAGACTTAACTGAAAACAAGGCTAAAAAGAATACCGGAAGCGATAATAAATAAAGACTAAAAGGTAGTCGCCATGAGACCTGCGCCAGAGCTCCGCTGGCAAGAACAAAGATTACCCCTCCAAGATTAACCGCTATTGATTGTTGCGCGACAAAGCGTGTGCGCCTCTCTCCCTGAAAGAGCGAACCAATCAAATGATTGATAAGCGTCATACAAATTGCAATTGCTACACCGAGCAGTAAACGTCCCACCCAAAGTACTGCCAGGGAATGGCTCCAAAGTCCGCAACTTCCTGCTGATGCGTAAAGCAATAATCCCGATAACAGAACTCGTCGCTCGCCATAGCGCTGAATTAAGCGATTAACAAAAGGAGAAAAAAGCACCACTGCGACCGCCGGTAAACTCATTAACAATGAAACACCGAACGATGATTTAAATACCTGCCCAAGAGTTGCTAAAGAAGGGGCGATCGCAGCATTTGCCATTACCAACAAACTACTGCCCATCAGTAAGCATGCCCTTAATATATTCAAACTGTTAGATGTAGACAGGTTTTTGGCCGGATGTTGAAAAGTGGAAGGAGAGTTCATTTTATCCGTAATAAGTAAATTAACTGTCTTATTACTATCTCTTTTTCTATCTTATTTTTATAGTCGCATATCGGCAACGCAGTGTTGCGTAATTCATTCATCTTATTTCTTGCCGATTTAAATCCTCGCAAAATGGCTATCTGATATTTAAGTGGCAAATTTTAGATATAAAAAAACCGGGCATCATGCTCCGGTTTTTATTTCATGCTATACCCGTCATGCTTCAAGTTGCATGTGCGTTGGCTTTCCTGCAACTCGAATTATTTTGGGTAAGCATGAACAATTATTACGACCAATCACCTGCCACCAACGTATGCACATTAAAGGCGTCATCCATTGATTGACCGGTGGACTGCGCGCCAGGCTGGATATTAGAGCCGGCTTCAATGTCGCTCGCATGCCAGGTGGCCGTTGGTGCAGTTTGTGTTGTAGTGGTCGATGCAGGAACTGCTGCAAATGCGCCAAATGAAAGCACGGAAAGTGCAACGGCGACAGTGGCATATTTAATAGATTTCATAATCATTTTTCTCTTATTTAGTGGGCCAGCAAGTTTTTTGCTTGCTACCAAACAAGAGTAGATCCAGATCACACTTTTCACAAGGCTGTTTATTTATCAAATTGTGCAGAATATACAGGAATTATGACGAAACGGCAAATTAAGGAGAGATTGTGAAGAAAGTTAACTTAAATTCATTTTATTTAAAATAAAACTCTGGACCAAAATAATAATAGCACGCATTGATAAAATAAAACAATAAAGCCGGGAATAACCCGGCTTCACTCATTACATCTTATAACCCAGCGTCACAGCGGTACGTCTGTCGGTGTGTTCTGGCGCTGAATCTGGCGGATTCGAGTTCCAGGTGACGTTATAGCCAACACGCAAACCAAAGTGCTCATTGATTGCCACTTCCAGTGCAGTCTCAGAGTTTACCGTTGTGTCATCACTACCCAAGACGGAAACACCCTGGATAAATTTGGCATTATCGGTCAACTGCCAATTATAGATACCGGATGCATAACCTAATGGCTGAGTCTTGTGACCGCCATCGGCGTACTCGTCATAACGAACACCAGGACCAAATTCCACACGCAGGCTGTGTACCGGACCATTCAAGAACTGGCGACCGTAACCCGCAGTGAGCACATCCCTTGCCTGATAACCGTTGTAGCGGTCAGTTAACCAGCTCGCCTGACCAAACAGGTAATCGTTGTCAGTCACGTTATAACGGCTACGACCCCCTACAGAATAAGTCTCAGAAGATCGCTCATTGTTTGAGGATGTGTTGTTTGCATTGCCCCACAGTGACCAGGCAGTAGAGGTTTGATACCAGGTCATATTGGAGTTCGCGGTCAGCGATGAGCTCGTGCTGTTGCCTGATTGCGCAAGATAGCCCGCATTCAGATTTCCTTCGAACGGTTTCTTCGCGGTCGAAGGGTCATCCATGACAGTGAAAACCGAATTATCTGCAATTGCAAAGTGACTCAATAGCGCACTTCCGGTCAGCAAAATTGCAGCCGGTACTGTCTTAACAAAATTCATTTAGTTATCCGCACAACATAAAAAGAAACCATCAAGGTTCCGGAATCTTTTCTCTGAATCAAATATTTATGAGCCAAGAAAGGTTACAAATTATAAAAAAGCCAGAATAACATAGCAATGAATTCTTCTTTCATTTTTTGAATAAGAGAGCTCTTAAAACGTCTTTATTTTCATAAACATAGTTCATCGTTGACTTTTACAAATCATTTGATAAATCAGGGTGTTAATTGACGTTCCTTCCCATGAATCAGTGCTACGCTTTATGCCGAAGCCAAATTAAGGAGGATATATGGCCCTGATTTTCTCACGGACACGGGTTTCGACTCTGGGCACCAGTATTCATTTATCCTCAAGCCCCCTGGCTCACAGCTTGTCGCTTCGGCAAAAGTCGCCATTTCTGGCAGAGCAGCTATGCTAAAACCTTCGGGATAACAATGAGGTGAACCATGAGTAGCGGAGACATTGAGCGCTATGTAGTGACATTAAAATTCCATGAACACAATCTGACAGATCTGAATGAGCTTAATAACCATCTGACACGCGGCGGTTTTTTACTCACTCTCTCCGATGATGACGGGAAAGTTCATGAACTTGGTATCAACACTTATGGATTGATAAGCCCTCTCAGCCAGACGGAGGTTGAAGAGTTAGCGCGCGGCCTTGGCAAACTGGCGCTGGGCGTCGAACCTGAAGTTTTGGTCACCACCTGGGATGAGTGGCTGCAACAGGGCCAATAGCCCTGTTTTGAAAATCCTGACCGGGGATGTGCGTTAGTTCGAAGTTTGACCCGGTGAAGAGCTGATAAGCTAATGATCGACCAGACAACCTGGGGAGAAGCATCATGTGGCAAGCCGTTAGTCGTCTGTTAAGTGAACAACTCGGCGCAGCAGAAATAGAACAACGCACAGAATTACCCGGCGGAGAAATCCATGCCGCCTGGCGCATTCACTATGCCGGTCACGAGATTTTTGTCAAAAGCGATGCGCGGGAGTTGTTACCCATTTTTACTGCCGAAGCCGATCAGCTTGAGTTACTCTCCCGCAGTAACACCGTACGAGTTCCCAAAGTCTGGGCCGTGGGTACTGACCGTGATTACAGTTTCCTGCTGCTGGAATATCTACCAGCGAAACCGCTCGATGCCCATAATGCCTTTTTGCTAGGGCAGCAGCTCGCTCGTTTACACCAATGGAGTGACCAGCCGCAGTTTGGGCTCGATTTTGATAACGATCTCTCTACCACACCACAGCCCAACGCCTGGCAGCGACGCTGGTCGACCTTTTTTGCGGAGCAACGCATCGGCTGGCAGTTAGAGCTCGCCGCTGAAAAAGGAATACAGTTTGGCGATATCGATCCTATCGTCGAATTTGTTCACCAGGCACTTGCCTCCCACCAGCCGCAGCCGTCATTACTGCATGGCGACTTGTGGTCGGGAAACTGTGCGATGGGGGCTGACGGGCCGTTTATCTATGATCCGGCCTGTTACTGGGGCGATAGAGAGTGCGATCTGGCGATGCTCCCTCTGCATCCGGATCAGCCACCGCAAATTTATGACGGCTACCAATCCGTTTCTCCTCTTCCCGCCGATTTCCTCGAACGCCAGCCCATCTATCAGCTTTATACCTTGTTTAACCGGGCGATTTTGTTTGGCGGCCAGCATTTAGTGGTCGCGCAAAAAGCCCTCGACAGAGTGCTGGCAGCTTAAAAGCCTCGCCACTCCCTTCAGGAGTGGCGTTTTTCTAGATGAAGCCCAATAAAGAAAAGAAGAAATAGCCGAGGACAATAATGATGACGGGTAAGATGTAGAGCGGGAAAATTTGCAGGAAAATAGTATGTCGCGGAACGACGATTTTTGCATCAATCTGGGCTTTCGTTAACCCTTCAGGGCCCTTGGCCTGCTCCAGAATCAACTGGTCCTGCACGCCTTCCCGAAGAAATTTCGCCTGGCGGCTCATGCGCGCGCCGGATGCCTGTAATGCAAGGCCAATAAAAATCAGCGCAAGGATTATCCAGAACAGGACGTTAGCCTGTTGGTGGAACTCCGGCTGCGGCGAGTTGTACCAGAAGAAATTTAAAAACGGCGTGTTAAAACGCATCATCTCAATCATCACATGCGCAAAATCAAGCATCACAGCGTTAATGCCTGCCTGTTTTTCGCTATGTTGATACATAAACTTCAAAATCGAAATCAGTGTCGAAATCACCGCCGGGATAAAAATTACCCAGCCAGCCACACGTTTGAGTACGGCAATGCGTCCAGCTTGTTGATACGTCATTCGTTCCCCTTGGTTAAGACGTAACTTGCACGCACAAAGTTTACCCTGTCCGGGGTAATTTCGCCTGAGCTTTACGGGCGATTTTCACAAAGCAGTGGCATGATGTGGTATTTCCAGCTATTGATAAGGGATCTTATCTCAATGCAATTCCCCTACGCGAAGCGTTGCGGGGCTAACTGACAGGAGTCGATAAATGGCTGTAACGCGCCAGATTTTAGCTGCGATTTTTGATATGGACGGTTTACTGGTTGATTCTGAACCATTATGGGATGAGGCCGAACTGGAGGTCATGGAAAGCATTGGTGTGGATATCTCCCGCCGTGACGAACTTCCAGACACTCTCGGTCTGCGTATCGATCTGGTTGTGGATCTATGGTTTGCCCATCAGCCATGGAATGGCCCGTCACGTGAAGAAGTGACCCACCGCATCATTACCCGCGCCATTACATTAGTTGAAGAGAAGCGCCCTCTTCTTCCCGGCGTACGTGAAGCCGTGGCTTTGTGTAAAGCACAAGGTCTGAAGGTGGGCCTGGCTTCAGCTTCTCCTCTGCATATGCTGGAGCGTGTGCTGGAAATGTTTGACCTACGTTCTCAGTTTGATGCGATTGCGTCAGCAGAACACCTGCCGTACAGCAAACCGCATCCGCAAGTCTATCTTGATGCCGCCGCTAAACTGGGCGTCGACCCTCTGGCCTGTGTGACGCTTGAGGACTCGGTGAATGGCATGATTGCCACCAAAGCGGCACGCATGCGCTCGATCGTCGTGCCTGCGGAAGAAAATCGTAGCGATGAACGCTGGATCCTGGCGAATGTAAAACTACCTTCGCTGGTTGAATTACGCGCCGAACATCTGATTGGCTAAATTTTGAGATGCGGGATCCCCCGCATCTTTCTCAAAATCATACCTGCGTCAAAATTATTAAAACGCCATTTCATATTCATTTGAATTTATTCCTCCCCCTATCTACTCTTAATCCACACGCGCAATAGCGCTTTTCCGGATATCGGGGTAACTATGATTCTCAATGCTTTTAATCTGCAAGGCAAAGTCGCCATTGTCACAGGATGTGATACGGGCTTGGGCCAGGGAATGGCGATCGGTCTTGCCGAAGCCGGGTGTGACATCGTCAGCGTTAGCCGAAAAGTCCCTCACGAAACGGCGCAAAAAGTACAGGATCTGGGCCGCCGCTTTATCGCAATTCAGGCCGATTTAAGCCAGCAAGACGCGATACCCGATATCATTGAGCAAGCCGTCGCCGGTATGGGAAAAATAGATATTCTGGTGAATAACGCCGGAACCATTCGCCGTGAAGATGCTCTGGAATTTAGCGAGAAAAACTGGGACGACGTGATGAATCTGAACATTAAATCGGTGTTCTTTCTCTCTCAGGCGGTGGCAAAACAGTTCATCAAGCAGGGAAACGGCGGCAAAATCATTAATATCGCCTCCATGCTCTCATTCCAGGGCGGGATCCGCGTCCCTTCTTATACCGCATCGAAAAGTGCCGTGCTCGGCGTTACGCGGCTGCTGGCAAACGAATGGGCGCAATACAATATCAATGTGAATGCCATCGCCCCGGGGTATATGGCCACGAACAATACGCAGCAACTGCGCGATGACGAAGCCAGAAGCCAGGAAATTCTCGACCGTATCCCTGCCGGTCGCTGGGGCGTTCCTTCCGATCTGCAAGGCCCGATTGTTTTCCTCGCCTCAAGCGCTTCGGATTATGTTAACGGCTACACCATTGCCGTCGACGGAGGGTGGCTAGCCCGCTAAACATGCCGCCGCCGAACAATCGGCGGTAGCAAAATGTTACGCCGTCACCTCTTCCGTCTACTGTATAAAATCCCTATACTGTATGAATCGACAGTTTTCATCCAGGTAGTATCATGACGGCGGAAGGCCATCTTCTTTTTTCTATAGCCTGCGCAGTATTCGCAAAAAACGCCGAACTCACGCCTGTGCTCGCCCAGGGAGACTGGTGGCACATTGTGCCTTCGGCCATTCTCACCTGCTTGCTGCCCGATATTGATCATCCCAAGTCATTTTTGGGGCAGCGTTTGCCCTGGATTGCAAAACCCATTGCGCGAGCCTGCGGCCATCGCGGTTTTACCCATAGCTTGTTTGCCGTCTTTGCAAGCCTTGCATTGTTCTACCTGAAAGTTCCGGAAACCTGGCTCATTCCTGCGGATGCGCTGCAAGGTATGGTGCTCGGTTATTTAAGCCACATTCTCGCCGATATGCTGACTCCTGCCGGCGTGCCGCTGCTCTGGCCGTGCCGCTGGCGTTTCCGCTTCCCCATCGTCAGACCACAAAAAGGCAACCAACTTGAGCGGGCTATATGTATGGCATTGTTTGGCCTTGCGGTGTGGATGCCGCAAAGTTTGCCCGATAACAGTGCAGTACGATGGTCATCCCATGTGATAATTTCCATGCAAATGACCTTTAATAGCCTTTTAAATAACCACCTGGAACGATAATTAAACGAAATCATTCAAAATGTAATAAACAATTCTTTTTGAATATAAGCGTCGTTATTCGCTTCTGGTACGATTTACAGAATAAAGATGGCAATCAGTCCATCTATCAATAATCCACTCAGGAGAAACGGGGATGAATTTTCCACTTATAGCGAACGTTATCGTGTTCGTTATTCTGCTGCTATTGCTGGCGCAAACTCGCCACAAGCAGTGGAGTCTGGCTAAAAAAGTACTGCTCGGTTTGGTTATCGGCGTCGTGTTTGGCCTTGCGCTGCACACTATCTATGGTGAAGACAGCCCGGTCCTCAAACAATCAATCCAATGGTTTAACGTCGTCGGTAACGGCTATGTACAACTGTTGCAGATGATCGTCATGCCTTTAGTGTTCGCCTCTATTTTGAGCGCGGTTGCACGCCTGCATAATGCCTCTTCATTAGGTAAAATCAGCGTTCTGACTATCGGGACGCTGCTATTTACCACGTTAATTTCTGCGCTTGTCGGTGTGCTGGTCACCAACCTGTTTGGTTTGACAGCGGAAGGTCTGGTTCAAGGTACCGCAGAAACGGCCCGTCTGAGCGCAATCGAAACCACTTACGTGGGTAAAGTTGCTGACCTGAGCGTTCCGCAATTGATTTTGTCCTTCGTGCCGAAAAACCCGTTTGCTGACCTGACCGGGGCTAACCCGACGTCAATCATTAGCGTCGTAATTTTCGCCGCCTTCCTGGGTGTTGCTGCCCTGAAATTGCTCAAAGACGACGCGCCGAAAGGCGAGCGTGTACTGGTTGCCATTGATACTCTGCAAAGCTGGGTGATGAAACTGGTGCGTCTGGTGATGCAACTGACGCCATACGGCGTGCTTGCCCTGATGACCAAAGTAGTTGCCGGTTCAAACCTGCAAGACATCATCAAACTCGGTAGCTTCGTGGTAGCGTCTTACCTGGGTCTGGCGATTATGTTCGGCGTACACGCGGTACTGCTGGCCGTTAACGGCGTCAGCCCGCTGAAATACTTCCGTAAAGTTTGGCCGGTACTGACATTCGCGTTCACCAGCCGCTCCAGTGCAGCAAGTATTCCATTGAACGTGGAAGCACAAACTCGCCGTCTGGGTGTGCCTGAATCTATCGCAAGCTTTGCGGCCTCCTTCGGGGCAACAATTGGCCAGAACGGCTGTGCGGGTCTGTACCCTGCTATGCTTGCCGTGATGGTTGCGCCAACCGTTGGTATTAACCCGCTTGATCCGGTATGGATTGCTACGCTTGTCGGTATCGTAACCGTAAGCTCCGCAGGTGTTGCAGGTGTCGGCGGCGGGGCAACATTCGCCGCGCTGATTGTTCTGCCAGCCATGGGCCTGCCGGTAACGCTGGTGGCCCTGCTGATTTCCGTTGAGCCGTTGATCGATATGGGTCGTACCGCTCTGAACGTCAGCGGGTCTATGACCGCCGGGACTATCACCAGCCAACTGATGAAACAGACCGATAAAGAATTACTGAACAGTGATGAAGAAGCTGAACTGGCGCATCGTTAACCAGTAGCAAAACAACTGTAGAATCTGCGACAATACAACGGCTCCTGTGAAAGGAGCCGTTTTTTTATCTATAACTTAGAGCCCCCGCATAGGGAGCCATAACTCTAGCGCCTTCTACGGACCCCTTTCCTCTATGAAACGACTCTGTATCCTGTTCTTCATTTGCATGTCTACGGCATGGGCAGAAATGCCTGACAACCCTTATCTGAAGCATGCGCAAGCCGGTGACAGCCGCGCCCAATTTTATCTGGCGGACACCCTATTCAGCGCAGGCGAATATCAGCAAGCAGAAAGCTGGGCGGCAAAATCGGCGGCTCAGGGCGATGCGGATGCTCTGGCGTTACTCGCGCAGCTAAAAATTCATAACCCCGCCACAGCGGATTTTAAGCAGGCTCAACCGCTAGCGGAGCAGGCCGTACAGCGCGGTAGCCTGGCAGGGAAAGTAACGCTTGCGCGTATTCTCGTTAACACTCAGGCGGCTAAAACGGATTACCCTGCCGCCATCAAGCTGCTGGAAAGTGCCTCGCAAGATATTGAAAGTGATTCAGCCGTCGACGCACAGATGTTCTTAGGTTTGCTTTACGCAAGCGGCGTCGGTGTTCCGCAAGACGATGAAAAAGCGACATTCTGGTTTAAGCGCAGCTCGGTGATTTCCCGTTCAGGTTATGCAGAATACTGGGCTGGAATGCTCTTTTTAAACGGAGAGAAAGGTTTTATCGCTGTCAATAAACAACGGGCGTTGCAGTGGCTGAACCTGAGCTGCACCGAAGGCAATGATACGGGATGTGAAGTGTTTGAACAGATCAGCAACGGCGGGTAAATCCACCGTTATTCGGAAACCAGGTTTCGCGTAGAAACCTCATCCCAGCCCTTAAATCTCATTCTCATGTCTAACCTGCGTCGCCCAGCGCTGTGCCGATTCCGGCAAGGTAAAAGGCGGCGACTGGCGAAATGCATCCCCCACCAGCACAAAAGCCACATAGCGATTGCGTAGCATCCACACATCTTTAAATCCTTCTACTCGCCATGCATGGGCTGGCGGCGCAGGTTCAACACGCGGTCGATACGTAATAACGGGACGAGTATTTGGTTGGCGCAACGGTTTCATAGGCTATGGAATCAAAACTAAATAGATGAACAACTTCACTATGATAGCGGAGAATGCCCCTCCTCGTCTCGCGTTGAGATGACCTTGTTCTATAGTTAAAGCTGTTTTGGCTCTTCAAAGCATCGTTATAACAAGACAAGAACAGGAGATGAGTTAATGTCGAAGCACGATAAACACCCGTTAAATCATAGTGCACCCATACACGACGCCGATGAATCCAGACCCGGTATGGACTCGCTGGCCCCAGAAGATGGATCTCACAAACCCACCACCGATCCTAGCCCACCGGGAGCTCAGCCTACCGCACCAGGCAGTTTTAAAAGCCCGGACACCTCTAACGAAAAACTAAAATCGCTTGATGTGCATCGTAAAGATGGGGAAAACTTCCCGCTCACCACCAATCAGGGCGTACGCATCGCCGACGATCAGAACTCATTGCGCGCGGGAACGCGTGGGCCTACGCTGCTTGAAGATTTTATCCTGCGGGAAAAAATCACCCATTTTGACCATGAGCGTATTCCCGAGCGTATCGTTCATGCGCGCGGTTCCGCGGCACACGGCTACTTCCAGCCCTACAAAAATATGGCGGACGTAACCAAAGCCGATTTCCTTTCTGACCCGGATAAAATCACCCCTGTTTTTGTCCGCTTTTCTACGGTACAAGGCGGCGCGGGTTCAGCCGATACCGTGCGTGATATTCGCGGATTTGCCACCAAGTTTTATACCGAAGAAGGTATTTTCGATTTAGTGGGCAATAACACCCCGGTATTTTTCATTCAGGACGCGCATAAATTTCCGGATTTCGTCCACGCCGTAAAACCCGAGCCACACTGGGCTATTCCGCAAGGTGGCAGCGCCCACGATACTTTCTGGGATTATGTCTCCCTGCAACCCGAAACGCTGCACAACGTCATCTGGGCGATGTCTGACCGTGGCCTGCCGCGCAGCTATCGCACCATGGAAGGTTTCGGCATCCATACTTTCCGTATGATCAATGCCGAAGGCAAAGCCACATTCGTTCGCTTCCACTGGAAACCTACGGCGGGTAAAGCCTCCCTGGTTTGGGACGAGTCACAAAAACTGACCGGGCGCGATCCCGATTTCCACCGCCGCGATCTTTGGGAATCTATTGAAGCAGGTGATTTCCCGGAATATGAACTGGGCCTGCAATTAATTCCTGAAGAAGATGAGTTTAAATACGACTTCGATTTGCTTGATCCGACCAAATTAATTCCGGAAGAGCTGGTCCCTGTTCATCTTGTTGGCAAAATGACGCTCAACCGTAATCCGGATAACTTTTTCGCGGAAAACGAACAGGCGGCGTTCCATCCCGGCCACATCGTTCCCGGCCTGGATTTCAGTAATGACCCGCTATTGCAGGGGCGTTTGTTCTCCTACACCGATACACAAATTAGCCGCCTCGGCGGCCCGAACTTCCATGAAATCCCGATTAACCGCCCTGTGTGCCCGTATCACAATTTCCAGCGTGACGGCATGCACCGCATGGATATCGACAGCAATCCAGCCAATTACGAACCAAACTCCATCAACGATAACTGGCCGCGCGAAACGCCTCCAGGCCCGAAACGCGGCGGCTTTGAAAGTTATCAGGAACGCGTCGAAGGGCATAAAGTTCGTGAGCGCAGCCCGTCGTTCGGGGAATACTATTCTCAGCCTCGTCTGTTCTGGCAAAGCCAGACGCCTGTCGAGCAGCAGCATATTATCAACGCGTTTAGCTTTGAGTTATCGAAGGTTGCAAGGCCTTATATCCGTGAAAGAGTGTTAGATCATCTGACCCATATTGATATTTCTCTCGCCCAACCGGTCGCGGAAAATCTGGGTATTGAGCTGTCCGATGAGCAGATGCACGTCGCACCACCAAAAGACGTGAACGGCCTGAAGAAAGATCCGAGTCTGAGTTTGTACGCAGTGCCGAGCGGCACAGTGAAAGGCCGTGTAGTGGCGATTTTACTCAATGAAACCACCAATGCTGCAGATGTCTTAGCCACCATGAAGGCATTAAAAGCGCAAGGCGTGCATACCAAACTACTCTTCTCGCGGATGGGCGAAATTAGCGCAGATGATGGTTCCCTGCTGCCTATCGCGGCCACCTTCACCGGTTCCCCGTCGGTGACGGTGGATGCGGTGATTGTGCCGGGGGGCGATTTGAAATCCATTCTGAATAACGGCGATGCGGCCTACTATCTGCTGGAGGCGTATAAGCATCTGAAAGTCATTGGCCTTGCCGGAGATGCGCGCCAGTTTAAAGCGAAACTGGGCATTGATGCCCAGGGAGAAGAAGGTGTCGTTGAAGGTGACACTGTCACTGCCAAATTCACCAGTGAATTCCTTAAACTTCTTGCCGCCCATCGGGTCTGGGCGCGCGACAGTAAAATCGCTCACCTGCCCGCGTAGCAAATAAAAAAGCCGTCACAAACGTGACGGCTTTTTTACTGAAGAGGGAATTACTTCTGTTTGGTCTGCGGATCGGTATCGTATTCCGCACAGGTCTGATAACCCGAATTCATAACATGACCGGTGTCATCAAGCGCTACGAAGTAAGTTTCGGTTTTGCCATCACGCTGGCCAAGAATATAAGTCTGGCAAGTACCACGTGCGTGAATCATTGTGACTTCAGAAGACGGTTTACCAGCCACCTGCTGGACTTGCTCACGGCTCATCCCTTTTTTCACATCTTTCACAACCGGCGTCGCCACCTGATCTTTGGTGCGGTCATAAGCGGTACAACCTGCAAGCATTGTCATAACTGCCGCAGCACTTAACATTCCCACTAATTTCTTGTTCATATTATATCCTCATTTTTCAGGGTATTGCTCATGCGTGTCAGGTAAGCCTGGAATACAAAACCGCATTTTTCAACTAATCGGACTAAATGAACGCATTTTAGGATTATTAGACAAAACACCAGGTTAGCTCTCAATCGTTCTAATTCGCGCCAAATGGTTCCAACGTAGCAGCATGAGTCTTGTCGTTTTAACCACAAACGGGTAGCTTTAACAAAAGATGACTTTGGCTGCCTGCGCGCAGGCATACCGTAACCGGAGGGTTAGATGGCACTGCAACAAGAAATCATTCAGGCGTTAGGGGTTAAACCGCAGGTCGATCCGCAACAAGAAATCCGTGTCAGCGTCGATTTCCTGAAGTCCTACCTGAAAAAATATTCCTTTATTAAGTCTCTGGTATTGGGTATCAGCGGCGGCCAGGACTCAACCCTGACCGGGAAACTGTGCCAGCTCGCCATCAACGAAATTCGCGAAGAAACCGGTGACGAAAGCTATCAATTTATCGCGGTACGTTTGCCGTTTGGCGTGCAGGCCGACGAGCAAGACTGCCAGGACGCCATCGCGTTTATCCAGCCCGACCGCGTTCTAACAGTGAATATCAAAGGCGCTGTGCTGGCCAGCGAACAGGCGCTGCGCGAAGCGGGCATTGAACTGAGCGATTTTATTCGCGGCAATGAAAAAGCGCGCGAACGTATGAAAGCCCAGTACAGCATCGCGGGCATGACCAAAGGCGTCGTTGTGGGTACGGATCACGGTGCCGAAGCGGTGACCGGTTTCTTCACCAAATACGGCGACGGCGGCACCGACATCAACCCGATTTTCCGTCTGAATAAACGCCAGGGGAAAGCACTGCTTAAAACCCTGGGCTGCCCTGAACATCTTTACCAGAAAGCGCCAACTGCGGATCTCGAAGACGATCGCCCTTCTCTGCCGGATGAAGCCGCCCTTGGCGTCACTTACGAGCAGATCGATGATTATCTGGAAGGTAAAACGCTGGACGAAGCCACCAGCAAAATCATCGAAGGCTGGTATCTGAAAACCGAACACAAACGTCGCCCGCCGATCACCGTGTTTGATGACTTCTGGAAAAAGTAAGCTGTTTTACCTGTGAAGCGGCGGATGGCGCAAGCTTATCCGCCCTACGTTAACGGTTATTCAATTCTTCCACGCAGGTCGGGTAAGCGCATCGCCACCCGACACATTTCGAGATCGCATGAACAGTGCTACCCAACGCGCCACCGTTTTCGGCCTCCTCGCCATTCTTCTCTGGAGCACGTCGGTTGGTTTACTGCGCAGTATTAGCGAACACTTTGGCCCGGTGGGCGGTGCAGCACTGATTTACACTGTCAGCGCGGTTTGCCTCTGTCTGGCGCGTGGTTTACCCAAAATCCGTGAAATCCCGCCCCGCTATTTGTGGATGGGTGGCGCATTGTTTGTCACCTACGAAATCAGCCTTGCGCTGGCAATCGGGCTTGCCCATAGCCGCGCTCAGTCGCTGGAACTGGGCATGATCAACTATTTGTGGCCCAGCCTGACGATTCTCCTGGCGCTGTTTATCAACCAACAACGCAGTAATTTATGGCTCTGGCCGGGGCTGGCACTTTCTCTGGCGGGAATTATTCAGGTGATGAAAGGCGATGGAGCATGGTCGCCATTGCAGATGTGGCACAACATTCTCGATAATCCGCTGGCGTACGGCCTGGCTTTTGCCGCCGCGCTAATCTGGGCGCTGTACTGCAATATTACGCGCCGCTGGAGCGAAGGCAAAAATGGCGTCTCGCTGTTTTTCTGCGCCACCGCCCTCGTGCTGTGGGCCAAGTTCACCTTCGTCAACGAAGCACCGATGCACTTTACGTGGCCTTCGTCGCTGCAACTGCTGTTTATGGGTATTTCAACGGCGGTCGCTTATTCGGCCTGGAATCATGGCATCCAGCGTGGAAATATGACGTTGCTGGCGACAGCCTCGTATTTTACCCCGGTACTTTCCGCGTTAATCGCCAGTTTATGGTTAGGACTACATCCCGGTTGGGCATTCTGGCAGGGTGTTGCGATGGTGGTTGGCGGGTCGCTTTTGTGTTGGCTGGCAACCCGCCGTTATGGCTAACGTATTATTCCACCATAGGAAGGTTTAAATCGTGCTGATGAGCGCATTCCACCGCGCGCTCATAACCCGCATCGGCGTGGCGCATCACGCCCGTTGCCGGGTCATTCCACAGCACTCGCCCTAATCGCACCGCGGCTTCTGGCGTGCCGTCTGCAACAATCACCACGCCCGCATGCTGCGAGAACCCCATCCCCACGCCGCCGCCGTGATGCAGACTCACCCACGTTGCGCCCCCTGCGGTATTTAACAGCGCGTTCAGTAACGGCCAGTCGGAAACCGCGTCTGAACCGTCTTTCATCGCCTCGGTTTCACGATTTGGCGAGGCCACTGAACCGCAGTCCAGATGGTCGCGGCCAATCACCACCGGCGCTTTCAGCTCGCCGTTGCGCACCATTTCGTTAAACGCTAACCCGGCGAGATGGCGTTCCCCCAGCCCTAACCAGCAAATACGCGCGGGTAAGCCCTGGAAGGCTATTCGCTCTTGCGCCATATCCAGCCAGCGGTGCAAATTTTGGTTATCCGGGAACAACGCTTTAAGTTTCGCATCCGTTTTAGCAATATCTTCCGGATCGCCAGAAAGCGCCACCCAGCGGAACGGCCCTTTGCCTTCGCAGAACAGCGGGCGAATATACGCCGGAACAAAGCCCGGGAAATCAAAGGCATTCTTAACACCTTCATCAAACGCTACCTGGCGAATATTGTTCCCATAATCCACGGTCGGGACGCCCATTTCCCAAAAATCAAGCATCGCCTGAACGTGAACAGCCATTGACGCACGAGCCGCTTTCTCAACCACTTTGGGCTGTGAGCTTCGCTCGCTCTGCCAGCGTTCAACCGTCCAACCCTGGGGTAAATAACCGTTGACCGGATCGTGCGCCGAGGTTTGATCGGTCACAATATCGGGCCTGATGCCGCCCGCTTTGGCACGTTTTACCAGTTCTGGCAGCAATTCAGCCGCGTTCCCCAGCAGTCCTACGGAAATAGCCTTTTTCTCCACGTTTGCCTGCTCAATCATCGCCAGGGCTTCATCAAGATTTGTCGCTTTATAATCGAGATAACGGGTGCGCAAGCGGAAATCAATGCGCGACTCCTGGCACTCAATGGTTAATACCGAAGCCCCTGCCAGCACACCGGCCAGTGGCTGTGCGCCACCCATTCCCCCCAGGCCTGCGGTCAAAATCCACTTGCCGCGCAAATCGCCGCCATAGTGCTGGCGCCCCGCTTCAGCAAAGGTTTCAAATGTCCCCTGCACGATGCCCTGCGCACCGATGTAAATCCATGAGCCCGCCGTCATTTGGCCGTACATCATCAAGCCGGCTTTATCGAGCTCATGGAAATGATCCCAGGTTGCCCAGTGCGGCACCAGGTTAGAGTTGGCGATCAATACGCGCGGCGCATCCGCATGCGTGCGGAAAATCCCGACGGGTTTACCTGATTGCACCAGCAGGGTTTCGTCGGCTTTAAGGTTCCGCAACGACGTGAGGATCTGCTCAAAACAGTCCCAGTTACGCGCGGCTTTGCCGATCCCGCCGTACACCACCAGATCTTCCGGGCGCTCCGCAACATCTGGATCAAGGTTATTTTGGATCATGCGATAAGCGGCTTCGATCAGCCAGTTTTCGCAATGCAGTGTGCTGCCATGTGGCGCGCGTACCGTGCGGGCTACCGCCTGTTTTACAGATTCAGTCATTGTGCTGGCTCCCGGCATCAGGCCGCTGTAGAAGGAAAGAGTTGAGTAATCACCGCAGGTAATTCGCCGCTGGCACCCCACTGGCGCATGCTTTCAATATCAGGGGCTAACAGGCGGTCTTTATCGAGGAAAGCGACACGCTCGCGAATAGCGCTAAAGACCTGCTCCATTAATGCCGAACTGCGCAGCGGGCGCGAAAATTCTATACCCTGAGCTGCGGCCATCGCTTCTATTCCTACGACGGCGGCGGTGTTAAAGCACATATCGCCGAGGCGGCGCGCGGCATAGGTTGCCATCGAAACGTGATCTTCCTGGTTTGCCGAGGTGGGTAAACTGTCCACGCTGCCAGGATGCGCCAGGGATTTATTTTCAGAGGCCAGTGCGGCGGCAGTGACCTGGGCAATCATAAACCCGGAGTTAATCCCGCCCTCTTTCACCAGGAACGGCGGCAGGCCAGAAAGCCCGGTGTCCAGCAGCAATGCCAGGCGGCGCTCGGAAATCGCACCGATTTCGGCCACCGCCAGGGCGATAATATCGGCGGCAAACGCCACCGGTTCGGCATGGAAATTACCGCCGGAAATCACTTCGCCGGTTTCGCTAAACACCAGTGGATTATCGGACGCGGCGTTGGCTTCGATTTGCAGCACGCGAGCGGCATGGCGCAGGTTATCCAGGCATGCGCCCATCACCTGCGGCACACAACGAATGGAATACGGATCCTGCACACGCCCGCAGTGCTGATGGGAGTCGACAATTTCGCTATCCGCCAGCAGCGCTCTGACCGCCACCGCAACGTCAATTTGCCCTGTTTGCCCACGTGCTTCATGAATGCGCGCATCAAACGGTTTCACCGAGCCTTTAATCGCCTCAAGAGACAGCGCCCCTGCAACCAACCCGGCACCAAAAACTTTTTCACCTTCAAACAAACCACGCAGCGCCAGCGCCGTAGAAACCTGAGTGCCGTTTAACAGGGCCAACCCTTCTTTTGGGCCCAACACCAATGGCTCTACACCCGCGATTTTTAACCCGTCAACGGCGGGAATTTCCTCGCCGTTAAGGCGCACATTGCCTTCACCCAGCAGCATCAACGAAAGATGCGCCAGCGGGGCGAGATCGCCCGACGCGCCAACCGATCCTTTTTCCGGAATCACTGGCATTACGCCCGCATTAAACAGACGCAGCAAACTCTCGATAACGCTCATACGGACGCCGGAATGCCCGCGCGCAAGACTGATAATTTTGCTCGCCATCACCAGGCGTACCACGTCATCCGGCAGCGGCTTTCCAAGCCCTACGCTATGGGAAAGCACCAGATTGCGCTGCAATTCCGCCAGATGGTCCTTGGCAATGGTGGTTTGCGCCAGTTTGCCAAACCCCGTATTAATGCCGTAAACCACATCCCCATGGTTGACGATAGCTTCCACGGTTTGTTGGGATTTCACGACCGCATCAATGGCCTGGGGATCAAGACTTAGCGTCACGCTTCCATGATAAATTTCACGCAGCGTGGCGAGCGTTACGCGCCCCGGAGTAAGAGAGCAAAGCTTTTTTTGCAGCGACATAGTGACATCCTGATGGCATCAATTCGTATGAACGTATAGAGTTGTATAGACAACCTATCTAATAAACCCAAATGGCCGCCAGCAGGTCATAGGAAATTTTTATTGAACAGTGAGCCGGATCGCGCTTTCGCTGCAAAATGAAATATGGAGTAGCCCATGACTGACGCTCTGACCCAGCTTCGCGCCGCCATCAGTGATTTACCCGCACCAATTTATCTGCGGGTTAAGCAGGGAATCATCAGCCAGATACGCAGCGGTAACTGGCTTGCCCACCAGCGGGTGCCGTCAGAAACAGAACTAGTGAATGCGCTTAATGTCAGCCGAATGACCATTAACCGTGCGCTACGGGAACTGACCGGAGAGGGCTGGCTGGTGCGGATGCAAGGCGTCGGGACATTCGTGGCGGAGCAAAAAGGCCATACGGCGATGCTGGAAGTGGGCAGTATTGCCGAGGAAATTACCGCGCGCGGTCATCATTATCGCAACCAGATCATCGCCCTTGAGCAAGTAAAAGCGGATGAACACCTGGCGCATGCGTTTTCGATTAACGTCGGTGACGCACTGTTTTACTCGCAACTGGTTCATTACGATAACGATATGGCGGTACAACTGGAAACACGCTATGTGAACCCGTCGCTGGCGACGGACTATCTGCGGCAAGACTTCCGCCTGTTCACGCCGCACCACTATCTCAGCGAAGTTGCGCCGCTGACCTCAGGGGAACACATCGTTGAAGCGGTGCTGGCGGATGAAACACAGCAAGGGCTGCTGGAAGTGACCGCCAGCCAGCCTTGCCTGTTGATTTCCCGCCGGACCTGGCACCATTCGCAGGTGGTAACGGTCGCCCGGCTGTTATATCCGGGCTCGCGTTATCAGTTGGTCGGCAGTTTTAATGGCAAAAATTTATAGGTAGGTGATTTCGCTAAACAACACCTTCCCTTCAGATTTCAATAACCGCAGAGTGTGGCGGCCATCTTGCCACCACGCGCCCTGCTCTGGCGTCAGCAGTTTGTCACCCAGTTGCCACGCGCCGCTCAGGACATAAACAATGCCGCCGCGAGGCGCAAACGTGGTAAAAGTGCGATCCGCCACACGCACTTTGGCGCGGCAACGATCGCGGTGCGTCATGATATTAAAATCCATCGACATACCCTGTTTCAGCTCGGCTTTCACCGTGTAATCACCGGCAAAGGCAAAGGGCTGAAAGTGTTTGAGGGTATGCCGAAACGCCTTTCCGGCATCCAGAACCACTTCACCTCCTTCGAGCAAGGTGATGACGCGGTCAACCTGAGGGAAAGCCGAGAACTCGCCACTGCTGGCGATGGAGGCGATACTGGCACGCCAGTTGAAATCCCGCGTTGCGGGCGGAAAGCAGCAAATCTCTCGGGTTTCTCCGGCCCCGTTACGCCATAAGCTGACGGGCACTTTCCGTATATCAAAAAATTCCATCACCACTCCTGAAGGGTGCGCATCACCTGCGCAAACTGTGCATCACTTTGTTCATCAAGCGGGTGCTGCCTGTCAGTTATCACCTGTTTTCCGGCAACCCACACGTCTCTAATTTGTTCGCTCTTTCCACCAAATAACCAGCGGTTGATAAGCGCGTAATCTTCAATATGTGCCAACCAGGGATCGGCTTCCAGCACCAGCCAGTCGGCGCGCTGCCCAAGGGCTATCATTCCCATCGTCACGCCGCAGGCCTGCGCCCCGCCCGCCGCCGCCTGCCGCCAGAGTACTTCCCCAACCTGCGGCAATTCCGGCAGCACAATGCGGTTGCGACGTTTATCACGCAGGCGCTGCGCGTACTCAAGCCAGCGTAATTCTTCGAGCGCGCTGACTGAAACATGGCTGTCAGAGCCAATACCCCAGTGCCCGCCCTGCGCGATAAAATGCGTCGCCGGGAAAATACCATCGCCTAGATTTGCCTCGGTCGTCGGGCATAATCCCGCCACCGCGCGGCTTTCGACAATTTGGGTCAACTCTTCAGCCGACAAATGCGTGGCGTGAACCAGGCACCAGCGATCGTCCACGGCAAAGCGGTTATATAACCACTCCACCGGGCGTTCGCCGCTCCAGGCTACGCAGTCGTTAACCTCTTTTTCCTGCTCGGCAATATGGATATGTACCGGTAAGCGGTAATCACTCGCCTCCAGCACGTCTTCCATTTGCTCCTGCGTCACCGCTCGTAAGGAGTGGAAACACAGGCCATGATTTATGCGCGGATAGCGGCGCAACGCGCTCGCCAGGGCTTGCTGCTGACGCAGGTAACGGTCGACATCCTGAATAAATCTTTTTTGCCCGGCCTGCGGCGTCTGTGCCCCAAAGCCCGCATGGCTGTAGAGCACCGGCAACAACGTTTGCCCTATTCCGCTGTTATCGGCAGCCATCACCAATTGCTGTAGCATCAAATCACCTGACGCATACGGTTTTCCGTTAACGTCATGATGTAAATAATGAAATTCAGCGACCTGGGTGTAGCCGCCTTTGAGCATATCGATATACAAACGGGTCGCGATGGCACCTACTTGCTCCGGGGATAATTTTTGCACCATGCGATACATCACATCGCGCCACGTCCAGAAGCTGTCTTGCGGATCGCCTGCGACCTCAGTTAGGCCCGCCATCACCCGCTGAAACGCATGAGAATGTAAGTTCGGGATTGAAGGAATCACAATGCCGGAAAGCAGCGTCGCATTCTCAGCACTTGCGCCAGCCTCAATATGAGTGATCGTCCCGTGCTCATTGACGGTAATACGCACATTGTGTCCCCAACCCTGCGGGAGCATCACAACGGGAGCAAAAAATGCTGGCATAGATTTGATTCCTTCTTTTGCGGTGCCAATGATTTAGCGATTAATGAGGAGTAACGCAAACCTAATTTCAATCCAGGTTGATGGAAAGTGTATGCTGCGCTAGCTTGTAGTCAATTGTCTATACAACCTGATGTGGAGAATGTCATGACTTATCCTCGCAGCATCGACAGCCTGTGGAGCGGCGCAACGCTTGTCACGATGAAGGAAGGCCAGTACCACCTGATTGACGAGGGCGTTATTGCGGTGCATCAGGGGAAAATCGTCTGGATTGGCCCGCGCGATGAACTGCCCGATATTAGCGCCCGTGCGCACCATCATTTTGACGGCGGCATCGTTACGCCGGGCTTTATCGATTGCCATACTCATCTGGTTTTTGGTGGCGATCGTAGCGCCGAATTTGAGATGCGTTTGAATGGGGTAAGTTATGCGGAGATTGCCGCCCAGGGCGGTGGAATTCTCTCAACCGTTCGCCACACGCGAGAAGCCCACGAGGATAATCTGCTCCATTCCGCCCGCCTCCGCCTTGAGCATTTATTGAAAGAGGGCGTGACGACGGTGGAAATCAAATCCGGTTACGGGCTGGATATCGAAAACGAAATCAAAATGCTGCGCGTGATTCGTAAACTCGCAGAAATTATGCCGGTGGACGTCTTCGCCACCTGTCTTGCGGCACACGCCATTCCCCCGGAATTTAGCGGCAATGGTGACAAATGGGTGGATGTAGTCTGCGAACAGTTATTGCCGCGCGTCGCGCAAGAAAAACTTGCCGATGCGGTGGATGCGTTTTGCGAGCACCTCGCTTTCAGCCCTGCACAAACTGAAAAAGTTTTTGCCGCCGCACGCGATTTGGGTTTGCCGGTAAAACTCCATGCCGAACAACTCTCCCCCCTGGGGGGCAGCAGCCTTGCCGCTCGTTTCCAGGCTCTGTCTGCCGACCATCTCGAATACGCTACGGATGCCGATGCGCAAGCGATGGCGGCGGAGAATACCGTCGCCGTTCTGCTCCCCGGCGCGTTTTACCTGTTACGTGAAAAACAGCAGCCTCCGGTGGCAGCATTGCGTAAACATGGCGTGCCGATGGCGGTGGCAAGCGATTCAAACCCCGGAACGTCGCCCGCGCTCTCGCTGCGTTTGATGCTGAATATGGCGTGTACATTGTTTGGCTTAACGCCGGAAGAAGCGCTCGCGGGGGTGACGTTACACGCGGCGCAGGCCCTCGGTATCCGCGAAAGCCACGGCAGCCTCGAATGCGGAAAAGTTGCCAACTTTGTGCACTGGCCCGTGGCGCGTCCGGCAGAACTGGTCTATTGGTTAGGGGGGCAATTGCCCTGCACTGTTATTTATCAGGGAGAGAAACGTGACAACACCTTTTGATTTCAGCCGCGGTAAATTGCCATTACTGGTCAGTATCCCTCATGCAGGTACGGCGCTGACGCCGGAAGTGGAATCAGCGCTAAGCGATGCTGCAAAGCCGCTGCCGGATACCGACTGGCATATCCCCAAACTGTATGATTTTGTTGATGCCCTGAGTGCCAGCGTGATAGTCGGGAACTATTCGCGCATGGTTATCGATTTAAACCGCCCCGCAGATGACAAACCGCTTTATACCACGGCGACCACCGGGCTTTATCCGGAAACGTTATTTGATGGCAGGCCGGTTTTTGTGGCGGGTAAAGAACCCAGCCCGGAACAGCGCAAAGCCGCGCTGGACAACATCTGGCAGCCCTACCATCAGCAATTGCAAAGCGAACTGGAAAGACTGAAAGCGGAGCACGGTTACGCGTTGCTGTTTGATGCGCATTCCATCGCCAGCCATATTCCGCGCCTGTTTGATGGCAAATTGCCGGATCTTAATTTCGGCACCAACAGCGGTAAAAGCTGTGATGAATTAATTGAAGAGCATCTGGTCGCGTGCGCCGCTTCGCAAAAGCACTTTAGCTGGGTGGCGAACGGGCGTTTTAAAGGCGGCTATATTACCCGCGCCTACGGCCAACCGGCCCAAGGTGTTCACGCGGTTCAACTGGAACTGGCGCAGTGCAATTATATGGATGAAGAGCCGCCGTTCGCCTGGCGTGCCGAACGGGCAGCACAGTTGCAACCGCTTCTCGAGCAGTTGATTCGTTCGATGTTAAGTAGCGCCCAGCAGATTGCATAGTTTCCTGCTGCTGGCGCCACCCTACAAAAAAGAAAACCGCCGGTCCTGTCCACAGCGATATCGCTATTATGGACAGGACCGGCGGTCTTGAGTCAGTCGATCGGTTATTCCTGATCAGCAGGCATTTTACCTTCATGTTGAGGACGTTCTGTCAGACGCTTCTCAAAATTGGCATTAAATTGTTTTTTCTGCTCAGGCGTCAGAATGTTGTAGATCTTATTCTGCGTTTCCATATGCGCCATCATGCGCGCTTTATTCTGCTCGGCCATTTTATCGACCTGAGCCTGCGCCTTGGCTTTATCGAAGCTGTCGCTGGCGATGATGCTATGCGCCGCACGACGCTCTTCTACGGAAGGACGTTCCATTTTACCGCGCTGGTCTTTCATGATGTCGCGCACCTGCTGTTTCTGCGCATCAGTCAGGTTCAGGTCTTTAAACATCATATCGTGATGACCGCCGCGCATACCTTTGTGGTGCATCGTTTGTGCATCGGTTTTTGCAGCCGTAGTGGTGTCAGCTGCATGCGCCAGGTTCGCCGCGCCCAGAGCCAGAGTTGAAGCAACAAAGAGAGCTGTTAATTTACGCATATTATTATCCTTCATCATAATTTGGATTTTTCTGCGACGAGTGTGCCGCGTTGACGAAATTAAGTTTACGGGGTTGTGCGTCAAGTAATAGCCAACCCAGGTAAAGCATTGAAAGGGTAAAAAACAAAATTGCAGCAATTATGAAGAGAATAAGGATAAAGCGTAGAGAAATTGAAACAGAATATAACAAGATGATGATTTTAAAGGAATTGTGTAGAGAGTGTATAATAGTTTGAGCGCTGAAAAAAGCATCTTCTAAGATTTATCTGTATCAATCATTAACGAGCGATAGTTTTATAAAAGTGGGTGATGTTATTTTCACCCACTTTGTAGCATTCGTTGATTTTAACAAGACAAGTAAATACCAAAGAAAGACCACCACCAGTAGAGAAATAGCAATACGGTGAATACTGGCCAAACGTATTCTTTCCTTCTGAGAGAGAAAAACAGCTTCAAAAATAATGGCAACATTAACAAAAGAGTCACAGGGACAGACAGCGCCCTGCTATCGTCCCCACTCTCCAGCATTTCACATAGCGTGTAGGTAGCGTCATCAGCACTGAGTTGAGGAGAGTCTATATAGGAGAACAGAAAAATTACGGCTACGCAAAACACATAGTACGCAGGAGCAAAGGGTTTTATCATTGCCAGTATAGATACAGGTAGGATCTTACTCATTAGCTTATCCCCAGAAGTTTCTTTATATGTTCCCTTCGCTTTAATATTGCCAACCCATATGAAATATAATTGCGCCTCGGGTCTTTAGCATCTAACGATATTGCTTGTATAAAATCATCTTTTTTCCTCTCAACTCCACGGTTATAACGAGCGCCAACTAAGATAAGTTGCTCATCCGTTAAATTTAAAGTGTCGGCATTTGGATAGTCATGCTTAATTAAGTTATATAAGTGCATCGCAACTATTTTTAAATTGAAACTATCCGTTTGCAAACATTGGCTAATTTGTAGCTGTTGGGTAGTGGATAACGTTCTGGGATCTATTCCTAGCGTTTCGGCTACCACTCTTATTTGCATTGCTACCACACCAATAGACACTTTGTTAGAATAATCATTATTTTTATGAAAATAATCTATTAGTTGCCTGAATAGCAAGACTTGAGGTTTTAAATCATCAGGCTTTCCACCAGCCTCTTGCCAGGCAACACTAGCTAGTAGTAACGCTGGTATTTTTGCCTGTTGGGCATAGGTAAAGATTAACGTTTTGTGGAATTTTATAAAGGAATCTTTATAAAGATAGAGATAAGGCTGGCCCCAATAATTCTCTGCATCATCCGAATGTAATTTCCATATCGAAACATCTATCATGTCCCATCGCTGAAAATTTCTTCCTTGAGGGTTGCAAAATTTTCCATCCATTTCATTCATGAAATTTTATCCTTTTCTTTCATATCATTAGTATTTTAACGCTCTAAAAAACGCGATCTTCCCATATACTATAACCTGAAGTACCCGCAGCATGATGTTCCCATGTAATCGTTTCATAATTTAGGGAGATCATTTCTTCTGGCTGGTTACCAGAGTGATCAATCGTATGTGGGTATATTATGCTAACTCCATTCAAATACGCTTTTCTTACTGTTATTGAATAATAGAGTTCTTGAGAACCAGATGATGATGCTCTATACATATCAAACTTAAGTTCGAGCTCTTCATTATTTGATATTGCCACACCTAAAAGAGGTGAGGACTTATCAATAAACTTAACAAATGAAAGTGGCCCATGATTAACGTTTTTCACTCTGTTTATTGAGTGTTCCATGGAAATAACCATTATTTGATTTAAATGATTTTCCTGAAATTTATTACCGATAGAATCATAGGAAGAGCAACCAGCAGATAATACACCTTGTTGCTTACCGGTAATTGTTACATAAATCAGATTACTCATAGCTAACTACCTTTTTGTCAGAATTAAAAATTAATGCTGACATTGATAGCTATCGTTATCAACTCATTTTCTAAACTAGCCCTAATTCACACTAACAGAATCATTTTTTAAATTTATAATTAGGCTTGAGAAATAAGTTATTTATATATTCTATTTTTATTATCTTTCAAATAGCAATACTCTCAGCATTTCAATGCCGAGAGTATGCTATTGATAACTAAACTTAATAATACATACCACTAAAAAGATCATGAGAGGTAAATGATGCAGCTACCACTCTTACATTTTGGTATGTATCTATATCTCCCTCAACATCAAGCCCGCGCGCAACCCGGTCGCGACATTCGGATTAGGGAATAATACAAACTCGATATCTTCCTTCACGACATAGCGCGTGTCGCCATCTTCCGCGAGTAATGTGCCTTTCGGGAAGGCGGTGAAGTTTTGCGTCTGCGCTGACATATGCAACACGAAAGCGTCCGTGTGGCGCGTAATCTGCTGGGCCACTTTATAGCGCAGCGGTTCGCCTTCGCTCGCCGGTGCGGGTTGGCCGCTTAACAATGCCTGCAACGCCTGCTTTGTGACTTCAAACTGGCCGAGGTCGTTCTCACCGAACGGTTGCGCTTTGCCCAGCTCCAGAGTGCAGCTTAATGCGTTGAAATGCTCGCTGGTGAAGTGGGTGAACGTGCCGCCCGGCGCCTGATGGAACACCAGCGCCTGCAGCCCCGCACAGCCCAGCCAGGAGAGAAAAGCCTCGTCGTAAGGTAATGCGCGTGCCGGAAGCACCCCAAAGCGTGGATGATATGAGCTGCGGATCGCGGTGTGCATATCCAGGTGCCAGCAAACCGTCTCTTCGCTTTGGGCGAGGAACAATTCAAGGGCATTTTCAAGACGACCGGCGCGCTGAGTTTCAATGCTTTCCGGAAACTGCTGCCAGCGCCCGCCAAACATGCGGTTCATATCGCTGTGCTGAAAACGCTGATTGCTGCGTAGTGCCGCAGGATTACCCAAAATCACCAGCACGCGCCATTCCAGCGCCAGCTCACCCGCAAGCAGGCTATCCACCAGTTGGGCGAGTATTTCTACCGGTGCCGTCTCGTTACCGTGAATCCCAGCCGAGAGCACCAGCGTTTTTTGTGCGGTCTGGTGAGGAATGAGCGTCAAAATGCCCTCATCCCACCATTGCCACCGCAGATGGGCATTTTCCCCTTCGCCCTGTGTTGGCGCTTTGCCCGCGAGCGTTTGCGCCAGAAAATCCAGCATGTTGCCTCCAGATGAAGCCTGGTTTTCCAGGCTTTTATTGCTGAAACGGATAAACAGACCCTAAGTCTAGTATACGCGTCAGTTCATCGAGCGCTTCTCGCCCCTCCCGCAACAGTTGCGGGTCGGCTAAATCAGCCTGTGTAAGTTGGTCCCGATACCAGCGGTCCACCCAATTATTGAGCGTGATAAACAGGGTGTCGTTCATCATTACCGCCGGATTTAACGCTTTTTGTTCCGTTTCGTTTAATACCACTCGCAGGCGTAAACAGGCCGGCCCACCGCCATTTGCCATGCTTTCGCGCAGATCAAACACTTTCAGTTCGCTGACTGGGTTATCCGCCCCCAGCATTTCATTAAGATAACGCCACACGCCTTCGTGCTGGCGTGACTCTTCCGGTAACACCAGCGTCATACTGCCATCGTCGCGGCTTAATAGCTGGCTATTAAACAGATAAGTGCCGACCGCATCCGCCACCGACACTTTGTCAGCCGGGACTTCTATAGGCGTGAATCCTGGCACCTTATCACGCAACTGCGCATATAACGCCTGTTGATGCAGAAATGCCTGTTCATGGGCGAATAAAACCTGGCGGTTTGACACCGCAATAACATCATTGTGGAAAACACCCTGATCGATAACCGTCGGGTTTTGTTGGGCATAAACCAATAACTCCGGTTTAACCTGGTTGAGACGCGCCACCGCCTGGCTTGCCTCTAACGTCTGGCGAGCCGGATAACGCGCGGGCACCAGCCCCGCTTTGGCCTCTTCGCGCCCGTAAACAAACAGTTGGACGGACGGGTCACCATACGCCCCGCCGAGACGGTTATGGTTTGCCGCCCCTTCGTCACCAAACATGGCAACCTGCGGCAATGCGCTATGCACCGAGAAACAGTCCCGGTTGCGGAAGATGGCGCGCAGCAGATTCTCGGTAGTCGGCGCTTCACTGGCGCGGTGGAACTTATTATTCAGATTCGCCACGGTGAAGTGGACTTTACCGTCCAGGCTGTCTGCCGACGGGCAAACCGTCGCGGCATTCGCCACCCACATTGAAGAGGCTGAACTCACCGCTGACAACAATTGCGGTTCCTGCTTCGCCACGCGCTCAACGATTTGCGCATCCGTCCCGCTAAATCCCAACTGGCGTAACAGAGGAATATTTGGCCTTTCCTGCGGCGGAATCACCCCTTGTGCAAACCCCGCATCCGCCAGGGCTTTCATTTTCAGCAGGCCCTGTTTGGCAGCAAGTTTCGGATTAGAGACGCGGAACTGATGCCTGGTTGACGCTTCATTCCCGAAAGAGAGCCCGGCGTAATGGTGGGTGAGCCCCACCAGACCGTCAAAATTGACTTCACGCGTTTTCATTTTTCTTCCTCACGGCTGAAATCAAGCCCCGGGCTCAGGGTGGCAGGCAGCGGGAAGGACGGGCTTTCCAGCGTCGCCATCGGCCATGCGCAGTAATCCGCCGCATACCACGCGCTGGCGCGATGGTTGCCCGATGCGCCCACGCCACCGAAAGGTGCCGCGCTGGAGGCGCCCGTCAGCGGTTTATTCCAGTTCACAATCCCGGCGCGTGCTTCCAGTAATAGTTGGTCGAACTGCTCACGATGCGGGGAAATCAGCCCGCTTGCCAGGCCGTAGCGGGTATCGTTTGCCATGCCGATCGCGTCATCAAAATCGTCATAACGATAAACCGTCAGCAATGGGCCAAACACTTCTTCGTCCGGCACATTTGCCACGCCGGTTAATTCCACAATGCCTGGCGTTAAGAGTGAAGTTCCCGCTTTAAGCAGTTTCGGCTCAAGCAGCGGTTTGCCGCCGCGCGCGAGATGCTCCTGCCAGCCGGTCAGCACGCGTTCTGCGGCCTGCACTGAAATCAGGCCGCCAATAAACGGCTGCGGCTGCGCATCCCACGCGTCAGGGCGAATACGCCCCGCCACTTCTACCAGGCGATTTAAGAACACATCACCTTGCTGACCTTTTTTGACCAGCAAACGGCGCGCGCAGGTGCAACGTTGCCCCGCCGTGACAAACGCCGACTGAATCACCAGGTGCACGGCACCGTCGATGTCTTGAGGATCTTCCACAATCAGCGGATTGTTGCCGCCCATCTCTAAAGCCAGAATTTTCTCCGGCTGCCCGGCAAACTGGCGGTGAAGGTGATAACCAGTATTGGCGCTGCCGGTAAATAACAAACCGTCAATCGTAGGCTGTTGCGCAAGCAGTTGGCCGGTTTCACGCCCGCCTTGCACCAGGTTCAGCACGCCTTCGGGCACGCCCGCCTGCTGCCAAAGTTTCATGATCTGCTCGCCAATCAGCGGCGTTAGTTCGCTGGGTTTAAACACCAGCGTGTTGCCTGCCAACAAGCCCGGCACGATATGCCCGTTCGGCAAATGTCCCGGGAAGTTATAAGGGCCAAATATTGCTAACACACCGTGTGGACGGTGGCGCAACGTGGCGGCGCCGTCTGGCATGGCGGTGTGGGTTTCACCGGTACGCGTGTGGTAAGCCTTAATCGAGATGGCGATTTTATTGATCATCGCCGTGATTTCAGTCGCCGCTTCCCAGCGCGGTTTTCCGGTTTCCTGGGAAATGGTAACGGTCAGCGACTCTTTGTTGGCATCAAGCAGCGTGGCGAACTTCTCGACAATGGCCTGGCGGTCGGCAAACGGGCGTTTTGCCCATGCCGGAAATGCGGCACGTGCCGCAAGACACGCATTCTCTACCTGCTGCGCATCAGCCGCCGCGCCTTCCCACAGCAAATCACCGTTCACCGGATTGTGCTTTTGTAGCGACTCGCCTTGCCCAGAAAGCCACTGTCCATTAATCCACTGAGTCATACTTTTTTCTCCTCGGGGCACAAACGCACTAAACGGATTTTATCGCCCGCGCTGCATTTCAGGGCGTCAGCGGTTTTGGCATCAATAATCAGCCGATCGCTTTTTGGATTCGCCTTAATCAACATGGCGCGGAAATCACTGTATTTTTCATTGGCGACCAGGCACATCGGCAGCTCTTCCGTTGCCGGTTGCCCAATCACGACTTCTACGAGGCGGCTTTTACGAATCGCGCGCACGCGGTCGATATCGCATTCAAGCGTTGGGCCACCGTCGAAAATATCCACATAGTTGCGGTAGCGGAAACCTTCCGCCTCAAGCACCGCACGAGCCGGAGCCGTTTGCGGATGCACTTTACCGATCACCTCCTGCGCTTCCGGCGACAGGAAATCGGTATAAATCGGATGCTTCGGCATGAGTTCAGCGATAAACGCTTTCTGCCCGGTACCACAGAGATAATCTGCGCGGCTAAATTCCATAGAGAAAAAGCGGTTGCCGAGGCTTTCCCAGAACGGGGAATGACCGTGTTCGTCAATCACGCCGCGCATTTCGGCGACGACTTTTTCATTAAAGCGATCGCGAAACGCCGCCATAAAAAGGAAACGTGATTTGGAAAGCAGATAGCCGTTGCCCTCTTTGCGCCAGTCGGCATCGAGGAATAACGTGCAAAGTTCACTGCTACCGGTGTGATCGTGACTGAGGAAAAGTGTCGGCAACGCATTGTAAATATTTAGCTCTTTAGACGCATGAACGTGCGTGCCAACGTGGTAATTGTACCAGGGGTCGTTCAAACCGACCGCCACTTCGATGGCGCAAATCCCGACAATACGTTCAGATGTCGTATCTTCAAGAACGAAAACATAACCCTGATCGCCTTTAGGCAGGCCACCCTGCCAGGTGTGAATTGAGCGTTCGATGCGTTCCGACAGCGTTTTTTCATCCGCGGGCAGCGAGGTCAGCCCGCCGCCCGTTTTACCCGCCATATCCAGAAGCCCAGATAAATCACCGCGCTCAACCGGACGGATAATCATCATGATTGCTCTCCCGCTAAGAAGCGTTCACAGGCGCGCTCAAAACGATCCAACCCTTCCTGCACTTCGGCTTCGCTGACAATTAAAGCCGGTGCAAAACGAACGACGTTCGCACCGGCGATAAGCATCATCAAGCCCTCTTTCGCCGCGGCCTGTAAGATAAGTTTAGCTTTTCCGCTGTATTCTGGTTGCAGTACGCAGCCAATTAGCAGCCCCAGACCGCGCACTTCGCTGAACAGTTGATGCTTCTGGTTAATCTTGTTTAAACGCTCAACAAACCAGGCATGGCGCTGCTTCACCCCATTAAGAACTTCCGGGGTATTAATAATTTCCATTACGCGCCCCGCCACCGCACCCGCCAGCGGGTTACCGCCGTAAGTGGTGCCGTGCGTTCCCACCACCATCACTTTTGAGAACTTATCGGTGGTCAGCATCGCGCCAATCGGGAAGCCACCGCCTAACGCCTTCGCAGTAGAGAGCACATCCGGCGTGATGCCGTAATGCATATAGGCATACAGCTCGCCGGTGCGACCCACGCCGGTTTGTACTTCGTCAAAAATCAGCACCGCATTGTGGCGATCGCAGAGTTCTCGCAGGCCTTGCAGGAAAGTCGGATCCGCTGGCACCACGCCGCCTTCGCCCTGCATCGGCTCAACAATCACGGCACAGGTGTTTTCGTTAATCAGTTCGCTGGCGGATTGCAGATCGTTAAAAATCGCGTGGCTGATTTGCGGCGGCAGCGGTGCAAAATCTTGTGAATAGGCGGGCTGCCCGCCCGCTGAGACGGTAAACAGCGTGCGGCCATGAAACGCATTTTTAAATGCGACGATGCCACTTTTCTGTGGGCCAAAATTATCATGAGCGTATTTACGCGCCAGTTTCAGCGCCGCTTCGTTGGCTTCCGCCCCGGAGTTGCAGAAGAACACTTTGTCGGCAAAGGTGGCATCAATCAGTTGTTTTGCCAGACGCAGGATCGGCTCGTTGGTGTAGCCGTTACCGGTGTGCCAGAATTTTGCCGCCTGCTCTTCAAGCGCTTTGCGCAGTTCCGGGTTGGCGTGCCCCAGCGCGTTAACCGCAATCCCACCGGCAAAATCAATGTAATCGTTGCCCTGCTGGTCCCATAACGTCGACCCTTCACCACGTACCGGAATAAAAGAAGCAGGGGCATAAACGGGCATCATCCATTCGTCGAAATTCTGGCGGGTAATTGACTGCGACATAGCGACCTCTTCCGGTAAATAAAAAGTTATTTGAATGTTAAATAATTGGGTGTTTGCGCTGTAAATGTAGATTGCACGCTTCGTGCCAGCCAGCGATAAAAATGCATAGCGGAGGGGGATGAATAGAAAATCAATAACTTAGAAGTATTCACTATTCATGTATAGTGAATAATTAGTGCATAGTTTTATGGTTCCGCTTGATGCGCCGCATGAAAACCAGAAATATTATGCACTGGTAAAATTTAATACTGGATTTGTGATCGATAGCGGGGTTTGCACCGCGTTTATGCCCCAAAACGGGGCGAAGCGGTAGATTTTGGTGCAGTTTTTGCCCTGTAACATTCATTGATGCTGTCTATAACAGCGTTTTCAGCACGCGGATTCATTTTCTGCTAACATCCTGCAACATTGTTCAGTAACCACGGCAGCGACTTATGAAATTCGTCTCTTTTAATATCAACGGCCTGCGCGCCCGTCCTCACCAACTTGAAGCGATTGTTGAGCAGCATCAGCCTGATGTGATCGGCTTGCAGGAAACGAAAGTGCATGACGATATGTTCCCCCTCGAGGATGTTGCAAAACTGGGCTACAACGTCTTTTATCATGGCCAGAAAGGCCATTACGGCGTGGCGCTGCTGACAAAAGAAACCCCGATTTCAGTACGCCGTGGCTTCCCTGGCGACGATGAAGAAGCCCAACGCCGGCTAATTATGGCTGAAATTCCCTCGCCGTTAGGCAACCTGACGGTGATCAACGGTTACTTCCCGCAGGGTGAAAGCCGCGACCATCCAACAAAATTCCCGGCGAAAGCAAAGTTCTACCAGGATCTGCAAAACTACCTGAATACCGAGCTGAATAAAGACAATCCGGTGTTAATTATGGGCGATGTGAATATCAGCCCGACTGATCTGGATATCGGCATTGGGGAAGAGAACCGCAAGCGTTGGTTGCGTACCGGCAAATGCTCGTTCCTGCCGGAGGAACGTGAGTGGATGGACCGCCTGATTAGCTGGGGTCTGGTCGATACTTTCCGTCACGCGAACCCGGAAACACAAGACAAATTCTCATGGTTTGATTACCGCTCAAAAGGCTTTGATGATAACCGTGGGCTGCGCATTGACCTGCTGCTGGCGAGCAAGCCATTAGCCGAACGCTGCATTGCCACTGGTATTGATTACGATATTCGCAGCATGGAAAAGCCGTCGGATCACGCGCCTGTTTGGGCTGAATTTAAGCTTTAAGGAAAAACGCCACAACACACATGCGTAAGTTACTGTTTGCCACGCTGGCTGTGGTTTTTATTCTGCTGATTATCTTCCTGCCGCCGGGTAGCCTGGCGGCGCTGCAACACTATCAAGCGCAATTCTCCGCCTGGCACCAGCACCATCCGCTGGCAACGGCACTGGTATTATTTGCCATTTATGTGGTCGTCGCTACCCTTTCCATCCCCGGCGCTACGCTATTAACCCTGTTGGCGGGCTCGCAGTTTGGGCTGATTCAGGGAACGATTCTGGTGGCGCTCGCGGCAACCTTTGGCGCAACACTCGCCATGCTCATTAGCCGCTATTTGCTGCGCGACTGGGTGCAGAAACGTTTTACAGCGCCTATGTCCGCCATTAATCGCGGTATGGAACAGGAAGGGTTGTACTATCTTTTCGCGTTGCGTTTGACGCCGGTTTTCCCATTCTTTCTGATTAACTTGCTGATGGGGCTGACGCCCGTCACCACGCTGCGTTATTTTGCGGTGAGCCTTGTCGGCATGTTGCCTGCCATTGTGGTTTACCTGAATGCCGGACGTGAACTCAGCAAACTTCGCTCCCTGGGCGATATTCTCTCGCCGGGTATGATAGTGACGTTTATTTTGTTGGGGTTACTGCCGCTGGTTTCACGCCGGATTGTCGCCCGTTTTCGCACCCATTAATTTACTGAGGAATTCACCTTGCGCGGTTTTCTTTGCCTGGTTTACACCTTTTTATTCTCGCTCTTGCTGGCCACAACGGCATCTGCCAACGCCTCCGACTGGCAAACTTTGCGCCAGCAGGCAAATGGCCAGACCGTTTATTTTAACGCCTGGGGCGGCGACCCGGCGGTAAACAGTTATATCGACTGGGCGGCGGGCGAAATGAAAAAGCACTATGGCGTGACGGTAAAAGTAGTGCATCTTGCCGATGCCGCAGATGCGGTAAAGCGCATTCAGAGCGAAGCCGCCGCCGGGCGCAAAGAAAAAGGTTCGGTCGATTTGCTGTGGGTGAATGGTGAAAACTTCCATACGCTCAAACAGGCCGGATTACTGAAAGAAGGCTGGGCATGGGAATTACCCAACTGGCGCTATGTCGATCAGAAAAAACCGGTGCGCGAAGATTTCTCACAGCCAACTGACGGGGCCGAAGCGCCGTGGGGCAGCGCTCAGTTAATGTTGATTGGCAACGAACAGCCGAACGTCACCTTCCCACGCAGCGCCGATGAACTACTGGCGTTTGCTAAAGCGAATCCCGGCAAACTGAGCTACCCTCGCCCGCCAGATTTTACCGGTACCGCGTTTATCGAACAGATGTTAATCGTCCTGACGCGTGACCCGCAGGCGCTGCGTCTTCCGCCTGATCCCGCAACTTTTAAAAAGGTGACCGCCCCGCTGTGGGATTATCTCGATAAACTGCATCCGCTGTTGTGGCGCGAGGGTAAAACCTTCCCGCCAACGCCTGCGCGTATGGACAGAATGCTGGCTGACGGCGAACTGTTGCTGTCGATGACCTTTAACCCCGCGCACGTTGATAACTTAATTGAGCGCAAGCAGCTTCCTAAAACGGCGCAGGCGTTTGGCTTCGGGCAAGGTATGTTGGGCAACGTTCACTTTGTCACGATCCCCGCCAACGCAAGTGCTCAGGCCGGGGCGCAGGTGCTGGCAAATTTCCTGATGTCGCCTGAAGCGCAAATCCGAAAAGCCAATCCAGCGATTTGGGGAGATGCCACGGTGCTGGATAGCGCAGCCCTGCCGCCACCTTTCGCTGAGCAGCTTAACGCGCAAAAACCGGCTCATCTGCAAGCGGCGCCTTACCTTGCAGAGCCGCACGCCGCCTGGGTTAATACGCTGGAAAAAGAGTGGTTACAACGCTACGGAGCGATGTGAAAACCCGCAGCCTACAACGCGGTGTAGCCTGGTGTGCCATGGGGTGCGTTTTTGCGCCCCTGATCCCCGGCTTACTCATGATGTTAAAGCCCATGCTAATGCCAGAAATCTGGCAAGTGCTATGGGCTGATAACCAATTACCGGGCGCACTGCGGGCCACATTTAACTCGACGGTTATTAGCGTTACCGGTTCACTGATGTTGTGCCTGATGCTCCTTTGCGGCCTGTGGCCCGGCGTGCGCTGGCAGCGTTACGCATCCCACCTGCCCTTGTTATTAGCCCTTCCGCATGTCGCCTTTGCCAGCGGTTTTTTATTCTTATTTTCCGATAACGGCTGGCTGGCGCGGCTGTGCGGCCTGTCGTTTCATCTTGATGAAAATGGCGTTGGCCTGGGGATTTTGCTGGCGCTCAAAGAGAGCTGGTTTTTGCTGTGGATTGCCAGCACGCAGTTAAATCATCAGACGCTTTCTCAACAACTCACCGTGGCGCAAAGCCTGGGTTATGGCCCGCTGCAAAGCCGCGTTCGGGTGCTGGTTCCGCAACTATTACCGCGCCTGAAATGGGCGTTGTTGGCGGTGACGGCGTACAGCCTTTCGGTTGTTGATGTCGCGATGATTCTTGGGCCTGCAAACCCGCCCACGCTCGCGGTTCTGGCCTGGCAGTGGCTTAACGATGCCGACCCGCAACGTGTTTTGCTGGGGATGCTCACCTCGCTTTTAATGGTTGTGATGCTGGGGATTTTTATCGCGCTTGGATACGGACTATGGGCATTGTGGCGTCAGGCGTTAGGGCGGTTTTCCGGTACCCGGCATCATCTGAGTATCCATACGCTGGCGCGCGTGTCGGGCTCAGTCATGACTGTGACGGGCGTCGCCGCGATCGCGATGCTCATTATGTGGTCGCTGGCGGACGGTTGGTTTTATCCGTCGCTATGGCCCGATGCCTTAGCATTCTCGGGCTGGCAAAGCGCCGATCTTTCACCGTTGATCACCACCTTTTGGCTGGCGCTGGCGAGCAGTCTGGCAGGGTTATTGGTGGTGATTATCTGGCTGGAAGGGGGCGATTCGCGGTTTGATCGCGGGTTTGCGCTTCCACTTTTTTTACCCGCCCTGCCGCTGGTCGCCGGGCAATATCAACTATTACTGAGGCTGGATTTGGACGGTGGCTGGCTCGGGGTAATCTGGAGCCATTTGCTGTGGGTTGTGCCCTATATGCTGCTGGTGGCGCGGCCTGCATGGCAACAGTTTGATTCCCGCCTGGCGATCACCGCCCGCACGCTGGGCTGGTCATCATGGAAGATTTTATGCTGGGTTAAACTTCCTCTGCTGATGAGGCCGCTGCTGGCGGCGTTTGCAGTCGGTTTTGCGGTGAGCATCGCACAATATCTTCCGACGCTGTATGCCGGTGCCGGGCGATTTGCGACAGTCACCACGCAGGCCGTAACCCTCAGCAGCGGCGGCGATCCGCAACAACAGGCGATTCAGGCCTTATTGCAAATGCTCTTACCGGGCATGATATTTATCATCACGCTCCAGTTAAGCCGCCTGTTTGGTCGCTATCGACAAGGATTACGCTAATGCTGTCTGTTAAAGATTGCTCGATTTCACACGCTTCTCGCTCGTTGATTCACAAGATGAGTTTCACCGTGGGCGCGGGCGAAGTGCTGACACTCATGGGCCCGTCGGGGGCAGGGAAATCGACATTTTTAAACTGGATGATAGGTGCACTCCCCGAAGAATTTAGCGTAACAGGCGCGCTTTGGCTTAACGGGCAGCAGCGCGATACGTTGCCAACCGAGCGGCGAAACATCGGCATTTTATTTCAGGACGCGCTGTTATTTGCCCATCTGAACGTGGGGCAAAATCTGGCGATGGCGTTACCCGCTGCCATCAAGGGTCGCGAACAACGTAAACATTGCGTTGAACAGGCGCTGGCGAACGCGCAACTCCCGGATTATTACCGACGCGATCCGGCCACGCTTTCCGGCGGTGAGCGGGCGCGAGTCAGCGTATTACGGGCGTTGCTGGCGCAACCTGAAGCGCTGCTTCTTGATGAGCCCTTCTCCCGCCTCGATCAATCTTTGCGCGAGCAATTCCGCCAGTTTGTCTGGCAGCAGGTGGAGCAGCAGGCCATTCCGGTGGTGCTGGTGACGCACGACCCGCAGGATATTCCGCCGGGCGGGAAGATTATCCAGCTCAATGCATCACAGGGTTAATTCGTCATACATAACTATGCGTTATCGCAAAGAATAGCCGCCGTTATTCGAGCAGAATGACGGCTCTTTTTTTCCTCTTTTCAGGTTATAAGATGAAACGTGTTTCTCAACTAACCGCCGCCTTGATGTTATCCGGGTTGGCGCACATGGCTTACGCTGCCGAACTCCCTTCCTCGATGACTTTTAACACCCTTCAGGCGCAGCACGGCGTTGCGATTGATACGCGTCCAAGTGCATTTTATAACGGCTGGCCGCAAACCGTGCACGGCGTCGGCGGGCATGAACCGGCCGCGCTGAATTTGTCTGCCAGTTGGCTGGGCATGATGAACGATGAGCAACTGCAGCTTTGGGCAAAGCAGCACACCATTGCACCAGAAAGCGTGATTGCGCTGTACGGGAAAAGCGATGAGACAAAAGCGGTGAAAGCACGCCTGTCTCAACTGGGCTATAAGAATATCGCCCTGCTGTCCGACGCCCTGCAACAGCCTGCCCGCCTGCAGAAAATGGCACACTTCGAACAGCTTGTTTATCCGCAATGGTTGCATAACCTGATGCAGAACAAACCCGTCGCTGCCGCGCCTGCGGGCGAAGTGAAAATCATTGAAGCCGCATGGGGTGCGCCAAAACAGTATCTTCTGAGCCACATTCCAGGGGCGGACTACATCGACACCAATGAAGTCGAAAGCGAGCCGCTGTGGAATAAAGTCTCTGATGACAAGCTCAAAGAGATGTTGGCGAAACACGGTATTCGCCACGACACAACCGTCATTCTTTACGGGCGCGATGTGTATGCTGCGGCACGTGTCGCACAGATCATGCTTTATGCCGGTGTGAAAGATGTGCGTTTACTGGATGGCGGCTGGCAGAGTTGGGCTGACGCGAAACTCCCGGTTGAGCGCGGCCTGCCCAATGATGTGAAACCTGCCGCTGATTTCGGGGCACCGATCCCAGGCCAGCCACAGTTGATGCTTGATACGGAACAGGCTCGCGGGTTGCTGGGTCGTAAAGATGCTTCCCTGGTCAGTATTCGTTCATGGCCTGAGTTTATCGGCACCACCAGCGGGTACAGCTACATTAAGCCAAAAGGTGAAATTGCCGGTGCTCGTTGGGGTCATGCCGGTTCTGATTCCACGCATATGGAAGATTTCCATAATCCAGATGGCACCATGCGCTCACCTGGTGACATCGCCGCGATGTGGAAAAGCTGGAACATTACGCCAGATCAGCACGTTGCGTTCTATTGCGGTACCGGCTGGCGCGCGTCCGAAACCTTTATGTATGCCCGTGCGATGGGCTGGCAGAATGTTGGCGTCTATGACGGTGGCTGGTATGAGTGGAGCAGCAATCCTAAGAACCCGGTAGCCACGGGTGAGCGTAAACCGGATTAAGCGTTGCGATTAACGGTGGATGGCGCTGTCGCTTATCCACCCTACACAACGGCTGCAACTTCTTGTTTTCGTAGGTCGGATTAGCGTTAGCGACATCCGACATTAATGCGTTTTAACGTCTCGTAACCACTCCATACCCGCGTAAAAGTCGTCATCCAGCACAGCGCACCAAACACCCACGCAAACCAGACAAACCACTGCGGGAACAGGCAACTCAACACGAATAGCGCGATGGTTTCAGTGCCTTCCGTCAGTCCGCCGAGATAGTAAAACGACTTGTGCGCATAGCCAGGATTAGCAAGCTGATGCTTTTGCGCGACGGCGGCAAAGGCCAGAAAACTGCTGCCAGTACCGATAAACGCAAACAGTAACCACGCCCCCGCCAGCGCGTTCTGCTCAGGATTGGCGAGAATAAAGCCAAACGGCACCAGCGCGTAAAACAGGAAATCTAGGGCAATATCCAGAAATCCACCGGCATCACTCATACCGCGCCGCCTTGCGAGCGCGCCGTCTAATCCATCGAACAAACGGTTAAGTACAATGGCTGCCAGCGCCGCGCCATACCATTGCAGCGCCAGAAATGGCAGAGCAAGCACACCGATGGCAAACCCCAGCAGCGTGATGCCATCAGGGGTAATCTCGGGTTTATCCAGCTTATTAGCTACACGTTCCAGGGTGGGTTTTATACGCGGGTGAAGATAGCTATCAAACATGGGGCTGTTTCCCAGAAGAATTTACGCAGAGGCCTTGCGCAGGAATATCCAGCGCGGCATTAAAACGGGCTGAGAGGTTTTGAAACGCAATCAACGCGGTTAATTCCGTAATGGCTTTTTCATCATAGTGCTTTTTCAATTCGTCTTTCAGCTCGTCGCTAATCTGCGGCGGTGTGGCGGTCATCGCATCGGCATAGGCCAATGCCGCCTGTTCTTTAGCGCAAAACAGCGTTTCTTCCCGCCAGTTAGCTACTGCCAGCACTTTTTCCATTGAACCGCTGCGCTCGGCCAGACGTAAGCTATTGGCATCAATACAGAATTCACAGCAGCACTGCTGAGAAACGCGCGTCATAACGAGGGAGCGAACAACCGGGTCGATACCTGCACGTCGTCTTTCAAGAAATCCCACAAACAACGCGACCAACCAGAAGAGATACGGGAAACGCCCCCACCAGCGCGTCGGGTTTAAAACCGCACCGAAATGCTTTTCTTGCATGGTGACAATGGGCCGTAAACTGCCCGGCAATTTTTTAAGTGGCTTCACCCAGGGCGTTCTATTTTTGGTCGTCATTCGGGAAAATCTTCAGATAATCTTTTGTGGCGCGTATTATGCCACGCCCATAGATAAAGAATGGATTGGTATCATGAAAACCCTTGATGTCGTTGCGGCAATTATTGAGCAACGCGGTAAAATTTTGCTCGCACGTCGCCCGGAAAGCGGCGATCAGGCGGGTCTGTGGGAATTTCCGGGGGGCAAAGTGGACGCTTTTGAGTCACAGCCTGCGGCACTTGCGCGGGAACTTGAAGAAGAGCTAGCCATTAAAGCCGTGGTGGGAAGTTATGTTGCTAGCCATCAACGCGAGGTGTCCGGTCGAATAATTCACCTTCATGCCTGGCATGTGGCGGAATTTACCGGAGAGATGAAAGCGCTTTGCCACAGTGAGCTGGTCTGGTGTTTACCTGCCGAGGCGTTTAATTACCCACTTGCCCCGGCAGATATTCCCTTACTTGAAGCCTTTATGTCCTTACGCGACGCCACACCAAAGGATTCGTGCTGAGGGCTTTTTCATCACGCTGGCACTGGAGCAGTACGCCGCCATCGGCTTTAACCACTGCTCCTTCAGAGTAATTTTGATCCTGATAGATACAGCACTGATTACACGGCGCCGCACGCTGCCCTTGCGTGTTAAAGACTTCCGGCGGAACAACCACGTCCACCTGCGGATCAAGGCGTTGTGCCATCCCCGGCAGGCTGGTCATTATCAGTACTGCGCCGACGACGAACAGGTTTTTTAGTCGCATCATCACTTCCCTCTTTTTTTGCCCATTGCTTGCGTGGTTTTTTCTGCTCATCCGGGGCTTTAACCCCTTTGAAAGCGTGATGTACCGGCTTGGTTCGCGCCTGATGAATCAACTCATACAGCGTATGAACCAGCGGCTGCATAAAATCCTGATAACGGCACTGCTTTTCGCTGATTTGTGTCAACGTCGATTCCCACTGCGCCGTCATATCCGGCCTTGCTGCCAGTTCAGGAAGCGAGTGAATCAATGCTCGCCCCGCATCTGACGAATGGATATAACGCCCTTTTTTCACCAGGAACGTTCGCTTAAACAGCAGTTCGATGATCCCGGCGCGGGTCGCTTCTGTGCCCAGGCCGTCTGTAGCACGCAGGATCTTTTTCAGATCTTTGTCCTGCACAAAGCGGGCGATACCGGTCATGGCGGAGAGCAAAGTGGCATCGGTGAAATGGCGCGGCGGCTGGGTTTGGCGCTCAACCACTTCACCTTTTTCACACAGTAATTCATCACCTTTGGTGACCACCGGCAGCGGTGTACCATCGTTCTCTTCGTCGCGCTCTTTGCTGCCCAGCAGCGTACGCCACCCGGCTTCTGCCAGAAAACGTGCTTTAGCATTAAATTTCCCGCCCGCGATATCGAGATCGATAGTGCATTTGCGGAACACCGCATCGGGGCAGAACTGCATTAGGTATTGTCGGGCGATCAGGTTGTAAACTTTAGCTTCGTTTTCAGAAAGCGAGATCGACGAGCTGCGCGCGGTCGGGATAATCGCGTGGTGCGCATCCACTTTTTTATCATCCCAGCAGCGGTTACGCAGGTCGGTATTCACCGCGGGCTGCGGCAATAGCTCCGGCTGGTGAACGCTTATGGCATTCAGCACTGCATGACGCCCGGCAAAATGCTCTTCCGGCAAATAGCGGCAGTCAGAACGCGGATAGGTGATTAACTTATGCGTTTCATATAATTTCTGGCAAATATCCAGCACGTTTTGCGCACTCAGACCAAAACGTTTTGCCGCCTCAATTTGCAGGCTTGAGAGCGAAAACGGCAGCGGAGCCACTTCTGATTCCCGTTTATCATTATAAGCCGTGACAATCGCCGGTTGCCCGCCGATTCGGTTGACCACATGCTCCGCCAGCGGGCGATGCAGTAAACGCCCTTCTTCATCCTGGTACGGCTCGCATGATTCGCTCGGCTGCCATGTGGCAACAAAACGTTCATCCGCAGGCGTGACGATATGCGCTTTCACTTCGAAAAAGTCTTTCGCGACAAAATTCTCGATTTCTTCATCACGCCGCACCACCAGCCCCAGCACCGGCGTTTGCACACGCCCTACCGAAAGCACGCCCTGATAACCGGCATTGCGACCAAGGATCGTATAGGCACGCGTCATGTTGATGCCGTACAGCCAGTCAGCGCGGGCGCGGGCAAGGGCCGAGACGCAAAGCGGGATGAATTCGCTATTTGCACGCAGGCGTGTAATGGCGCGCTCTACGGCTTGCGGGTTGAGATCGTTAATTAAACAGCGTTGTACCTGCTGGCGCTTTTCAGGTGCCAGTTGCAGATAGTCGAGCACTTCATCCACCAGCAATTGCCCTTCGCGATCCGGGTCACCGGCGTGAACCACTTCGTCGGCCTGGGTGAGCAATTTTTTGATGGCATTAAGCTGTTTGGTCACCGAGGGGCGCGGTTGCAGTTGCCATTTTTCCGGCACAATCGGCAAATCAGCGAGGTTCCAGCGGGCATAGCGGGCGTCATAGGCATCCGGCTGAGCCTGTTCGAGCAGATGACCGATACACCAGGTCACAACTTGCCCATTACCACACTCGATGAAACCATCACCCCGCCGATGCGGCTTGGGCAGGACATCCGCAATCGCGCGAGCGAGGCTCGGTTTTTCGGCAATAAACAGACGCATTCGTTTAACGAATCTCAATCATCGGACGACCTGCACGCGCGGTTTTTAGCTCACCAATGGCGGTCAGTTTGATGCCATTTTTCTCGGCAACGGCGGCAACGTCCGCTTCTGCATCGGCTTCTACAGCTAACAGCAAACCGCCTGACGTTTGAGGGTCACACAATAAATCGCGTTGCGCCGGGGTCATTTCACCCATAAACGCGCCGTAGCTGGCAAAATTACGCGCGGTACCACCTGGCACACAACCTTGGGCGATATAGGCTTCAACATCAGGCAATTTCGGAACTTTATCAAACCATACTTCCGCCTGAACGCCTGCGCCCTGGCACATTTCACTCAGGTGCCCTAACAGGCCAAAACCGGTGACATCGGTCATGGCGGTGACGCCTGCGATGTCGGCAAATTCGGCACCCGGTTTGTTTAGCTGGCACATTACATCCGCCGCAAGGCCAACGTGTTCGGGTTTAAGTAGGGATTTTTTCTCAGCGGTGGTTAGCACACCAATACCGAGCGGTTTGGTGAGGAACAGTTTGCAACCCGGCGTTGCCGAGCTATTTTTCTTAACGCGATCGGTAGGCACGATGCCGGTAACCGCGAGGCCAAAAATCGGCTCTGGAGCATCGATGGAGTGGCCGCCCGCAAGGGAAATCCCCGCCTGCTGGCAAACAAAGCGCCCGCCTTCAATCACTCGACGCGCAATTTCAGGGGCCAGGGTATTGATAGGCCATCCCAGAATCGCAATCGCCATGATCGGTTTGCCGCCCATCGCATAAATATCGCTGATGGCGTTTGTGGCCGCGATGCGCCCAAAGTCGAACGGATCGTCGACGATAGGCATGAAGAAGTCTGTAGTGCTAATGACACAAGTGCCGTTGCCCAGATCGTAAACCGCCGCGTCATCACTGGTTTCGTTTCCGACCAGCAAGTTAGGATCGACAAATTTAGCCTGCTCGGATTGCAGAATAGTTTGCAGGACTTTCGGGGAAATTTTGCAGCCGCAACCAGCGCCGTGGCTGTACTGCGTCAAACGAACGGTTTGCTCACTCATGGACTACTCCTGTCATTGGCAATGTCGCTATGGTAACCGTTCAGCCGCGCAGTGGTAAGTCTGCGTGTCCGAATTGCGCCCTTCCTGGTCACAATCCAGACAGCTTTTGTTTGTTTGCTTAGAATTTACGCACAAACGGCGTGATGTCTGGCACGTTGACCGTGGTAGACGCTTTGAGTTGTGGTGTTCCCAGATAGAGGAAACCCACCACTTCATCTTGCTCACGGCAATGCAGCGCTTCGCGTACGGCTTCGCTTTCTGTCCAGATCCCGCTGCGCCAGATGCCGTTGTAGCCTTGGGCAACCGCCGCCATTTGCATAGCCATTACCGCACAGCCCGCAGAAACCACTTGCTCCCAAACCGGAACTTTATGGTTGTCATCACAATGGGCCACGACGGCGATAATCATGGGGGCACGGAACGGTGCAGTACGCGCCTTTTCGATGCCTTTTTCATCTTGCTCTTCAGCAATGGCGGCCTGTTCCATCACTTTACTGAAGCGCTCGCGGCCTTCGCCTTCAATCACAATGAAACGCCACGGCTGTAGTGTTCCGTGGTCTGGGGCACGCATACCGGCACGAATGATATTTTCCAGCGTTTCACCTGCAGGTGCGGGTTCTGCCAGACGAGAGGCGCTGCGGCGGTTGAGAAGTAGGTCAAGTGCATCCATTTGATAACTCCTGTAATGGTTTTGATCAGCAAAATTAACACAGGCGTAGATTTTGTTACAGCGCGGGGCAGATTTCCTACTGACTTTTGGCCGGGGGGTATTTAGGATAGCAATCACTTTAGCTGTCACCGCTTTGCGCGCGGCAGCTTGTTGAACGTTATGGAGTATACATGCGCACAATCGGGCGATTCGTTGCCGGTTTTTTTAAGTGGACCTGGCGTCTGCTTAACTTTATTCGAGAGTTTATTCTCAACCTCTTTTTAGTGCTTCTGGTGCTGGTTGGCGTGGGGATCTGGATGCAGATTAACAGTGCGCCAGCCGAACCTGCGCGCGGGGCGTTATTGCTTGATATCACCGGCGTGGTAGTGGATAAGCCTTCCGTCAGCAATAAACTGGGGGTGATTGGTCGCCAGTTGCTCGGTGCCGGTTCTGACCGCTTGCAGGAAAACTCGCTGTTTGATGTGGTGGACACCATTCGCCAGGCCAAAGATGACCGCAATATCACCGGCATCGTACTGGATTTAAAAGAGTTTGCCGGGGGCGATCAGCCGTCTATGCAATACATCGGTAAAGCGCTGCGTGAATTCCGCGACAGCGGTAAGCCGGTTTATGCCGTGGGCGATAGCTACAATCAGGGGCAATATTATCTGGCGAGCTTCGCCAATAAAATCTGGCTCTCCCCGCAAGGCATGGTGGATTTACACGGCTTTGCCACGAATTCGCTGTATTACAAAACATTGCTCGATAAGCTGAAAGTCTCCACGCATATCTTCCGCGTGGGCACCTACAAGTCTGCCGTCGAACCGTTTATTCGCGACGATATGTCTCCAGCCGCGCGTGAAGCGGATAGCCGTTGGATTGGCGAGCTGTGGCAGAACTACCTCGCAACGATTGCCGCTAACCGGCAGATTACGCCTCAGCAAGTCTTCCCAGGCGCTCAAGGTTTGCTCGATAATTTGCAAAAATTGGGCGGCGATACCGCGAAATACGCACTTGATAACAAACTGGTTGATGAACTGGGCAGCAGCGCCACGATTGATAAAGCGTTGGTTAAACAGTTTGGCTGGAATAAAGAAAATAAAGATTTCAGCTACACCAGCATGTATGACTACGTGGTGAAAAAACCGGCTGATAAAGGCGATGCGATTGCGGTCATTCTCGCAAACGGCGCCATTATGGACGGCGAAGAGACGCCAGGTCAGGTGGGCGGTGATACCACGGCCATGCAAATCCGCGAGGCGCGGCTTGATCCTAAAGTGAAAGCCATTGTGCTGCGCGTGAACAGTCCTGGCGGCAGCGTAACGGCATCCGAAGTGATTCGTGATGAACTGGAAGCCGCGCGGGCGGCGGGTAAACCTATCGTTGTTTCAATGGGCGGTATGGCGGCATCCGGGGGTTACTGGATTTCCACTCCGGCAAATTACATTGTCGCAAGCCCGAATACGCTGACCGGATCAATCGGTATCTTCGGGGTTATCAATACCGTTGAAAATAGTCTCGATTCGATTGGGGTTCACACCGATGGCGTGGCCACTTCACCGTTAGCTGACGTGGCTGTCACGAAGTCGTTGCCACCGGAAGTTCAGCAGATGATGCAGTTGACCATCGAAAACGGCTATAAGCGCTTTATCAATTTGGTTGCCGACTCGCGTAAGAAAACGCCGGAACAAATCGATTCTATTGCGCAGGGCCATGTCTGGACCGGTCAGGATGCGAAAGAGAACGGCCTGGTCGATAGCCTGGGTGATTTCGACGATGCCGTAGCGAAAGCCGCTGAACTTGCGAAACTTTCAAACTGGCATCTGGATTTCTGGCAGGATGATCCGAGCTTTATCGATATGGTGTTCGACAGCATGAGCGGTTCCGTCCGTGCCATGCTGCCGCAGGCATTGCAGGCCTGGCTGCCCGCTCCGCTGGCTGATGCCGCCCTTGCGGTAAAAGCGCAAAACGACAAGTTTGGCACCATGAACGATCCGCAAAATCGATACGCCTTCTGCCTCACCTGTGGAGATGTGCGTTAATTCAAATCCAGCCCGGTATTTACCGGGCTGATTTTTTTGCCCCGTCGCTCTATACTGCGCCCCATTACGTAAAAGCCTTCGAGCTCATCCATGCAAAAAAAATCCATTTACGTTGCTTATACCGGCGGTACCATCGGTATGCAGCGCTCAGAACACGGGTATATTCCGGTTTCCGGCCACCTACAGCGCCAGCTGGCTTTAATGCCTGAATTCCATCGCCAGGAGATGCCTGATTTCACCATTCATGAATATCAGCCGCTGATGGACTCCTCTGACATGACGCCCGAGGACTGGCAGCACATTGCCGACGACATTAAAGCCCATTACGACGACTACGACGGTTTCGTGATTTTGCACGGCACCGACACCATGGCCTTTACCGCCTCGGCGCTCTCGTTCATGCTGGAGAACCTCAGCAAACCGGTAATTGTGACCGGCTCGCAGATCCCTCTGGCCGAACTGCGCTCCGATGGGCAAATAAATCTGCTGAACTCTTTGTATATTGCGGCGAATTTCCCGATTAACGAAGTGACATTGTTCTTCAATAATCGCCTCTATCGCGGCAATCGCACGACTAAAGCGCATGCCGACGGTTTCGATGCTTTCGCTTCCCCTAACTTGGCTCCGTTACTTGAAGCGGGCATTCACATTCGCCGTCTGAATACGCCAGCCGCCCCGCACGGAGATGGCGAGCTGATTGTGCATCCGATTACCCCGCAGCCGATTGGCGTGGTGACTATCTATCCCGGTATTTCAGCGGATGTCGTCGGTAATTTCTTACGCCAGCCGGTAAAAGCGTTGATTTTACGCTCTTATGGCGTGGGGAATGCGCCTCAGCAAGGCGCGTTCATTGAAGAGTTACAGAAAGCCTGCTCGCGCGGCATTGTGGTGGTGAATCTAACGCAATGTATGTCCGGGAAAGTGAACATGGGCGGCTATGCCACGGGTAATGCGCTGGCACAGGCGGGTGTGATTAGCGGCTATGATATGACGGTAGAAGCGACGCTGACGAAACTGCACTATTTGCTCAGCCAGAATCTGGATGCGCAGACCATTCGCGAGGCGATGTCCCGCAATTTACGCGGCGAACTCACTCCAGACGAGTAAGGAAAAACCATGAAACGCGCTTTGTTACTTGTAGATTTACAAAATGATTTTTGCGCGGGCGGCGCGCTGGCCGTCCCTGAAGCCGATAGCACCGTTGATGTGGCAAATGCCTTAATAGGTTTTTGCAAAGCACGTGGAGATGCGGTCGTCGCTACCCAAGACTGGCATCCGGTTAACCATGGCAGCTTTGCCCGAGTACAGAGAACCGAGCCTTATTCCCAGGGAAAACTTGACGGTCTGAGACAAACCTGGTGGCCGGATCACTGCGTGCAAAACAGCGAAGGCGCGGAACTTCATCCGTTACTCAATACGCGTGATATTGATGCTGTTTTTCAAAAAGGTGAAAATCCGCTGATTGATAGCTATAGCGGATTTTTCGACAACGGGCATCGCCAGAAAACGCAGCTCGATGACTGGTTATTCCGTAACGGAATTAAACAGCTGATTGTTATGGGTCTGGCGACGGATTATTGCGTGAAGTTCACGGTACTCGACGCCCTGACGCTCGGTTATGAGGTGACGGTTATTACCGATGGTTGCCGTGGCGTTAATCTCCAACCGCAAGATGGTCTAAAGGCATTTCAGACGATGTCTGCGGCAGGCGCAACGCTAATGACGCTTGCTGATTTTACATACTAAATTTCCCTTGGGCGCATTCGCGCCCTTTTCTCGATTCCGCTCTCATTCTCAACTTTTATTGCTCGCTCATTTTTGAGAGCGCTCTCATAATCAGGTTGCTTATTTATACAGCACCTTAGCTGTATTTTTATTTTTCCGTCAAAGAGGAACACCCCAATGGTCTTCACGCGTAAGCTGCTGCCGTTGCTGGCAGTGATTCAAATCGCCTGTACCGGAGTGGCTCAGGCAAGCTCATATCTCTCGGTAGGTTATTTTAACGGAGGGGGCGATGTCACCGCCGGGCCTGGCGGCGATATTGACAAACTTGATGTACGCCAGATAACCCATCTTAACTATTCGTTTGGTCTGATTTATAACGATGAGAAAGATGAAACCAATCCCGCTCTGAAAGACGCATCAAAACTTCATCAAATCTGGCTTTCGCCCAAAGTCATGGCCGATCTCGAAAAGATCCCCGCGCTGCGTAAACAGAATCCAAATCTGAAAGTTCTGCTTTCGGTTGGCGGCTGGGGGGCTCGTGGGTTCTCCGGTGCCGCTGCGACACCTGAGAACCGTGCGGTATTTATACGTTCTGCGCAGGAAGTGATTAAAAAGTATGATTTGGATGGTATCGATCTGGACTGGGAATACCCGGTAAATGGTGCATGGGGGCTGGTAGCCAGCATGCCTGAAGATCGCGCCAACTTCACCGCGCTGCTCACTGAATTGCGTACCGCGCTGGGTAAGAAAAAACTGCTGACCATCGCAGTGGCTGCAAACGTGAAAGGCCCAACAGAATGGGTCGATATGAAAGCCATCGCCCCTACGCTTGATTATATCAACCTGATGGCCTACGACATGGCGTACGGCACTCAATATTTCAACTCAAATCTTTATGACTCGAAAGCCTGGCCGACGGTTGCGAAAGCGGATAAATACAGCGCGGACTATGTGGTGAATAATTACATTGCTGCGGGTATGAAGCCTGCGCAACTTAACCTCGGCATTGGTTTTTATGGTCGAGTGCCTAAGCGTGCAGTGGAGCCTGGTATTGACTGGGATAAACCCGACGCGGCCAAAAACCCGGTCACACAACCCTATTTCGGTGCATCAGAAAAAGCGGTATTTACGTCATTCGGGCTGGACCTTTCAAAAGACACTTATCTGAAATACAACGATATTGTGAGCAAAATGCTCAACGATCCGCAAAAACGATTTACTGAACATTGGGATAACGACGCGCAAGTGCCTTATCTGACAATGAAATCGGCCGATGGAAAAGATCTGTTTGCTATCTCATATGAGAACCCACGTTCAGTGGCCGCTAAAGCGGAGTACATCAAGGCGAAGGGATTGGGTGGCGCGATGTTCTGGGAGTATGGGGCTGACGATAACAATCAATTGGCAAAAGAGTTAGCCAAAGATTTGGGCATTAAAACCGAGCATTAATTTCGCAATCCGGGTGAGTGGCGTAAACACCACTCACCCGTTCAGATTTACAGCTTTACCGTCATAATCGGAGCAGGCTCAATGCCGAATTCAGCTTTGAGCTGCTGCTTACTTTTCATCACGATATTGCCATCTGTGCCGATGGTCATATGCTGCGGGTCAGTATTATGACGTGTCTGCCACATCATCACTAATTGCAGGCTGTTCTCTTTTTGATCGGGCGTCAGTGCCACACCGTCAGGCCATTTTCCCAGTTCAACGGCGGTTACCAGACGTTGATAAACTTCCGGTGTCATTGCGTCTAACATTTCGTCCAGGTTCATCATGCGGCAAGTTCCTGTGGAATAATTTGCTGAATCGATTTTTCAGCCTTCGATTTGCTCACCGTTTTTATCGTCGGTGAAGTTTAACGAAGCTGAGTTTACGCAGTAACGCTCGCCGGTTGGCTGCGGGCCGTCCGGGAAAACGTGGCCTAAATGGGCTTCACAGTTGCTGCAACGAATTTCAATCCGCTCCATACCGTGCGAGAAATCCTTGATATAGCGGATTGCGCCGTCAGTCACTGGTTCATAGAAGCTCGGCCAGCCGCAACCTGAGTCATATTTAGACTCCGATTTAAACAGTGGGGCATCACAAACCAGGCAGTGGTAAATACCTTCCCGCTTGTTATGCAGCAGACGCCCGGAAAACGGGGGTTCTGTTCCGTGTTTCTGGGTGACATAAAACTGCATCTCAGACAGGTTTTTTTTCGATAAATCAGGAGGTAATTGGTTAGCCATATGCGTACATCTCGGGCAGTGATTACTGTAACTGATAACAGCATGATTCTAACAAAAAATTAACAACGCCGTGCTCTTTTTTGTTCTAAACTTAGCCCTGAATTTCTGGCGTAGCGCCAATTGTGATCGTCATCACATTATTGATGGAATTGATCTTTAAAATTCCTCGCATCGTCCCCATTTGGATAAAGAGCCAAAAGGGAAGCGTGAGGCGGTTCAGTCGCTCAAATGATGTCCATAGGATTGATTTGTCGCAATGATTGACACGATTCCGCTTGACGCTGCGTAAGGTTTTTGTAATTTTACAGGCAACCTTTTATTCACTAACAAATAGCTGGTGGAATATATGACTATCAAAGTAGGTATCAACGGTTTTGGCCGTATCGGCCGTATTGTTTTCCGTGCTGCTCAGGAACGTTCTGACATCGAGATCGTTGCAATCAACGACCTGTTAGACGCTGAATACATGGCTTACATGCTGAAGTACGACTCAACTCACGGTCGTTTCAACGGCACTGTAGAAGTCAAAGACGGCCACCTGGTTGTTAACGGCAAAACTATCCGTGTTACCGCAGAACGTGACCCGGCTAACCTGAAATGGAACGAAGTAAACGTAGACGTAGTTGCTGAAGCAACTGGTCTGTTCCTGACAGACGAAACTGCTCGTAAGCACATCACTGCTGGCGCGAAAAAGGTTGTTCTGACTGGTCCTTCTAAAGACAGCACTCCTATGTTCGTTCGTGGTGCTAACTTCGAAAAATATGCTGGCCAGGATATCGTTTCTAACGCATCTTGCACCACTAACTGCCTGGCTCCACTGGCTAAAGTTATCAACGACAACTTCGGTATCGTTGAAGGCCTGATGACCACTGTTCACGCAACTACCGCTACTCAGAAAACTGTTGATGGCCCGTCTCACAAAGACTGGCGCGGCGGCCGCGGCGCAGCTCAGAACATCATCCCTTCTTCTACCGGTGCTGCTAAAGCTGTAGGCGTTGTACTGCCAGAGCTGAACGGTAAAATCACTGGTATGGCGTTCCGCGTTCCAACTCCAAACGTGTCTGTTGTTGACCTGACCGTTCGTCTGGAAAAAGCTGCGTCTTACGAAGAAATCAAGAAAGCAATCAAAGCGGCTTCTGAAGGCCCAATGAAAGGCGTTCTGGGTTACACCGAAGACGACGTTGTATCTACTGATTTCAACGGCGAAGTTTGCACTTCCGTGTTCGATGCTAAAGCGGGTATCGCACTGAACGACAAATTTGTGAAACTGGTTTCCTGGTACGACAACGAAACTGGCTACTCAAACAAAGTACTGGATCTGATTGCTCACATCTCCAAATAAGTTGAGATGAGTCATTAAATCCCGAGAGGCGACCCTATGTGGTCGCCTTTTTTACGTCTGGAACAATAGGTTGAGTCAATGATTAACAAAATTTTTGCCCTTCCCGTTATTGAACAAATCACCCCTTCCCTGTCTCGTCGTCAGAATGATGAGTTAGACGTTATCGTGATTGATCATCCACAAGCGCGCGGTTCCGTTGCTCTGCAAGGTGCACACCTGCTGACGTGGAAACCTACCGGCGAAGAAGAAGTTCTGTGGCTGAGCGACAACACGCCGTTCAAAAATGGGGTTGCCATTCGCGGCGGTGTACCAATTTGCTGGCCGTGGTTTGGCCCGGCGGCACAAGAAGGCCTGCCAGCACATGGTTTTGCTCGCAATCTGCCATGGACACTGACAGCGCACAACGAAGATGAAAGCGGCGTTTCATTGACCTTCGAATTGCAGAGCAGCGAAGCTTCACGCAAATACTGGCCACATGATTTTACCCTCTATGCTCGTTACAAACTGGGTAAAACCTGTGAGATGGAGCTGGAAGCACACGGCGAATTCGACGTTAACTCCGCTCTGCACACTTACTTCACCGTTGGCGATATCGCGGACGTTAAAGTAAGCGGTCTGGGTAACAAATATATTGATAAAGTGTTGAATGCGACTGAAGGCCAGTTAACCGACGGCGTGCAGACCTTCCCGGATCGCACAGACCGCGTTTATCTGGAACCTGAAGAATGCAGCGTTATCCATGATGCGAACCTGAATCGCGCTATTAATGTTGTTCACCACCATCACGTTAACGTGGTTGGCTGGAACCCAGGCCCAGCGCTTTCCGCGTCTATGGGCGATATGCCAGATGACGGTTATAAGACATTTGTGTGTGTGGAAACTGCATGTGCAAGCGCAACGCAAAAAGCAACGGCTGACAAACCTGCTCGTTTGGGCGCAACGCTGAGCGTTGTGAAAAAAGCTTAAAGTATATCTAAAGGCGTTTTCGGCCTGGTGCTGGGAACGCCTTTTCTATAAGCTCTTTTTATTGGAGGTCCTTCATACACTTAAGCACAGTGCTGTTACTTAAAGATGTAATTTTATTGAGAGTGTCATTGAATTTTTTACAGTTTTTCTTAATTTTTGAATTTCCCTCATACTCACAAATATTTCCTATACAGGACTCAACGTCTAAATGAGGTAAAATCGAACATGTTCAATTCAGAAAAATCCATAAATGTATATGCAGTTTCTTGCTGGCTGTGAAATATTTGGTCGTTTTTATATCACTACAGTAATATATCATCTATACATTCTAAAATTTCCACAGTTGTATCATTTTGACCATGTGCACTTCTCCATTCTTCCAATAATTCAAATCCAACTTTAACCCCTTGTTTTCTTGCATATATTGCGATATCACTCATCGTAAATATTGCCTCAAACTTATTATCATAAGATGAATCCGAGGAAAACACATTAAACAAGGCCCCCCATAACTCCTGTACAACCTCACAGTTTGCTACAGTACCAGTATTATATGGAGATGAAAATAAATCCTTGACCTCCCCTATTAGCTCAAACATATCACTCCCTTCAATTGTTAACGCAGTGTTTATTTCAATTATTTTGTTTTTTAAGAATACATTTTTATCTGAAAGCATTATTCGACTCCGGGGAAACTAATTGGTTCTGAGATAGGAATATGAACATCATTTATCAATGACTGGTCATAATGTGGGCTTGATTCATTAAATATACCCGGCGGATGGTAAACACCATTTGAATCCATACTTTTCTTACCATCAAATATCCTCACAACCCACCCTCGACTTGCATTTGAACCAGGGGGGGCTGAGGGATCTTTTCCATGAATACGCACGGTCATTGTTCCTCCTCCCGGTGCTGCCCATTTATATTCATATCCATATGCACCTAAATATCCATCTGGCGGCGTAAGCTTACGCACTTTAGCATTCTTGAAGATTTCAACAAGAATATTGCCATCAGAATTTCTGATTACCCCAGATGCTTCGAGTCTTGCTCCCAAACCTACAACAACCTTAACCCCTCCCACTCCCCTTCGGCCACGCAACCACTTTAGATATTTAAGCCCTCCTCCCGCCAATCCCTTGATGAGAAATGCCCACTCCAGCGCATTTTCCAGCTTTGCCCCCCTCTCCTGGGTCTCATTTTCCATTTCCAGAAGCGGTGGGCTGGCATCTATTTTTTCTATCGTCGCCTGGTTAAGCTCATTTGCTTTTTCCATGAGGCTGGGATCCGCCCCCATGAGTTTCAGTATGGCTATCCTCTCCTCAAACTCCATTGAACCATTTTTTATTCCACCGCCACCCAGTTGACGCCCCATTTCAAACAGATTGTTAACAAAATTCTTACCCATTCCCTCATACAAATCTGGCATCTGCTGCATAGCTTCCATTTGCAGCCTCTGTCTTTCCACTTCCTGCTCTGCTAACTTCTTCAGAAAGGATATTTCTTTGGCAACCGGAATTGGCCCGTTGGGTGGATTGACCTGGGTATATAATGTGCCAATGGTATTCCCATTGTTCATCATCACCAGCGAACCATGCCGGGCAACAGGCTTTCCCTTACATTTAATGTGCGGTACACCTGTAAGTATCTCGCAGTCACCGTTACTGAGGCTTGTACCGGAGCTCACCCCTTTTCCTGCATTACCTTGTGTTCCAGCAATCACACTACCTACTGTCAAAATAGGCTTGCCTCGCGCCCGTACATTGCTGACATAGCTTTTCTGATGTGATAAATCCTGATAACTGTCGAAGGGCACTGGCACAATACCAACTACACAAACATCCGGCGCGGTATTGAGTACCACGTATTGGGACTCCCTGATGCCCATATGTTTCTCAGCCATGAGATAACTCCTGCTCTGTTACCAGCACAAGATGTTCAGGTAAGGTTTGTGCTGGTAGCGTTAAACGCCAAACGAGTGTTATTTGTTCATCATCGGTATGGCAGGTCAGAGTGTCTGCCTGCAATGGCTGTCGTAGCAGGGAGTAATCAGAATGAGGATTTTTAGCAACAACCCGGAGGCCAGGTAAAAAACACGTTCGCGTGACAGCCGATCTCAACAAACCTTTCAGCACAATTTTCTCATTGCCCAGCAGATATCCGTCGTACTGCTGTTCCAGCGGGGCGCTGTTAAAGAAAGCCACATCAAATTCAGCAGGATAAAAGGGCATGACACTCTCTTTCCACGCCGTTGTAAATCCCTGCGCATAACGCAACCTGGAAGGCCAGCTCCGGCATACCGCCCCCGGAGAGGCTGACAACTGTGATGCCAGGATAGGTGATGTTTGATCTATAGAAGAGGGAACTTTTCTTCCAAAAGGATTGTATTGACTGCTGGAAGCCAGTTCATGGCGCAATAAGACATTGTTGACTCTCTCTGGATTGCTGAGTTGCCAGTCACCGTTTATAAATTGCCATTCACGTGGTCCGCAAACATCAATCGTCCGGCTAAGCTTCCCTACCTGAAATTCAGCCTGCCAGGCATTAACTCGCTCTCCAGCATACCAGGCTGAACCGGCCAGCAGGATATCTGCTCGTACTTTTCGCCAGATAAAATCGCTTACTGTACGCAGGCTACTGAATTCTGGCTCGCCAAACCATGTATCGGCCATAACCAGAGGACGCTGTTTGTCAGCTACTGGACAAACCCCGTCTAATTTCGGAATATCAAACGTCTGGCTAACCGCAATAACGGTAAACAGTTCACCATAGTGCCCAATCTTTTCGAACTGAAAATAAGGAAATCCAGTTTTATTAACCAAGTCCATTTATCATTTCCTTGATCAGTCCAGATCAATATCAGCGCCATAAATATTGATTTTGTCTTTCCCTTCCAGTTGGATACTCACCCCATTCAGTGTGATCGTTCCGTCTTTGCTCATTTTTAGCAGGCACTTGCCCACCTTGATGGTCAGACTTTCCTTTACCGTAAGTGAATAGTTTTCCCCAATATCGATATCCTGTGACTTAATGACCTTTTCGTGATCGTCACCCGCAACTTCACTATGCTGATCTGCACCAATTTTTTTCTTCCGATTCTGGGTAACGTCCAGTTGCTGATCGTTTTTGACATTCGTTATGTCGTCGTGTGTTACTGTGTGTTTCTGATCGTGCTCCACCATGATCGTGCGATCGTTATTGACCGTAACAGTCTGATCGTTCGCCACCGTTATCTTCTGGTCGTGCCCCGCCTCCTTTTTCTTCCCGACCGCTACCGTCTGACCTTTACCTACCGTTTCCGTATGGTCGACTTTCACCTCCGTGTCACGGTTGTTCAGCACCACCGTTTTCATGTCCTTCTGAGCATGCATCGACAGCAGCTCCTGATTGGTCTCATCCTCGAACATCAGCTCGTTGTAGCCGCTGCCCTTGTAGGTCTGCGAGCGGATTGCCATCTGCGTTCTGGTGCCCGGCAGGTCGCCCGGGGCGCGGTTACCGGCGTGGTAGGTGCGCCCGGTGATAATCGGCTGGTCCGGGTCGCCGTTGAGGAAATCGACAATCACTTCCTGGCCGACGCGCGGGATGGCGATATTGCCGAACCCGGCGCCCGCCCACGCCTGCGAGACGCGTATCCAGCACGAGCTTTTCGCATCGGCCTGGTTATAGCGGTCCCAGGCAAATTTCACCCGCACCCGCCCGTGTTCGTCGCAGAAGATTTCCTCCCCCGGCGGGCCGGTGACGATGGCGCTTTGCGGGCCGTCGACCCGCGGTTTTGGATACGGCGGTGAGCGCCAGGTCTGAATGGCGGGGATAACGCTGAAGCTGTTGATGAGCGTGGTGCCCTGGCCCTCGCTCCCGGTGAGCGCCTGCGGCTGGCTGCCGGTTAACTGACAGGACACCACCTGCCACAGGTCGTTGAGGTCCGCGCGCGGGTGGTCCGTCAGGCTGAAGCAGCGGCCCGGCTGGAGCCGGGGTGAGTTGCTGGTGCCGGTGGCGTAGTCCACGTCACTGCGCCAGCCTTCCACCTGATATTTCGCAAAATCCGCCCCGCGCTGCGCGTCCTTGAAGCGCCCCGGATAGTCAAAAATCTCATACACCGCGCGCTGGTTGGGCATCTCCGACGGGCGGTGGTTAAACTGCCCGGGCCAGAGCGGGGCTTTGAAGGTGTAGTCCTGCGTGGTGACCTGTGCGGGGCGGATTTGTGCGCGGCGGCAGAAGCTGTTGATGCAGTAGCGGCTGGACTCACTCGCACCGTTGGGGTTGTACGGCAGCGGGTCGAGCCTGCGCAGCACGCGGCTGTCATCGGCGAAGGTCAGTTTCTGCAGGTTGCGCTCCAGATATTCTTCCTCGCAGAAGAAAATCCCCTCTTCGGCGGCCAGCCGGGCGATGAAATCGAAGTCGGTTTCCTGGTACTGGACGCAGAACTCGCGGAAAGGGTGCGGGCGGCGGAACAGGGCGTCGTGGGTGAGCACGCCCGTCTCTTTAAGCAGCGTCTGAAAGATGGCGCGGATATCGACATTCTGGAAGCTGCGGCAGTTCTGCCGCTGGGAGCTGCGCCAGAGCTCCGGGCGCAGGGTTATGTGGTACAGCGTCTGGTGTCTGCCGGTGTCGCCCTGCTCGCAGAAGGTCACGATGCCGCGCAGGCGGCGCTTAATCTCCTCGCCCTGCCAAATAATCAGCGTCCCCGCCTGGTCGAGAACTTTACGGAATTCCAGGGCCGGGTTGCTGCTGGCGAGGGTCAGCTCAAGGCGAAACAGGGAGGAAAGGGACTGGGTGAGCTGGAAATCCACCACGGCAAAGGTGTCATCCGGGGTCCGCCCGGCGGTAAAGGTGAAGCGGGTGCCGTCTGAGGCCATTTTGTTATTCCTTCGAGCCGCAAAGAAATAACGTCCTGTAATCAGGACGTTTTATATTTAACCTAAGATTAAGCTTCTAGCGGAGCACGCCAGTCGTCTGCACCAGACGTACCAGCTGATGTGTGTTCCCACTCGATTTTGCGATATGCAAGAGAGACCTGGATGAGCTGGGTAAACTCACGCTTAGTCGCATCCTGGCAGTGCGGCATATGACAGTTGATATCGACGATAGTGGAGTCAGTCAGACGCGTAGTGAAGAAATGTTCCTGTTTGCCTTCAACTGAGGTACGGAACCATTTCAGTTCAGTGGTCGGCAGCATTTCACCGGAAGCCAGTGCGTTATAAAGCAGAGGGACCGCTTTATTCAGTGCCACGGTAAAAATAAATGGTTTGTGAGCACGCTGACCAGCAGGCTGACCTGACTGTGGATCCGTAGGCACGGTGACGATATGCTGGAATTCCTGCACCAGCATTTCATTTTCATGCCCCTGAACATAAATATTACCCACTGATTCTGCTGTAAATGCACCAGCGGTGATATTGCCCTGAGTCTGGCCCGTCATAGAAATATAACATGGGGTAGGCATGGAAAAACTCCTGTAAATAATAAAAAGCCATTAGTATTTAACAATAATTCCAACTATCTCTTCGAACTGCCCGGATTGTCTCTTCATAATCAATACAAGATAAACAAAAGTAAAAGCCCGATTTTAAATAGCTCATAAGGCAACTGAAAGAAGTGTGAAATCCGCGGTAAAATACCACCACAAAACAGACATACAAACCAAAATAAAGATAATGTCCGTAACCCTACATTCAAATATAAACCACACAAATGAATGCCATTAATTCATCACAAAATTAAATAAAAAACGCAAAAAATATAACTAAAAAAATAAAAGTAGCTTTCCGTACTAATTTTAAAATACAAAACCGACATCAGTAATGATAACGTAGCCGGGATTTAGTATCGCTAAAAAAACTCACTGACCTGATAAATACAAATAAAACAGAACATCACTCATCATTTATTAAAAACGTAAATCAACCAATGACTGGCATACCATTGAGTATGTAGCACAAGGGTAACAAAATATGAGCAATAGCAAAGACGGCAGTGTCGCGCCTAAAGAACGAATTAATATTCGCTATGTTCCCAAGGCCGATGGATTAGGTTCTGAAGTCGAGCTACCACTAAATTTATTAGTGGTTGGGGATATGAAAGGCCGAGCGGAAAACACACCGATTGATGAACGCCATGTCGTCTCCGTCAATAAGAACAATTTTAACGCTGTCATGAGCGAAACAGACATCAACCTCAGCTTTAGTGTTGAGAATGCCCTGAGCGAAAAGAAAGGCGAAGAACTGCTGGTTGAGCTTGACGTGAAGTCTTTAGAAGACTTCTCCCCGGACAATATTGCAAAACAGATTCCTGAGCTGAAAAAACTACTGGAATTGCGCGAAGCGCTGGTTGCATTAAAAGGGCCAATGGGCAATGTCCCGGCATTCCGCAGTCAGTTGCAGGCACTATTGGATCACGAAGAGTCACGTGCGCAACTTCTCAACGAGCTCAATATTGTCAATAAAGCATAATTTTTAAGAAGGATTTTGAATATGTCGTTACAGGAAGATCTTGCCGCGCCCGTTGCGGAATCCACTGCAAAGCAAACGTCATTACTTGATGAAATTATGGCGCAGACTCGTATTCAGCCTGAGTCCGACGGCTATAATATTGCGCGCCAGGGTATCGCCGCCTTCATAACCAGCATGCTACAGACCGGGAATCATCACGATCCCATTAACAAACTTGCTGTTGACCGCATGATTGCTGAGTTAGACAACAAACTCAGCGAACAGATGAATAATATCCTCCATGCAGAAGCTTTCCAGCAGGTAGAATCATTCTGGCGCTCCATGAAATTGTTGGTAGAGCGCACTGATTTTAAAGAAAATATTAAAATCAATATCCTACATGCCACCAAAGAAGAACTGCTGGAAGATTTTGAATTCGCGCCTGAAATTGTACAGTCCGGATTCTATAAACATGTCTATTCCTCCGGATACGGTCAGTTTGGCGGCGAGCCAATTGCCTCCGTTGTGGGCAGCTACGCATTTAATAATACCGCTCAGGACATGAAGCTGCTGAACTATGTCAGCGCGGTAGGCGCCATGGCTCACGCACCTTTCCTGACCTCCGTTTCACCTGATTTCTTTGGTCTAAAATCTTTCACCGAATTGCCAACCATCAAAGATGTTGCTTCCATTTTCGAAGGGCCGTCATACACAAAATGGCGCGCACTACGTGAATCGGAAGACGCCCGTTATCTGGGTCTGACAGCACCACGCTTCCTACTTCGCCTGCCCTACTCTCAAGTTGATAATCCCATTAAAAACTTTAATTATCAGGAAGATGTTAGCCATCATCACGAAGATTATTTATGGGGCAATACCGCATTCCTGTTAGCCAGTAGCCTGACTGATAGTTTTGCAAAATACCGCTGGTGTCCAAATATCATCGGCCCGCAGAGCGGTGGTGCGGTAAACGATTTGCCAGTACATCTGTTTGATGCACTAGGTCAAACTCAGGCGAAAATCCCAACTGAAATCCTTGTAACCGATCGCCGTGAATTTGAGTTGGCTGAAGAAGGTTTTATTACGCTAACCATGCGTAAGGGTAGTAACAATGCCGCCTTCTTCTCCGCAAACTCAGTACAAAAACCCAGGAAATTCCCTGGTACACCGGAAGGTAAAGTCGCCCAGACAAACTATAAGCTGGGTACGCAACTGCCTTATATGTTCATCATCAACCGCCTTGCCCACTACATCAAAGTCCTGCAGCGCGAGCAAATTGGTTCATGGAAAGTACGTAACGATCTGGAACGTGAACTGAATAACTGGATCAAACAATACATTGCTGACCAGGAAAACCCACCGGCGGATGTTCGCAGCCGTAAACCATTGCGTGCAGCCAAAATCGACGTATTGGATGTCGATGGCGATCCGGGTTGGTATCAGGTCGCTATTTCAGTGCGTCCTCATTTCAAATATATGGGAGCCAACTTCGAGTTATCTCTCGTTGGCCGGCTTGATAAGGAATAATCATGGCAATACCAGGTCGGAAAAGAGGTACATCTGCAAGTTTATTTGAGCGCATTGAGGGAGAATCAACGAGTTATTCCCGCTCATCGCAAATCGAAAGTTTACAGGTTTCGATTAAACGTAATTTGCGCAATATCCTGAATACCCGACCTGGTAGCTCTCAGAGTACTTTGCAATTAGGCGTTATCGATCTGAATGACGCAACGGCCTCGTCAGCCGATTTTCGTAAAACAATTGAAAATGCCATTCAGCACTGTATCGAACACTTTGAACCACGCGTGAAACACGCAGACGTTGAAGCGGTAAGTAGTGAGGGATATAACCCTATGGATCTTAATTTTCATATCGTGGCACATATTGACTTTAATGGCCTACGAGATGTCGTGGAATTTAATATGCAACTTGATAATCACCATCACTACAAGGTTAATTAAGTATTATGTCATTTGAGGAAAGATATTTTCGTGAAGAGCTGGATTATTTACGCCAGTCAGGGAAACTACTGGCGAAAGAAAAACCGCACCTAGCCCCCTTCCTGGCAGAAAAAGAAGCCGATCCGGACGTTGAACGTTTGTTAGAGGGGTTTGCTTTTTTATCTGGAAATCTACGATCCAGGATTGAAGATGAATTTCCTGAACTGACCCACAGTCTTTTAAATATGCTGTGGCCTAATTACTTGCGTCCAACACCAAGCATGACGGTAATTGAATATACCCCCAATACCAAGGCTGTTACGACTGCATTTTTAGTCGCCAGGGGCGAGCAGGTTATGAGCCCGTCAGGTGAAGTCACCGGAATCATGGTGGGTAAAGACTCTGCTGACCCCATCCCTTCGTGCCATTTCACTCTGAGCCGCGATGTCTGGTTATTACCTCTGAGTGTTGAGAATGTCACAACTAACAACAGCCATAAACACGGTATCGTCGAAGTTTCTTTTAATACCAATAAAAAACTGGATCTCAGCACGTTAGAGTTTGACAAGTTACGTTTATGGCTCGGTAATGACGATAATTATACCCGTTACCAACTTTACTTGTGGCTCTGTGAATATATGACCGAAGCCGAGCTCGTCGTTGGTGAAAAAAGTTTTAATTTACCCGATTTTAGGTTGGCACCGGTTGGTTTTGAAAAGCAGGATGCTTTGCTACCCTACCCTAAAAATGTTTATAGCGGCTATCGCATATTACAAGAATATCTTTGTTTTCTTGATAGTTTTTTCTTTTTCGATATTAAAGGCATTCATTCTCTCCCCGAACAAACATTTGCGGAGAAATTTACGCTTCGTCTGCATTTTTCTCGCCCATTACCACCCGATCTTAAACTACGTCAGGACTCTATCCGGCTATATTGCACACCCGCAGTTAACCTCTTTAAACAGGATGCAGAGACAATAGTACTCGACAATACTTCTACAGAATATTTGTTAGAAGCTAATCATCGTCTCTCCGAGTGTTACGATATTTTTTGCGTCAATCAAGTGGATAGTGGCTGGAATTTTGATGAAAATCGACGGGTTGGGGTCGAAGAAGCAATTACGCGTAACTATGTCTCCTTTGAAAGCTTCGAACATCAAGTGGAGTTTGCCCGGCAACGTGAAGCGCTTTATTACCGGGTAAAAGCAAAAACAGCCCTCACTTATAATGGGCTTGAGCATTATATTTCATTTGTCCATGGCGATGGTTCACTGCCTGAAAGGCACTATAATGGTAATGACAAAGAGGTTGTATCGGTTTCCTTAACGTGCACCAATCGGGAATTACCTGCGCAGCTAAAAACCGGAGATATTCATCTCGCGATGGGTACTGAACCTGCGGTGACTGCATTTCGCAATGTTACGCGCCCCTCATTGCCATTGTATCCCATTCTGGATGGCAGCCTGCATTGGTCATTGCTGTCAAATATGAGTCTTAATTATCTGTCCTTGCTCGATATCGAAGCACTTAAACAGGTATTAAGAACCTACGATCTACCTGGAATTCAGCATCCCCAATCAGCCCGTTTATCACAACAAAAACTGGATGCCATTGAGCAACTTGAAACACGACCAGTAGACCACTTGTTTAAAGGAGTGCCGGTCCGGGGATTGGCTACCACACTTTATATTCGACAGGGGCCTTTTGTTTGCGAAGGTGAACTTTATTTACTGGGAACAGTGCTTTCACACTTCTTTTCACTGTATGCCAGTGTAAATAGTTTTCACGAATTGAAAGTGATCAACATCGATAATCAGGAGTGCTATGAATGGCCGGAAAGAATAGGTCAGCACGCGCTGATTTAACGATGAATAATCCCTTTCACGATGTCTGCCGCTATAATTTTTATGCTCTTGTTGAAGCAATTTATAAGCAGACAGAAAATTATCAGGTTATTTCTCTACAAACTGAGCCGATTGATGAAGCGCTCCGTTTTGAGGCCGATGCCAGCATTGCTTTTCCCAAAAGCGATGTAAGTACCCTTGTAAAAAATAAAGCCGGTCAGTTCGTGATGACCACGACTTTTCTGGGTCTGCATGGCAGCCAGTCCCCCCTGCCAGGATACTACCTCGATAATCTGGCCTGGGGTGCCGCGCAAGGTGAAACAAAACTGGGCGATTTTCTCGATATGTTTACCCATCGCTGGACGCAGTTTATCTATCACATTTGGCGCAAATACCGTTATTACGTCTGTTTTCGTAACGGTGGTACTGATGCCTTTTCCCAGAGAATGTATTCCCTTGTGGGATTGGGCAGCGAAAGCATTCGCAGCCGACTGGTGATTAATCACAGCAAAATGCTGGCCTATGCGGGAGCGCTTGCTAATCCAGGCCGTTCTTCTGAAGTCATATGCAGTTTGGTTTCCCACTGCTTTGACCTTGAGGACGTCACGTTGCATGGCTGGCAACTTCGTAAAGTGGATATCGAATCCGAGCAGCAAAACCGTTTAGGCCAACGGGTGATGCGTGGCAGCAACAAATTTATCGAAAAATCGGTGCTGGGTGAAAATTTCTCAATCGGTAGCCGCATTCCTGATCGAAGCGGAAAATTCCTTTTATGCATCAATAACCTAACCAGAGATCGTTTTCTTTCTTTTTTACCTAACGGTATAAATTTCCTGCCGTTAACCCTCTTCGTTGCTTTTATTTTACGCGACCAATTTGCCTGGGATCTGCGGTTAGGAATAGCCCCCCAGCAGGTTGGCGGTATGACGCTGGGCAACGAACAAAATTCACTTCTGGGATGGACGAGCTTTCTCGGAAAACCGAATCAGTATCCTCACGTAACAATCACCGTGAGAACGTAATCAGAGTATTAAAAAACGGAGCGCAGTATGGCAGAGGATAAACAGCAGCAGCCATCACTCTCATTACAGATTATGAATGGTAATGAACTGGAAAGTGGCCGGGCAGCAAAATGCCTGTTTACGGAGGAAGGCGGGGACATTGGGCATGGCAATACATGCTATTGGTCTATCCAGGATAACCAGCAAAGCATAGAAGAAAAATCCTGTTCCATTGTCCTACAAGACGGTGCATTTTGCCTACAAAGTCATACCCGACATTTAGAGGTAAATCAGGCTCCCGTGGTGCTTAATTCGGGTTTTCTTCGCCTGCGCCAGGGAGACGAAATTAGTATCGGCTCTTTGCGTATCAAAGCACAGTTTCATCTCGGTGAGGCCGTGGATTATGAGCTGCAAAATGCCACCCCTGAAACCATAGTCATGAACCGCGACCGGCTAACAGAAACCTTGCTGACTACAGAAGGTCAACCGAGCTATCAGAACTCATTACCCTTTCAGAGCATTGCTCCGTCAGTGGTGAATAGCTTTTCCCAGGATCCTCTGGCAGCCCTACAAAAAGAGAGTCTGACCACTCATCACGCGTCATTTTCGGCCTTTGATGAACCCTCGCTGATGCAATACACCCATCGAGTTCAACCTGAAGCGCCTGATTCAGATGTAGTCGCCAAAGGTGGCATCGACAATCATTTTATGGATTTACCGGATATCCAGCAGCGTCATGGTGACCGTGACGAAAAGTCGTACCGCGAGCGCGAAGCCACATTTAAATACACGCATATTGCTGTATCGCCGCTGATGCGTGGCTTGGGCTGCGCCCTGCCATTACATAATTCGCAAGATGCTGATGATTTTCTTGAAGAAATCGGTCGCACATTACAGGCAACGGTAAAGGGCCTACTGGATCTGCAGTACCAACAAAATAGCCTGTCAGATAAGCATCTACGCCCATTAGAAGATAATCCGCTACGCCTGAATCTGAACTATGAAACAGCCCTAAGCGTGCTATTTGCCGATCAAAAAAGCCCGGTACATTTGTCAGCCCCTGCGGCGGTATCTGAAAGCCTACGCAATATGAAACTGCATAACCAGGCAAACGAAACCGCGATTATTGAGGCATTGCGCATGATGCTTGAGGCATTCTCTCCTGCCCAGTTAATGACGCGCTTTTCCCAGTATCGCCGCAGCAATGAACAGCGTCAGGAGATGGATGAGGCCTGGGCGTGGCGCATGTACTGCAACTATTACGACGAACTGGCCTCCAGCCGACAACTGGGCTTCGAGAAATTATTCAACGAAGTTTACGCCCAGGTTTATGACCGCGTATTACGCCAGTCGAATCTGGAGTTGGATGCACTATGACGTTGCGACTACTCCTCCCAATGGCGCTGGTATGCCTGATGGCTGGAACGCTTAGTGGATGCGAAATGGTCAAAAAAGTGGGCCAGGTGATCGCTAATCCGAGCATCAAAGTGGGCGATAGCGTTGATCAACCGTCGGAGATTGCCATCACGCTGTTAACTGAGCCGGATACTAACCCTAACGAAAGCGGTGACGCTTCGCCAGTTAGTATTCAGCTCATTTATATGAGCGAAGACTCAAAGCTGCGGAATGCGGATTTTGACCTTATTACCAGTACCAAACTCGATGAAGCCTTGGGTAAAAATTATATCGATCACCAGGATTTCACTCTACTGCCCGACACAATGAAAACACTGCCGCTGATAAAAATGGATCCTGCGATCCGTTATATCGGCGTGGTGGCTTATTTTTCTGACGATCAGACCACCGAATGGAAAGCAATAACGTCTGTTGAAAAAATCGGACATCACTATCGCCTGCTGGTACACGTTCGCGACAGCAGTATCGAATTAAAAAAAGAGGATCAATGATCGTGGCAACCATGAAAAATAAGGTTATCTGGCAGGAAGGTTTATTTATTAAACCTCAGCATTTCCAGCAGCTACAACGTCATAATGATTATGTGCTGCAGAATCGCTTGCAGGCGATGAGCAATATTAATTGGGGATTTACCGATCTGGATATTGATGAAACCCAGCTCGCGCATGGCAAAATCAGTATTAATAAAGCCATCGGCTGTTTATCCGATGGCACTGTTTTCAATATTCCCGATCAAGATGTCATTCCTGCCCCCTTGCTGGTAAACGATCTTAAAAATTCAGCCAGCCGGGATATTTACCTGGCCCTGCCTATTATCAGCGACGTTATTAATGAAGTCGAAGGTATGCACAGCGCCGGGCAAAGTTCAGGTCGCTACAGAATTAACTACAGCGATGTTCGTGATTTACACACCAACGAAGGGGATGCCAGTACGCTTGCTCTTGGGCAGTTGCTCCCCCGTCTGATGAGCGGCGCTGAAGATCTTAGCGCCTGGGTCACGATCCCCCTGTGCCGGATTAGAGAACGCCATGCAAACGGTATACTGGAACTGGATCCTGAATTTATCCCCAGCAGCATGACCATTCACGCAAGCCGTACCCTGGCCCGATACCTGAGCGAAGTCACCGCCGCCGTCGCCAACCGTGCACAGGAGCTGGCAAAACGAATTGGGGCCCCTTCTCAGCAAGGTATCGCTGACGTTGCCGAATTTATGATGTTGCAGATGTTTAACCGCAACCAGACAAAATTCACCCATCGCACATCGCTGGGCAGACTCCATCCCGAAACGTTTTATCTGGATTTAATCTCATTGTATGGCGAGCTGGTGACCTTTACTGAAGACAGCCGTCTGGTGGGAAAATTACCGCTTTATCAGCAGGAAAATCTTACCGAGACATTCAACCAGTTGATGCTTCCGTTGCGTAAAGCGTTGAGTACAGTACTGGCACCTCGGGCAATGAATCTGCCATTCAACTATATGGATGGGATTTATGTCGCCACACTCAGTGACAACTCACTGCTGCAAACCGCGACCTTTGTACTGGCGGTGAAATCGCAAATACCACACGAAATCCTGCATCGTCAGTTTATTCAGCAATCCAAAATCAGCTCTGTGGACAAAATCCGCAACGTGGTGAGCGTTCAAGTGCCGGGGGTACAGCTTATCCAGCTCTCCACCGCCCCGCGTCAGATCCCTTATCACGCCAACTATGTCTACTTCACGCTCGACAAAAATAGCCCTGCATGGGCAGAGATTGTCCGTCACAACGGCATCGCCTTGCACGTATCCGGCAATTTCCCGGAACTGGATCTCCAGCTTTGGGCAATCAGAGGATAACGCATGAGCGAGATCTCAACGACCTTTGTGGATGAGAGCCACGATGAAAGCCATCGCCAGTACAAACTGGCCCTGCGTGGCAACAGCCTGAACGTAATGATAGATGCGGCAACCCCCCTGCTGGGTATGGTGCTGCGCCTGAAAACCATGAGTAGCCGTGGACTGCCAGAGCACCTTTTTGGCCAGGTCGTGACCGACATCCGCGCTATCGAACAACTGCTTCAGAACCATGGCTACGAGCCCGGAACGATCATTTCCTTTCGTTATGTGCTTTGCACATTTATCGACGAAGCGGCGCTGGGTCAGGGCTGGTCGAACAAAAATGAATGGATAAAGCAGTCTCTGCTGGTGCATTTCCATAATGAAACCTGGGGCGGGGAAAAGATTTACATCCTGCTGGAAAGACTGATGGGTGAACCCAAGCGCTACCAGGATCTGCTGGAGTTTTTGTATTTGTGCTTCTCACTTGGTTTCCGGGGTCGCTACAAAGTCACTACCCAGAACAACGACGAGTTTGAACATATCTTCCGTCGCCTGCATCACGTCCTGAATAAGTTGCGTGGAGACGGTGAATTTCCGCTCCTGCACCAGGACAAGAAAAATCAGCATGGTTTTTACCGGCTGGCACAGCGTCTGACGATTAAACATCTGCTCACCGGCGGCCTCGCCATTCTACTGGCGACTTACTTGTTTTACGTGCTGCGGCTAAATGCGCAAACCCAGGACATTTTGCAGCAACTAAACAGCTTGCTGAGATAACAATAAGGATATTTCTATGATCCAGATTGACTTACCCACTCTGGTTAACCGCCTGAATATTTTGTCCAAACAGTCGCTTGAGATGGCTGCCGCAGAATGTATCAGCCAACAAGCTACAGAAATCACCGTGGCACATGTGCTGTTGCAGATGCTTGCGACGCCGCGTAGCGATGCACGCATTATCATCGAACAATCAGGGATTGATATCGGGCAATTGCGCGATGCATTAACGCTTGTGGATGAAAACAGAGTGCGCACGGTCGAAAGCTATCCGAGCTTCTCACCGCTGTTGGTCGAATGGCTCAAAGATGCCTGGCTGTTAGCTTCAGCGGAAATGCAACTGACGCAATTGCGCGGCGGCATTTTACTGCTGGCCCTGCTGCACACCCCATTACGTTATGTGTCCCCAGCCGCAGCGCAGTTACTGATGCAGATTAACCGCGATCTCCTGCGTCTGAATTTTGCCTCGGCGACCAAAGACTCTGCTGAATCCGTCACCTTGGATGAAAACAGCAAAGCGCCGACCTTGCATAATGGAGAAGAAAGCCTACTCGCCCGCTATTCCAGCAACGTGACGGAAGATGCCCGCAACGGAAAACTTGACCCCGTGCTATGCCGCGACAATGAAATCGACCTGATGATCGATATTCTTTGCCGCCGTCGTAAAAATAACCCCATTGTGGTGGGTGAAGCAGGCGTCGGGAAAAGTGCACTCATCGAAGGCCTGGCCTTGCGCATCGTTGCCGGTCAGGTGCCAGAAAAACTGCTGAATACCGAACTGGTCACGCTCGATTTAGGAGCCCTTCAGGCTGGTGCTTCCGTTAAAGGCGAATTCGAAAAGCGCTTTAAAGGGATCATGGAGGAAGTTCGCCAGTCTGCCACTCCGGTGATTTTGTTTATTGATGAAGCTCATACGCTGATAGGTGCAGGAAATCAGCAGGGAGGGCTGGACATTTCTAATCTGCTGAAACCTGCCCTTGCGCGCGGCGAGCTCAAAACCATTGCTGCTACTACGTGGAGCGAATACAAAAAGTATTTTGAAAAAGACGCCGCACTTTCCCGACGCTTCCAGCCGGTAAAAGTCACCGAGCCCACCGCCGCCGAGGCGACAATTATTCTGCGTGGCCTGGCAACCGTGTATGAATTAGCGCACGGCGTATTAATTGATGATGGAGCTTTACAGGCTGCCGCAACACTTAGCGACCGCTATCTTTCTGGCCGCCAGCTTCCCGATAAAGCCATTGACGTTCTTGATACCGCCTGTGCGCGCGTGGCCATTAATCTCTCTTCGCCACCTCGTCAAATCTCGGCGCTCACCACAGCCAGCCATCAGTATCAGGCAGAAATTCGCCAGCTTGAACGCGAATTACACATCGGCCTGCATCAAAATGATGCGCGCCTGCATGAACTGCATCAGTTGTATGAAGAAAACAGTGTAAAACTTAACGAACTCGACACCTGCTGGCACCACCAGCGTGAGCTGGTGCAAAAAATCATCGCCCTACGCCATGAAATGCTGGCTCAGGATGAAAACAATACCGCGCTAATACCCGAGCAGCGTGAAAAATTACGGGCACTAATGGATGAGCTGGAACTCTTGCATCAGACAAGAATGCTGGTTTCTCCGCACGTTGATAAGCGCCAGATAGCCTCGGTTATTGCGGAATGGACAGGCGTGCCCCTGAATCGTTTATCACAAAGTGAAATGGCGCTGATTACCGAGTTACCGGTCTGGCTGGGTGACAAAATTAAGGGCCAGGAACTGGCTATCGCCCATTTGCACAAACATTTGCTGACCGCGAGAGCGGATCTGCGCCGCCCTGGTCGACCGTTAGGCGCATTTTTATTGGCTGGCCCAAGCGGTGTGGGGAAAACAGAAACGGTACTTCAACTGGCCGAATTGCTATTTGGTGGCCGCCAGTATCTCACCACCATTAACATGTCTGAATTCCAGGAGAAGCACACTGTTTCTCGCCTGATCGGCTCACCGCCAGGCTATGTCGGTTACGGTGAAGGAGGGGTGCTGACTGAGGCCATTCGTCAAAAACCGTACTCTGTCGTGCTACTGGACGAAGTGGAAAAAGCTCACCCGGATGTGCTGAATCTGTTTTACCAGGCTTTCGATAAAGGCGAAATGGCGGATGGTGAAGGCCGACTGATCGACTGTAAAAACGTCGTGTTTTTCCTCACGTCTAACCTCGGTTATCAAGTCATCGTCGAGCAGGCGGAAAACCCGGAGCGCCTGCACGAAGAACTGTATCCAGTGCTGGCCGATTTCTTCAAACCTGCCCTGCTGGCACGCATGGAAATCATCCCTTTCCTGCCACTATCCAAAGAGACGCTGGTCACCATTATCGCCGCGAAACTGGCAAGACTCGTGACGTTACTGAAAAGTCGGTTTGGTGCCGAAACCGTTATTACGCCAGAAGTGAGCGACGAAATAATGCTCCGTGTAACGCGAGCTGAAAATGGCGCGCGCATGCTGGAATCGGTCATTGATGGCGAGGTTTTACCCCCGTTATCACTCCTGCTGCTGCAAAAAATGGCTGCCGGTGCCGAAATAAAACATGTGCATTTGAGCGTTGATGAGCATCGTTTCACAGCAGAGATTTCCTCTGATGAAGCAGAAATTGCACTCGCTAAGGCGCAGGACGCGTGATGAAGGGATCAATACTGGTCAGCATGGTGCTGACCTTATTACCGATGACGGCGCTCTGCGCCGCCAAACAACCCGATGCGGCAACGCTAAAGGCATTAATCAATTGCCGCACCGAGCCTGCATCACTGGTGCGTCTCGATTGCTATGACCACGTGCTGGCCCCGCAGTATCCGGGTTTTGCAGGTGCGTTAATCAAAGCCCAAAAACAGGGAGAAGCCTGGTTACGTGCTTTTAATCAGGAAGCTGAGCGTGACGATCACTCCACCAATTTTTTGATCAGGCGAACAGAAGGTGAACATCCGTCGGTGATCGTCACAACCCCCGCCTTGGGGAATGTCCCCCCTCGTCCGGTACTGATGATTAGCTGCATTGATAACATCACCAGGATGCAAATCGCCTTACCAGAGCCGCTAAAAAACGAGCCCGATCTGACGATTAGCACGGAAAAGACCCGTTTTAATGTCCGCTGGTTCCTGCGCGAAAACGACTCACTGTTGGAGTCCAGCCGCGGTTTAGCCGGCATAGACGAAATTAAACAACTCTTTGGTGCGAAAACACTGACGGTCAGCCTCAATTCGCCCACGGGTGCGCCTGGCAATTCACTGACGTTTGCCATTGACGCCCTGGAAAAAACGCTTGAGCCCATGCGGGTAGCTTGCCACTGGGCGGGCTAACGCTAAAGGAATGAACATGGATATTTCGACACCTGAGGCATGGTTCAGCCATGTCCTTGAACCCTTATCGGAAGAGAAAACGCATTCTGCGCTGAGCGATTCAAACAGTGACTGGGAGTACATCGACAGCGAAATGGTCAAGCTGGGTTCGCTCACTCACGCACAGCTTGATATTGCCGAAATTCAGAAGCGAACCCTGAAACTCTTAGCATGCGAAAGCAAAGATTTCCGGCTAATTGTGCACCTGCTGCGTACTTTGCAACATGCGGGGAAAGCAGAAGAATTGTTGTTGGCGGCAAAACTCCTGACCCAGTACCTCGAACATTACTGGACACGAGCGTGGCCACAAAAAGAGGCGCATAAAGTTCGTTTTGCGCAGCAAATTATTAAGCGTTTTGAGACTGCAGTCGTCAGCTTTACCAATGAGTCAAACCAGAGCGAACGCGATGCACTCCTGGGCGAATTTGCTCATCTTTCACAGGTTTGGTTGAAAAATGGCAGTGCGCAACTTGCCGCCGCCGTCGATGCATTATTCGCGCTTTATCAGCACCATTTTCTGGAACCCATTGCAGAACTGCCACCAGGTGCCCCACAAACTCCAGGCATAGCGGCATCAGACAAAGCCACAACATTGCCTTTCGTGCCAACTATAGCTGTGGAAAATCATGACGATAAAGCCTGGCGGCAGACGTTACTAAAAGTGGCTGAATTACTGTGTGAACTTCATCCGCAATCCACCATAGGGTTCCGACTTCGGCGCCATGCTGTGTGGCACACTATCACCACTGCACCTCAGGCTGAAACGGACGGCAGAACGCAGTTGGCCGCGTTTTCAGCCGATTTGCTGGAGGATTATCAGACCAGGTTTGCCAGTGCAAACGGCGAACTGTGGGAACAGGTCGAAAAAAGTATTTTACTGGCGCCCTACTGGTTTGATGGCCATCACCTTTCAGCACGAATTGCGCTGCAACTGGGGTATTCCGATAGCGCTGAAGCGATACGCGATGAACTTAACGCGTTTTTAAACCGCATTCCGGCGTTGAGAACCCTACTGTTTAACGACCACACCCCATATCTGTCAGAAACGACGCAACGCTGGCTGGACGTCAGCTCAGCAAAAAACGCGTCCAGCTCATCTCTCAATAGCGATAGTGATACGCAAAATATCTGGATGCACTTTAACGAACAGGGACTGGCCCCTGCGCTACAGCTACTGGACCAGTATCAGCAGCAGAACCGCGAACCACGACAACAATTTTACCGGCAATATTTCGGAGCCCAACTCCTTGAACAGGCTGGCATGACCGCTTTGGCACAAAGCCAATACAAAACGCTGCGACAGACAGCAAGCCAGATAACGTTGCCAGATTGGGAACCCGCCTTGCTTGAGCAATTAGAAGAAAAAATCACGACGGAACAGTGATGTAAAACAGGAGTTTTATTGTGTTCAAAGTAGCAAAACCTGGCTTTCTCAAAGCGCTAAAACCGACTCTCAGACCTGCAATGCCCCGCTTAAAAATCTCGGCTATCGTGATTGTTGTCATAGCATGGGTCTTATCTCTGGTGTGGATTTGGTGGAAAGGGCCAACGTGGTTGCTGGACGGTCAACATCCTCTGGCACCTATAGCAAACCGCTGGCTGGCGACTGCCGTCTGGATATTAATCGCTCTGGGGTGGCTGACCTTTCGCATCGTTAAACGGCTGCAATTTCTGGAAACCCTTCAGCAGCAGCAACGGCAACATGAAAAAGATCCTGTTAGCCTGGAGATCCATCAGCAACAGCGCCATCTCGATCGCTGGCTATTGCGGTTGCAACGCCATCTTGCTCGTCGAAATTTCCTCTACCATCTACCGTGGTATATGGTCATTGGCACGACAGGCAGCGGCAAAACTGCACTGTTACGTGAAGGGTATTCCACTGACACCATTTATGTTCCGGAGAAAACGCGCGGCGAAAACAACTCGGCCTGGCACATCGCGCCGCGCGTGGGCGCGCACGCTGTTATTTTTGATATTGACGGGGCGCTCATCGACCAGCCTGCGGGTGAACAGGAAGAAGCCAATGTCGCCAGCCGCCTGTGGAACCATTGGCTGGAGTGGCTGAATCAAAAACGCCCGCGTCAGCCGCTTAACGGTATTATCCTGACCATCGACCTGCCTGAATTGATTACAAATAATAAGCAACAACGCGAGCGCCAGCTCAGCGTATTGCGCCAGCGCCTTCAGGATATCCGCCAGCAACTGCACTGTGAGCTTCCCGTTTATATCGTGCTGACAAAACTTGATCTGCTGTACGGATTTGCCCCGCTCTTTCAGCCGCTGGATAAGCAAGCCCGCGACGCAACCTTAGGCGTCACGTTCACCGAAGGCGCACACGAAAGCGAACGCTGGCGCGATGAGCTTCAGTCTTTCTGGCATGAGTGGATGCAGCGTTTTAACCAGGCGTTACCGGATTTGTTACTCAACCATGTGGAAATCAGCCAGCGCAGCACATTGTTCAGTTTCAGCCGCCAAATGCAGGGGATTGTTGAACATCTGGATGCGCTAATCAGCGGCCTGCTGGCTGGGGATAACATGGCAGTAATGCTGCGTGGCGTGTATCTGACCTCCTCCCTACAACGTGGGCAAGTAGACGATATGTTTATTCAGTCTGCGGCCACCCAATATCGCCTGGGGGAAAACGCGTTAACCTCCTGGCCCGTGGGCGAAACTCAACCCTACTTTACCCGTACGTTGTTCCCTCAAACGCTGCTGGCCGAACCGAATCTGGCCAGTGAAAACGATGTCTGGCTGGGCAAAAGTCGCCGCCGCCTGGCGATATTTTCGGCTCTCGGGGCTGCCGCAACTCTCGCCTGTATCGCAGGTTGGCACCACTATTATCAGTCCAACTACCGCTCTGGTATCACCGTGCTGGCCCAGGCCAAATCCTTTATGGATATTCCACCGCCACAAGGGATTGATGAACAAGGTGACCTGCAACTGCCGCTGCTCAACCCGATGCGGGACGCCACGCTGGCTTATGGCGACTATCGTGAGCACGGCACATTCACTGATATGGCGCTCTACCAGGGCAGAAAAATCGGCCCGTATGTCGAGAGAACTTATCTGCAACTTCTTGAGCAGCGTTACCTCCCCGCGCTGCTCAACGGGCTGATTCGGGATCTGAACGAAGCGCCTGCGGGCAGTGAGAAAAAACTCACGGTGCTGCGTGTTATTCGTATGCTGGAAGATAAAAGCGGGCGCGACAATAACGTCGTTAAGCAGTATATGGCCCTGCGCTGGAGCGAACATTTCCACGGTCAGCGCGCAATCCAGGCGCAACTGATGGCGCATCTTGACTACGCTCTCGAACACACCGACTGGCAAGCACAGCGCCGGGCGGGGGATTCCGATGCCATCAACCGTTTTATCCCCTACGGTAAACCGATTGCCGCAGCGCAAAAAGAACTCAGTAAGCTGTCCATCTACCAGCGGGTTTATCAGAGCCTGCGCACTAAAGCCCTGGGCGTATTGCCTGCGGATTTGAATCTACGCGATCAGGTCGGCCCGAGCTTCGACAAAGTGTTTGTTGCCAACCGCGAAGAGAACCTGGCCGTGCCGCAGTTTCTCACACGCTACGGCCTGCAAAGCTATTTTGTTAAGCAGCGCGACAGCCTTGTCGACCTCACCGCACTGGACAGTTGGGTGCTCAGCATCACGAAAAATGTCACCTACAGCGAGGCTGACCGCGAAGATATTCAGCGCCATATCACTGAACAGTACATCAGCGACTACACTGCCACCTGGCAGGCCGCACTGAATAATCTCGACGTGCGTGATTATGATGATATGCAGCAAGTGACTGACGCACTCGAGCAGGTGATTAGTGGCGATCAGCCGTTCTACCGCATGCTCCAGACGCTACGCGACAACACTCAGTCGCCACCACCGCCTGCTAATTTGCCAGATAAAACCCGCGAAGCGATGATGTCGGCCCTGGACTTCCAGTTGCTTACCCGCCTGAGCCGCGAGTTTTCCCCGGAGAACAGTGTGCTGGCTGAAGGCAAAGATAAAGACAGCACGTTGCAGACGGTGTATCACCAGCTCACCGAACTGCACCGTTATTTGCTGGCTATTCAGAATTCTCCGGCGCCCGGTAAATCTGCCCTCAAGGCCGTGCAGCTTCGTCTCGACCAGAACAGCAGCGATCCCATTTTCGCTACCCGCCAGATGGCTAAAACGCTACCCGCCCCGCTCAACCGTTGGGTGGGCAAGCTCGCAGACCAGGCGTGGCATGTGGTCATGGTTGAGGCCGTGCATTACATGGAGGTGGAGTGGAACGAGAAAGTCGTCAAAGTTTTCAACGACACGCTGGCAGGCCGCTATCCCTTCGAGCCAGAGTCTAAGCAGGACGCCTCCCTCGACGCCTTCGACCGCTTCTTTAAACCTGGCGGGATCCTTGACAGCTTCTATCAGGAAAACCTGGAACTGTTTATTGACAACAAGCTCGCCTGGGGCGAAGACGGGCAAGTGCTGATCCGTCAGGACGTGCAGGAACAGCTCGAAACAGCGCAAAAAATTCGCGACACCTTCTTTACCCGGCAGAGCGGAATGGGAACACAGTACGCAGCAGAAACGGTCGAACTCTCATCCGGTAAACGCCGCAGCGTACTGAATATGGACGGTCAATTGCTCGACTACAGTCATGGGCGCAACTACACCGCGCATCTGGTCTGGCCGAATACCATGCGCGATGGCACCGAAAGCAAACTTACCCTTGTCGGCAACGGCGACGGCGCACCGCGCAGCATCAGCTTCAGCGGCCCATGGGCGCAGTTCCGTCTGATTGATGCGGGTACTCTCACCAGTGTGGATGACGGCGGGTTTAATGTCCGCTTTAACGTTGACGGTGGCTACATGATTTACCGCATTCATGTCGACACTCAGGACAATCCGTTCACCGGGGGATTGTTCAGCGACTTCTTCCTCCCGGACACCTTGTATTAATCACCTCATCCCGGCAGCAATGCCGGGATATTCAGGGACTGACATCATGAATGACACCACACATATCATCCGGGTTGGCGATGATCCGCGCAGCCTGCCAGAGTTCAGCGCCATCCGCGAAGAAGTGAACAAAGCTAATCATCCGTCACAACCGGAAGTGAACTGGCGACTGGTTGAATCTCTCGCCCTGACGTTGTTTAAAAGCAACGGCGTCGACCTGCATAGCGCTACCTACTATACGCTGGCCCGCACCCGTAATAACGGACTGGCTGGATTCTGCGAAGGCTGTGAACTGCTCGCCGGATTAATCACCGCTGAATGGGAAAACTTCTGGCCACAGAACTATCAGGCCCGTTCAGACATGCTGGAGTGGTTTAACACCCGGGTTGGCAACCTGCTGCGCCAGAATGCTTCCCTGATGAACGGAGAGGTGCAGCTGATGTACCGCACAGAAAGAACACTGCAGCTTATCTGCGACAAACTCCAGCAGGTGGAATTAAAACGCATCCCGCGCGTGGAAAACCTGCTCTATTTTGTGCAGAACATCCGCCGGCGCACTGAAACCGAACAGCAGATGATGAACACGCCCGGAAACCGCTACAGCACGCCGACGCTGGTATATATGCCATCCGCATCAGACAAGCCTGACCCGATGCTCTCTCCGCTCATCGGTATGGCACCAGAACCCCAGGCACCGAGAGTCGAAGTCCATTTTCCGGGTTCGGAAAATACACCACGCCCTCGTTCCTTACGCGGTGTTCTGATTTTTATGGCAGGAGTAGTCTGTACCGCGCTTGTCGGGCTGGGCATCTGGTGGTGGCAGATACATCCTCTGCAACAACAACTGGCACAGGTGAATGACACAGCCCAGGGCGGTGCCGCGTTATGGCTGACCGCACCCACGTTGGAGGACTATCCCACCCGCCTCACCCGGTTGCTGAACACCTCACCGTTGCAGTCGCTGGAAACCGGCGAACACCTGACCCGCTCCGCCGCGGCACTCTGGCCGGAAAACACCTCGCAACAGCAAGCCACCGCCCGCTGGGATACCACATTGGCACAACGGGCAGACAACAGCCCGGCGCTGCGTGGCTATATCCAGGTGCAGAAGGATTTACATAATTTTGCGGCACTGCTCGTGGAGCGGGAAAAAAATAAAGAAGGCCTGACGCTTTCGTATCTCAAAACAGTGGCCTACCAGGCTGAAACGCTGCTGAATCAGGAAACGCCAATTGAAGTGTTATTAACGCAATTAGAAGAAGCAAAAAAACAGCAGCAGAGCACACAAACCTTAGAGAAACAGATTAATGAGCGGATAGCCGCATTATCGAGCCGCTATCTGCTGCTCAAAAATATCGGTGAAGAAAATGCATCTTCACTATCTGTTGGTAATAAAAACCAGTAACGGAGAACCATCATGGCAAATTTAATTTATATGACGTTAAACGGAGTAAAACAGGGCCTGATGTCCGCAGGCTGTTGTTCTCTGGATTCAATTGGTAATAAGGCACAGATTGCCCATCTGGATCAGATTATGATTTATGAGTTGTTGCATACCATATCAAGAGAACAGAATGTCAATCACCACCCAGTCATTATTACCAAACCCGTGGATAAATCTTCACCATTATTGGGGGAGGCAATTTCAGAAAATGAAATACTGACTTGCGATTTTGATGTTTATCAAACAAACCGCTTTGGCATTAATGAACTTTATTATAAAATAAAACTTACTCAAGCAAGAATAACAGACATTCATCTAATCCTGCCAAACACTATTACAGATAACGACAGACAACCCCAGGAGAAGATATCTCTTTCTTACGAAACCATAACATGGGAACACATTGCTGCGGGAACCAGTGCTTATAGTTTGTGGAGTGAAAGGGTTTACTAGCCCATATTTATTCTTACAAGACCCATAGCCCTAAATTATGGGTCTTGTTATTACTTCATTCCCAGGCAACAGCACTGGTTAATTTTTCACACTGTCTTTTGTCTTTTACGTAATATACACCAGAAAATATTCCATCCGCGGGGCATGCATGATATGAAGAGAATGAAAAACCAATAGTTATTGCTGGTTGCAGGAGTGCAGTCAAAAAAAACAGAATACAACTAAACCCAGATATATGCGTCATATATTTTGATAGAAAAGGATGTGCCTTCCTGTCTCTGGTAAATAAACAACTAGCAATAGTGATTTCAAAATATAATATAAACGGCATCATGGATAATATTGGCATTGATCTCCAGTTAAAATAAATAACGTCACTTCTTGCTATTAAAGTCAATATTTCCCGACCACAAGACAAAATAAAAAAATACATTACAAATGGTAAACACACAATCGTTGCGATGAGAACAATGAAATTTTTACATTTACTTTTCATTTTAATATCCTGTACGAAGTGCATTAATGAATGGAGATGTGTTATTTAAATTCCACTCTTCAATTTCGCCTCTGCTTTTTATTCCCTGCTTAATAATTTCTTTTAATTTATCAGATAGATGATATTTTTTATCCAGAAAATCCAATGCATATGTAACCGCAAAACCGACTACAACAATGAGAAAAATAGTAGCTGTTAATGGTAGGGTTAAGCATGCAATAGCAGTAGCGCTGACAACTATTGAACTTATTATTTTTGAAACAAAAATTGTAACGATTATTTTGGCAATATCCATTGTAATATCCCCAATAAAATCAACAACTGCATAGTCATTTTTAAAAATTAGCTCTATAGCACGATAAGCTAAAGAAAACCAGACGCAGAAACGGGCTCCCCCTATAATACCCGCATTCACACCAGCTTTACCTATACCTAGCTCTAACACTTGAGGATTATTGATTGCATAGCGCGTGCCTTTTAAAATACGACGAACGCCTGCGTATCCAGTAATTTTTACATATTGAACACCTTTGACAGTTTGTACAATAGCCTTAATCCCTAACCCTCTTAGATTGTAAATAATCTTGTTTGCATCATTGTAATAAGAAACCAGTTTTTTGATATTCCTTGCCCCATCAGAGAGATCTTTTATATTGCCGGCATAGGTTGCCACGGGATCAACAAGATTTAACAATTGGTTAAGTACTGCATCCGCCTCTGAAAGAGTTAATAACATTATATGTGTAGTGTTTTTTTGTAACTCCTCCTCTAAATTTAAAGTATTTAATATATATTCATGCTGAGATATTAGCTGATTAATGGGAACTTCACCGCGTAAATAATCTCCCAGATAGTTTGCTGCAGTTGGTTGTTGCCTGAGTTCATCTTTCATTTTAGATCCTTATTTATTAAAAACATCCTAGCCAAATATATTCCATCATATAAGGATATGGCTTAATTTGTTCACCCTCAATTTATCAGATATTATTTACGAGAATAGTGCAATTTTAGCACTGAATGCTAAATGCATTTATAAAAGAAAAGTAAAACATTTACCCTACAAATCAATTATCCACATACATCACCAAGAAATATTTATCAGCTAAGCAATGCTAAATTAGGCATGCTAATAACAGAACCTTTACTACCTACTACTGCACGTTTCCAAAAACACCCTTACCCAGAGATAAAAATAACTTTGGGCATGAAATTTATAAATACATGACCTACAGACTTACTTCTGTGACCGCCTCTAATTTAGACATATAATTATCATTTTGGGAAAATTTTTAGTTCTACAATATTAGTCAATATCACTTATTTTATTTACTTCCAGAAGCCACACCTTTAGATGCTTTCTTATATATAATAACATTCCAACTATAAATGATCTCAACGCCTCCTGTTCGATAAATCCGATTCAGGGGTCAGACCACAGCACTTGCTGCACGCCTATGTCCAGGTGCAGGAGGATTTACATAATTTTGCGACACTGCTTGTGTAGTGAAAGGGTTTACTAAGAAATATATTAAAACATATTATTATAATAACACCCATAATAAGACATCATGGGTGTTATTATACTTCATTCCCAGACAACAGCACTGGTTAATTTCTCACAATGACTTTTATCTTTCACGTAATATACTCCAGAAAAAATTCCATCAGCGGAGCATGCATGATAAGAAGAGAAAGAAAATGCAACATTTATTATCGGACCACTTAAAAGAGCTAAAAAAAAGAGCGCGCTAGTAACAAGGCCGATATAATTTGTATACTTCATAAGCGTAGGTTGTATTTCTTGGTTTCTTGTAAAAAATGAACTTATAAAAAGCATCTCACCAAATGCAAGCCAAGGCATACATATCAAAACTGGGATATTTCTCCAGTTGAAATAGATAATATCTTTCATTCTAAGTAAGTCCATAACATCATTGCCAAATATTATAAAAACCCCATAAAAAACAAAAGGAATAATAGTAACAACAGCTATTCGTATGGCTAAATTACTATACACACTCGACATATTAACCCCCAAACTGACCTGAAAGCATAAAGGGGGATTGACTTTTTAAATTCCATTCCACTATTTTTTGTTGTTCTTGCATACCTTGTTTAATCACACCCTTTACTTTTTCTGAAATGTGTCACCACCTGTAACAGTAATCAAGGACACCTGCATACCCAGTGGTTTTTACATATTTAACGCATCTAACCGTATATACAATAGCCTTAATCCCTAATCCTCTTAGATTGTAAACAAGCTTGTTTGCCTTATTGTAATAACAAACCAACTTTCTGACATTCTTTACACCATCAGAGAGAGCTTTTATATCATTAGCATATGTTGCTATGGGATCAACTAGATTTAACAATTGATTAAGCTCTGCATCTGCCTCTGAAAGAGGCAAAAACATTATATGATTAGTGTTTTTCTGTAACTCTTCCTCTAGTTTCAAAGTATCTAATATATATTCATCCTAGGGGGGTTAACTGATTTATGGGTACTTCGCCACGTAAATAACCTTCCAGGTAATCTGTTGCAGTTGATTTTTTCCCGCGTTCATTTTACATTTCCTTTTTTATTAAATCTTTCTGCATATTTAATCATACAACCATATAAATTAACTTGCTCAAAATCGCTATTATTGTAAATTACTGGAGCATCATATAACATAGAACAAACTGTCAAGCATATTATGAATTAGAAGATTGAAAACATTCACTGTTTATATAATCCATCGCAAGACACCCCCAAAATTATTTATTAGTTATGTGACAACACATAATATAATTTTTTATTCAGCAATGACACGTACGGCCTGTAAAAATTCAAAACCTTTCTCAACCGCTACAAATAAAATGATCCGTTAAACTGGAAATAGTGAGTAAAATGTACCTTCACAATCTGTCGCTAATAAAATCAGTAATGGAGAACCACCATGGAAAATTTAATCTATGTAATGTTAAATGTAGTGAGACAGGGCCTTACGTCCTCAGGTTGTTGTTCTCTGGATTCAATTAGTAATAAGGCACAGATCGCCTATCTGGATCAGAATATGATTTATAAGCTATCACATTCGATTACTCGTCAACAAAATGCTAACGCTATTACTATTACTATTACTATTACTAAACCTATAAATAAATCTAGCGACCCTTTTGGTAATACTTACGGTGCGCAATACAAAATGGTATACAATATGAATATGCACAAGTCAGAGGTATTAATACCGATATAAGACTGCCATCGCTATTAATATAAATATTAATATCAAAAAGAAGAATATCTCCCGTTCGGAAAACGACAAAATGATACAGCGCACAAACACATGAAACCCCTACAGCCAAAACATTCAAGTAAACATTAGATGAATAAAGAAGATGACTGACAACATAATAAAATGGAAATAATGAAACTATAGTACAGATAATGTATACAGTCACAATTAGATATATGTTCATTTAATAATACCTATATTGTATATATGATGTATTAGTATCACCCCAAATCTTTGCTATCACCTCACTTATAAAGTGATCTTTTGCCATGCTCCATTGTATAAATTTATTGGCAACCTCATTCATTACCCTAAGTAAATCATTCTGTCTTGATACGAACACCTCAATATCTCTACGATCATCACTTGAGTTTTCGTCCATATACTTTCTGGCATCTGGGTTTCTATCCAAGTATTCTGTCCAGTTATCCATTAGAACCTCTTCCATCTCAAATTTAGATAATATTTTTATGCCTGAGTAAATATTCATTAAAAATGATGTCAAAATTTACATTTACTGGCATTAGTATTACATGAATAAGCATCCCGCTATTATCACAAGCTGCATGAAACTTACAGTTGATCTAAGCCAAAGTATTCACAAAGATTTCATGAAATTATAATGATGCTAAAGAGTATACTTACTGTATAAGACAATCATACCTATTCGTATTTTTTATACTATAAACACGCTAAATGGATATGGTTGTTATGATAAATATATAACCCCTATGCTACGTGAAAGAATCTATTCTCAGCAGATTGCTTCTACTCATGCTCGCAGAAAGAAGAAGGCTTAAGAAGAAATTTGACTCTGAGTAAAGATCTCATTCTTAATCAGAAATATTATAGAACAGGTTCAAATACTAATGAAAAACAAACAGTCATTTTGCATTGTATTTTTCAGCATGACACTATCATTTTCCAATGTGGCTTTTTTTAAGGGTCTTTTTTACGAACTAACAGAATGGTATTGCAATCATTTACATGAATATTTTCATGTTTTTAATAAAACTATGAATTTTCAACGCTAAGATGGCTTGTCTATTATAGTTACGGGATAATACTCACCCCGCCAACATTTTTTATTCTTAAAAGAGTAATAAAAACAATAGATAAAATCAAACATAGCACAAAATCAAACATAATTATCATCTTAACAAAGATCGCATACTGGATTACCATCTATTATATAAGCTTTAGCATTGTCTCATTTCTAATATTCATTATTGATGATTTATTCTCCTTAGAGGAACTCGCACATCACGGTTATAAGTATACTCATGATAATTTAGGCTGGTATACCGGTGAAGCTTATGACTTCGACCCATTTTTTGCTGATTTATTATTATTTACATTTATTGTCTTCCCGCTTATATCTTGCTACTTCACATCAAAATCAATAAAAAAATACACAGCAAATTGTATCGATACAGGCCTACAATAACGCCCTAAAATGATGCAAACAGTTCATTTCTTTGCCTTGTATTGAAGCAAGAACATTAGTAATAACGTGACAGCCAGTCTGCAGAACATCGATTTGATAAAGTGAAAAAATAAGAAGTGATCGTTCTATGCTTTATGGCGACATGCAACAAAAAGGGGCGCAAGCGCCCCTCGAAAGTGCATCAATTGCACTCTATTTGCATCATCAGAAACTATACGTTACGCCAGTCAGCAATACGCCCGTCCACTCTTTATCGATCATTGGACTGTCGGTTACTTCATCTGCCAGGCGAACATAGCGACCCATACCGTAAACGTTCCAGCTATCGTTCAGCTTGTAGTTAACAGAAAGCTCAACGTACGGAGTCCAGCTGCTTTCCGGGTCATAAGAGCTCATGCCGCTGTTGCGGGACTCTTTTTTGCTGACGCCATAATAGTATTCGTTCTGATTTTCACTATCCCAGTTCACACCAATCCCCGGCGTGAAGGTCCAGTCACCATTTGTATAGCGGTACAGCCAGGCGGTATCCCAGGTGATGCCGTTGCTGTTATCCAACGTATCGCCAGCTAATACCGTACGCAGGAAACCATACTGGGTGTAATGCACGTAAGAAAGCCCTGCCATCAGCGTGGATTTACGGGAATCCAGGTGGCGCATTTGCTTATTGTCGCTGTCTTTCGGTTTGAAATGCAGCGGAGAGTAGTATGCCGTTACCGACAATTTGTCAGTTTCGTCGTTCCATAAGTAGTAACCCGCGTTTAAGCCACGGAAGTAGAAGCTATCTCCTTCGTAGCCAATCATTGGTATCGGGTAAACACGATCCTGGTCGCCTTTATAAGGATTCGGCGTTACCAGCGCTGCGGCTCCAAGCGACCACGGGCTTTCTGCCCACGCAGAAGAAACAGATGAAGCCATCAATGCACTCAATGCGAGAAGTTTGAATTTGGTCACAATTCATTCAGTCCTTTAGTCAAATAATCAGCGGAAGGAAGTGTAACCTCCCTTGCCCTTCACCCCAAATTTTTTACGTACCCGAAACCTCAAACCAATTGACCAACATCTCGCAAACAGGTTTCACCTTGTTTTCACTTTTATGATGCGCATGTGATAGCGCGCCCTTCCCTTTACAACAAAAGGAGAAATAAATGGATGAGTTATTGATATGTCATTGAAATTGGTTTGTAGCCGTATGCAAGTTTTGCAAATGCCATCTACGCTTTATTTTAGGAAGATGAAATACGCTGAACGCAGCAATGAAATGCCACGCTACCCTGCCGGGTAAGACAAGTTGGCATAAGGGTTGCTCGAGATTCAGGAGACGTCTTCCGGGAGCCTCCATTACTCATACGAACGGCTCTCTAACCTGTGCTAAATACGAAAGGACGGCATGCCATGAATATATTCGATCACTATCGCCAGCGTTATGAAGCTGCCAAGGACGAAGAGTTCACACTGCAGGAATTTCTTGCAATCTGTAAGCAAGATCGCAGTGCCTATGCTAATGCGGCAGAACGGCTATTGATGGCCATTGGTGAGCCAGTGATGGTGGATACTGCCACAGAGCCACGGCTGTCCCGTCTCTTTTCGAACCGAGTGATTTCTCGTTATCCGGCGTTTGAAGAGTTCTATGGCATGGAAGAAGCCATCGAGCAGATTGTTGCGTATCTCAAACACGCAGCCCAGGGTCTTGAAGAGAAGAAACAGATCCTCTATTTATTAGGCCCGGTCGGTGGCGGTAAATCCTCACTCGCTGAACGCCTGAAAGCATTAATGCAGCGCGTGCCTATTTACACACTGAGCGCCAACGGTGAACGCAGCCCGGTGAATGACCACCCGCTATGCTTGTTCAATCCACAAGAAGATGCCTCTATTCTGGAAAAAGAGTATGGCGTCCCGAACCGCTACCTCGGCACGATTATGTCGCCGTGGGCGGCAAAACGTTTACACGAATTTGGTGGGGATATCACCAAATTCCGCGTGGTAAAAGTCTGGCCGTCGATACTGGCGCAGATTGCAATTGCCAAAACTGAGCCGGGCGACGAAAACAACCAGGATATTTCGGCGCTGGTCGGTAAAGTGGACATTCGTAAATTGGAGAACCACGCGCAAAACGACCCTGATGCTTATGGCTATTCCGGTGCGCTGTGCCGTGCAAACCAAGGCATCATGGAATTCGTTGAGATGTTTAAAGCACCGATTAAAGTGCTCCACCCGTTGCTGACCGCAACCCAGGAGGGGAACTATAACGGGACCGAAGGCATCTCCGCCCTACCGTTTAACGGCATTATTCTGGCGCACTCCAACGAATCAGAGTGGGTGACGTTCCGTAACAACAAGAATAACGAAGCGTTCCTTGACCGTGTTTACATTGTTAAGGTCCCGTACTGCCTGCGGATTTCCGAAGAGATTAAAATCTACGAAAAACTGCTTAATCATAGTGAACTGTCACACGCACCATGCGCCCCTGGCACGCTGGAAACGCTCTCCCGTTTCTCGATTCTTTCACGTTTGAAAGAGCCGGAAAACTCCAGCATCTACTCCAAAATGCGCGTGTATGACGGTGAAAGCCTGAAGGACACCGACCCGAAAGCGAAATCCTACCAGGAGTATCGCGACTACGCCGGTGTGGACGAAGGCATGAACGGGCTGTCCACACGTTTCGCATTCAAAATCCTCTCCCGCGTGTTCAACTTTGACCACGTCGAAGTGGCCGCTAACCCGGTGCACCTGTTCTACGTACTGGAACAGCAAATTGAGCGCGAGCAATTCCCGCAGGATCTGGCAGAGAAATATCTGGAGCATCTGAAAGGCTACCTGATCCCGAAATACGCCGAATTTATCGGGAAGGAAATTCAGACCGCGTATCTCGAATCTTATTCAGAGTACGGGCAAAACATTTTCGATCGTTATGTTACCTACGCTGACTTCTGGATTCAGGATCAGGAGTACCGCGACCCGGATACCGGCCAGTTGTTTGACCGTGAGTCCCTGAACGCGGAACTGGAAAAAATTGAAAAACCGGCCGGTATCAGCAACCCGAAAGATTTCCGTAATGAAATCGTCAATTTCGTGCTGCGTGCCCGTGCTAACAACAATGGTCGTAACCCTAACTGGACCAGCTACGAGAAGCTGCGCACGGTTATCGAGAAGAAAATGTTCTCGAATACCGAAGAGCTGCTGCCCGTTATCTCGTTCAATGCCAAAACCTCGACCGACGAGCAGAAGAAACACGACGACTTTGTCGATCGTATGATGGAGAAAGGCTATACCCGCAAACAAGTTCGCCTGCTATGTGAATGGTATCTGCGGGTTCGCAAATCATCATAAGGGAGTTTCCTGTGGGTCACACCGGGCGGTGTGGCCCCCTTTGCGCAGCAGGCATAAGCAGTTGGGGGAAATATGGCCTATTTTATTGACAGGCGACTGAACGGCAAAAATAAAAGCGCGGTCAATCGCCAGCGCTTTTTACGCCGTTATAAGGCACAGATTAAACAGTCGATTTCCGAGGCCATCAACAAGCGTTCGGTAACCGACGTGGACAGCGGCGAGTCCGTCTCAATCCCAAGTGAAGACATCAGCGAACCGATGTTTCATCAAGGACGTGGCGGTCTGCGGCATCGTGTGCATCCGGGTAACGATCACTTCGTGCAGAACGACCGTATCGAGCGCCCACAGGGCGGCGGTGGGGGTTCCGGTGGTGGCCAGGGCCAGGCGAGTCAGGATGGTGAAGGCCAGGATGAATTCGTCTTTCAAATTTCAAAGGACGAATATCTCGACTTACTGTTTGAAGACCTGGCCTTGCCGAATCTGAAGAAGAATCAGCATCGCCAGATAACCGAGTTTAAATCACATCGCGCGGGTTACACCTCGAATGGCGTACCGGCAAATATCAGCGTGGTTCGTTCCCTGCAAAACTCACTGGCACGTCGCACGGCAATGACCGCCGGAAAACGTCGCCAGTTGCATGAGCTGGAAGATAGCCTGGAAACGGTGAGTAACAGCGAACCTGCTCAGTTGCTTGAAGAAGAACGCTTGCGCAAAGAGATAGCTGAGCTGCGTGAGAAAATCGCCCGCGTGCCGTTTATCGATACCTTCGATTTGCGTTACAAAAATTATGAGAAACGCCCTGAGCCTTCAAGCCAGGCGGTGATGTTCTGCTTAATGGATGTTTCCGGCTCAATGGATCAGGCCACCAAGGACATGGCCAAACGCTTTTATATCCTGCTCTATCTATTCCTGAGCCGGACCTATAAAAACGTGGAAGTGGTTTATATTCGCCACCACACGCAGGCCAAAGAAGTGGATGAACACGAGTTCTTTTACTCGCAGGAAACGGGTGGCACGATTGTCTCAAGCGCCTTAAAACTGATGGATGAAGTAGTGAAAGAGCGTTATGACCCGGCGCTGTGGAATATCTACGCCGCACAGGCTTCGGATGGTGATAACTGGGCAGACGATTCGCCATTGTGTCATGAGCTGCTGGCGAAAAAATTGCTGCCAATGGTACGTTATTATAGCTATATAGAAATTACGCGCCGCGCTCATCAAACGTTATGGCGTGAGTATGAAGATTTGCAGTCGACGTTTGATAACTTTGCCATGCAGCATATTCGCGACCAGGATGATATTTATCCGGTATTCCGCGAGCTGTTCCAAAAACAGGCGAGCCATTCTCACAATTAACCTTTAGATTGGCCAGATTAACTCTGGCCATCTTCTATTCCCACCAACGAACCGCCGCAGCACGTACATCAATATGTGTATAAGTATTACTGCGCCCTATTCCATATTGCTGAGCATACTTTGCTTCCAGATAATCGGCTACTTTATCAGGCTCAATAGTGTCAACAATGAAATCTGCCGCCGTGCCTAATAAATGCTGGCTTGCATATTCATCAGCACAAATTTTGTTGTAATGCGTACAACTACACCCTTTCTTGATGAATACTGGCCGTTCAAAATACTGACGCACCCCCTCCAGAATCGCCACTAACTCAATGCTAACATCACTAAAACCGCAGCCACACGGACAGGAAAATTCATGGCGGAAAAAATGAGGGGAAAGAGCTTTCACGTAATGGTTTCGCTATTTATCAGAATAAAAGAGTGGCAAAGAAAGAATGTTTTAATAAAGTCAGGAACATTAAAACCACCTATGCGGGAGAAGGGTAAGGGTTAATAGCCATATAGTTCAAATAGTTTTTATAGATCAAAATCCATTAATTGATCGTCAAAAACGATTCCACTTCCAACGGGAATTATGCAATTGCACAAAAATACGGAACTTCACTTAAAAAGACTGACGAGGGAATAGGCGTGCGCCTAAAGTAAGATTAACAATAAAAATAGTTTTCTTTTTATATTTCGCAAGGAAAAATCATGATATTCGATTCAACACTATTGATTTTGCTAGCCCTTGCAGGCCTTGGTTTTGCCAGCCATAACACCACGGTTGCCGTCTCTATTCTGGTGCTGATCATTGTTCGGGTAACACCGCTTAGCCAGTTCTTCCCATGGATTGAAAAACAGGGGCTAACGGTGGGGATTATAATTCTGACCATTGGCGTTATGGCTCCCATCGCCAGCGGCACCTTACCTGCCAGCACCCTGCTGCACTCATTTACTCACTGGAAATCATTGGTGGCGGTTGCCGTGGGCGTGTTTGTCTCATGGCTAGGCGGGCGTGGCGTTACGTTGATGAGCAGCCAGCCGAGCTTAGTCGCGGGTCTGTTGGTTGGCACCGTTCTGGGCGTGGCGCTATTTCGCGGCGTACCAGTGGGGCCGCTGATTGCCGCAGGGCTTGTCTCGCTGGTAATAGGCAGACAGTGACGCCGTTAATGCGGATCCAGTGCCGTAAGATAGCGACCCGGCGTCGTCCCCAGCGCTTTTTTGAACATGGTGATAAACGCATTGGTTGAGTCGTATCCCAGTTCACTTGCCACCTGTTGTACCGTCGAACCATCGATCAGCAGTTGCAGAGCAATGATCAGCTGTAACTGCTGGCGCCAGCGGCGAAAATTAAGCCCTGTCTCCTTCACCACTAAGCGGGCTAAATTTCGCTCGCTCATCGCAAGTTGTGACGCCCACTGCGCCAGCGTCCGTCGCTCCTGCGGGTTTTGTGCCAGTTGCTCAGCAATAAGATGAATTTTCGGATGGCGGGACATAGGCAAACGCAGTTGTTCAACCGGCTGATGGGGAAGTTCATCAAATAACACCTGCACCATGCGCTGTTGTGCCGGAGTGTCATCATGCGGATGCTGCGCCAGATGCAAAATTAGCTCGCGGACTAGCGGGGAAATTTTCAATGTGCAGCATTGCTCCGGCATCCCAACGGCACCCGGTTCGATAAACAAAAAGCAGATGCGTGCATTAGTGGTAGCGCGGTTACTGTGGGGCATTGAGCCGGGGATCCACACTGCGTATTGCGTCGGCACCATCCACATCGCCTGTTCAACCTCGCAGGTAATCCCTCCATGCAGGGCGACGATCAGTTGCCCTTTGCGGTGCTGATGGAAAGGAATTTCTTTGACGCTTTCCGCCACGCGTATCCGAAATGCCTGAGCAGGCTGTGAGCTGCTATCCGGGTCAAATCCCTCTAAGGCTAAACCACGTTCCATTTTTCTGTCCGAATTTAGGGGTAAACTGGCATTTTACGTTGATTTAATCATCGACAGAAGCGTGTATCTTTAGGCCTCGATTTTAATGGATAAGAAAAATGACGACTTCCCCTTCAGCGAGCGTAAAAAAACCGGCTTTATTACTGCTCGGTATTCTGATGCTTGCCACCACGTTACGTGTCACTTTCACTGGCGCTGCGCCACTGCTGGACATGGTGCGCGAAACCTTCGCCTTAACCACCGCGCAGACGGGAGTGTTGACCACGCTTCCCCTGCTGGCTTTTGCCGTTGTCTCACCGATGGCTGCGGGTATCGCACATCGCTTCGGTATGGAACGCAGTTTATTTGGAGCGATGATCGTCATCTGCGCGGGGATTGCACTACGATCTTCCGGAAGCATCGCGTTGTTATACGTGGGCACGGCGATCATCGGGTGCGGTATTGCAATGGGTAACGTCCTGCTGCCTGGTTTGATCAAAAGAGATTTTCCGGGTCAGGTGGCACGCCTGACGGGAGCTTATTCACTGACAATGGGGGTTGCCGCAGCCATCGGATCGGTCATGGTTGTACCCATTGCGCTGCATGGCTACGGCTGGCAGGGTGCCCTGTTGGCGTTGATGATCTTCCCTCTTATGGCGCTGCTGCTGTGGCTGCCTCAGTTAGCAAACCATACTCCAGCAAACCTGAGTGCCAGCGGTGCGCTGCATAACCGAGGAATTTGGTCCTCCCCGCTTGCGTGGCAGGTGACGATGTATCTGGGGATTAATTCGTTCATTTACTACGTAATCATCGGCTGGCTTCCTTCCATTCTCATCAGCCACGGATATAGCGAAGCGCAGGCAGGTTCGCTGCACGGCCTGTTACAACTGGCGACGGCGATCCCTGGTTTATTTATTGGTTTAATGCTTAGTCGGCTGAAAGACCAGCGAGGCATTGCCGTTCTGATGGCGATGCTGTGGGGTTTGAGTACGCTCGGCCTGTGGCTGCTGCCTGACTATGCCAGCGTGTGGGTGTGCGTGGGAGGGTTTGGGTCAGGTGCCGCCATGATCCTTGGCCTGTCATTCATCGGGCTGCGCACCGGCTCCGCGCACCAGGCTGCTGCCCTTTCCGGCATGGCACAATGCGTGGGCTACCTGCTTGCCGCTTTCGGCCCGCCAGTGATGGGAAAAATTCATGATGTTTCAGGAAACTGGAGCCTACCGCTACTGGGATGCGCATTACTCTCGGTTTTTATGGCGATATTTGGCGTTAGAGCAGGACGCAACGTTGAAATTGGCGCGCCAGTGAAAAAGTGATTGCGTTTACCCTCTCACCTTTTGGCAAGAGGGTAACTGTTTACTATTGTGCTGCGCGAAGCAAAGCCTCAACCAAAGGTGCTGCCTGCTCTTTTAAAGCATTCCGTTCATGCTGGAATAGCGTGCCGACAAAGAAAGGGTGATCGGTCAGTTCTACGGCCCGGATTTCACCCTGAGCATCCCACCCCGTAGCCTGTAGAGGCGACTGCCTTAATTGCTCGGCGAACGTTTCGGCAATGCCATAGTTACAGTGGTAACCCTCTTCAATGTGCAACCGTCCATAAGCCGTTGCAATTAATGAACCCGGCTTGAGTTCAATGCCGTCCGATTTCTCCACCAGCGAACAGTTCAGCGGCCCAATGACCCACCTTCCCTCACGGGAGGTTTCAGCATGAGCGGCATCCTCCCACCCCATAACATTGCGTGCATACTCAATCACCGCATGCTGAAAACCACCGCATGTACCAAGAAAAGGTACCTGATTTTCACGGGCGAAGCGGATTGCCAGAAAAGCGCCATCAACATTTTGATAGGGGCTGGCCGGAACACACCAGATCGCGTCATAACCCACCATATCTTCCGGGCTCGTGACTTCCGTTGTCGGTAACCAATCATAATCAACGGTTACGCCAACATATTCAGCAGCGTTATCTAAAGCGAGGGGAATGGCCTGATGTGCAATAACCGCAGAATTATAGTCACCGACTAATGCAATTCTAAGCGTTTGTTTCAGAGGCAAGGGAGACATTTATTTGATTATCCTTATGTTTAATATTATCTGGAACATAAGGAATGATAGAGTATGCCGCTGCCGTTTACCTTGCAACGCCCAAAATTAGCGGGGTGGCGTAGAGACAATATCCTGTAGTAACGTGACCGCTTACCCATTTACGCGTGATGAAATGAAAACAAAAATTCTGGTCAGTGCCTGTCTGATGGGCTTTAAAGTTCGTTATAACGGGCAAAATAAACCATTCCTGGCCGAGATATTAGAGCTCTGGCAACGAGAACAGCGGTTGGTTATTCATTGCCCGGAATTAGCCGCAGGGCTTGAAACGCCTCGCCTGCCTGCGGAACTGGTCGGCGGGGGCGGCCTGGCCGCACTTACAGGCGATGCAAAAATTCAGGAAAGTGATGGTTCAGATGTAACTCAACGCTATTTATTAGCCGCATGGCTTGCGTTGAAAACCGCTCAAGATTCTGGATGCCGACTGGCATTGATGACCGATGGCAGCCCAACCTGCGGCAGTAAGAAGATTTATGACGGCAATTTTCAGGGGATAACGCAGTCTGGGATGGGTGTTGCGGCAGCGTTATTACGCGAGCATGGTATCGAGGTTTATGCAGAAGATGAACTCCCCGCGTTGATCGCTCGTATCGAGGAGTTAGAGCGTTAGCCGTCGGCTTTCATCATTTCTATTAATGCTAATGCGCAGCCTGAAGTTCTTCAGCTTCCGGCAATAATGTTTTATCGAGCGGCATCAGATATTCCGCACGCACAAAGGTGTACCCTTCGCGACCATCGAAAGCGACGACATTACCCGTCACCAACCACAATGGATGATTCGCATCGTGTGGAAGTTGTGTCACTACGCCGGTCACCGGATTCACAAAGCTTTCGCCCGGTTCGCACAGCCCAAAAAGCTCAACTGATTTACCCACATTCACACGCCCTGCGGCAGTACGGGAACCGATAATCATGGCCAGCATTCCCGGTTTTAACAGAAACATAAAATGACTCTATAGCTGATTAAAAAATTGGCTATATCAGAACATTCTTAGTGGAAAATGTAAACAGGTGGCGGTGAATGGCTCTGCAAATGAATATGGGGCGGGATCTTTCGAGGGGTGCGCTGCGCAAATTTAACGATTACGCAGCGCATTTTAAAACAGACAATCTGTTTTGTTTTATTAATCGCGGGATTGCACCCAGAACGCATGAATCAGACCTGGAATATAACCCAGCAGCGTCAAAACAATATTCAGAAGAAATGCCCAGCCGAATCCCTTACCCAGCAATACACCTAGCGGTGGTAAAATAATCGTAAAAACAATACGCCAAAAGCCCATAAAAAAACTCCAGTTATTGATGTTATCCATACTAAAAAAAGTATATTTCACTATAAGCATAGTCTACCTGGTGTAAACCAGGTGAAGGTGCAGCGTTAATTAATGTAAAGACGAAGATAACCCTGCGCGTTATATGCGTTTGATTGCAGGATAAAAAAGAGAGGTTTAATGGATTTGGGACAACAAAAAACCCGCACAGGGCGGGTTTATTCACTTTGACTTAACGGCTCGGGTTGTTCACCGTCTTCGCATACGTCAGTCGCAGTTATGCGTTAGCAGTCTTACAGAGCAACAACGTTAGTTGCTGATGGACCTTTAGCGCCGTTCTCAACAGAGAACTCAACTTTCTGGCCTTCGTCCAGAGTTTTGAAATCATTGCTCTGAATGGCAGAGAAGTGAACGAACACATCTTTGCTACCATTGTCAGGAGTAATGAAACCGAAACCTTTTTCTGGGTTAAACCATTTTACTAAACCAGTCATTTTAGACATAGATACTTCCTCGATATTTTTATAGCCATTTACTATGGCGAACGTGGTCTGTATTGCAGAACGTTTCTTATTTAGGCACTTAGGAGGAGACTCACGAAGAAGGGGTATCTGATGACTTGATAGCGCTTGAACTGAGGACTGCTTTACTAAAACTGCTTTCATAAGGTCTGTCTTCCAAACCGATGACGCATTTACTCATGTCTACGCATTGGAAGCAAGAATTATTTTCAAATAATAATTTTCTCATTTATATCGGCATCCGTTTTATAACGCCTCCCCTGCTCGCAGGCTATAGTTAAACGGTACCCGGTTGGTATGTATGAAGGTGTGAGAATGGCTCGCGCGTGGTTGGTACTGATCTTTATTTCGCTCTTTTTACCGATGACGCAAGCTGCCACCGACGACCCGCCATTGAAAATTGAAGCCGAAATGAATGTGGTTTTTGGTGATTATGATGTGATGAAGAGTCGCCGCGTCGTGCGCGTGTTAATTCCTTACAGCAAAACATTCTATTTTATTGATAACAGCGGCACACAGCGCGGCCTTATGATCGAATTGATGCAACAGTTTGATAAACAAATCAATAAAGGTCTAAATCCATCGCAAAAAACGCATCTCGTTTTTCTCCCCACCGCCCGGGATGAACTTATTCCGCAGCTTCTGGCCGGGCGAGGCGATATTATCGCGGCGAATTTGACGATAACCGCACAGAGAGAAAAGCTCGTCGACTTCAGCACGCCATTGGCAAAAAACATTCGCGAAGTCATTATCGCCAGCACTCAGGCACCTGCACTTGAAAGCGTTGAGTCTCTGTCGGGAAAGTCCTTGTTTGTGAACCCATCCACCAGCTACATCTCGAGTATTGAAACGCTAAATAAGACTCTGGCGGGCAAAAAACTCCCTCTTGCAACCGTCATTCAAGCGCCGGGCAATTTCGAACCGGAAGATATTCTCGAGATGGTGAATGCAAATCTTGCGCATTACACCGTAGTGGACCGATATCTGGCGCTGCTATGGAAACAGATTTATCCCAATATTGTGATTTATGAAAATATCACCCTTCGCGATGATGGTTCTATCGCGCTGGCAATGCGCAAAAACTCCCCTCTTCTGCGTGCCCAACTGGATGCGCTCTGCGCCCAACATAAAATTGGAACGTCTTTCGGCAATCAGCAAGTTTATAAATACTTACGTAATACCAAATGGGTGAAAAATGCCCGTTCACAAGAAGAGCTAGACAAGTTTTACCAGGTCACGGAAATCTTCCGCAAATACGGCGAGCAATATAACGTCGACTGGCTGCTGATGGCGGCACAAGGCTATCAGGAGTCGCGTCTGGACCAGACTGTGCGCAGTAAAAGCGGTGCGATCGGCGTAATGCAGGTATTGCCTGCCACCGGAAAAGAGCTAAAGGTGGGGGATATCAGGCTTCTCGACCCCAATATTAATGCCGGTGTTAAATATATTCGTTTTATGCGCGACCGTTACTTTGCGGGTGAACCGATGACCGATTTGAACAAAATGCTTTTTACCTTCGCCTCTTATAATGCAGGCCCCGCCAAAATAGCCCGCTTACGTAAAGAGGCGGCAGCAAACGGTTTTGATCCTAATATTTGGTTTAACAACGTTGAACGGATCGTTCAGTTGCGTATCGGGAATGAAACGGTGCAATACGTGAGCAATATTTTCAAATACTACGTGGTTTATCAATTGATCATGGAACAGATGAAAGCGCGTAACCTGCAATCGCCGTTGACCGCCAGCAAACCCCAGTAACTTTTAGAGAAGGTTTTAAGGTAGCATCTGAAAATTGGGCATAAAAAAAGCCACCCTTGTGAGGTGGCTGTTTTTATAAAGATGGTGCCGACTACCGGAATCGAACTGGTGACCTACTGATTACAAGTCAGTTGCTCTACCTACTGAGCTAAGTCGGCATGGGTGAGAATCCTATATAAACACGCGGTGATATGCAACCCCTGTTTTATATCGATCGTTTATTTTTCAAGCTATTGATACTGATTGCTTTTTTATTAAACAATTTACTTTCAAAAAATATCCATTCCGCCAGATTTTAAATCTCTTACCCGCTTTATTAGTTGCCCTGTACCCGCCAATTTATTACTGTACATAAATACAGCCCATAATGAGTGACAAGAATGTACGTTGAACTGGTTTACGACAAACGAAATGTTGCACAGCTTCCTGGCGCCAGAGAGAAAATCCTCGCGGAGTTAACCAAACGCGTTCATAACATTTTTCCAGCCGCTGAAGTGAAAGTTAAACCGATGCAGGTCAATGCCGTGAATAGCGACTGCACGAAGAGTGAAAAAGAGCGCATTAATCGCCTGGTCGAAGAGATGTTTGATGAAGCAGATTTTTGGCTGGTAGCGGAAGAGTAACCCCTGCGGGCAAAAATTTACTTTGCCGAACTCACTCTATATTCTGTTTTCTCTTCCAGACAGAGCAATGAAAGATGAGAAAAACAACCATAGTATTAATTGTGGTGGCAATCGTCGTTTGGTTTGCCAGCCAGAAGGGATGGCTTTAACACAGTAAAACGGGAGCACATGTGACTCCCGTTTTTGTTTCACGCGAAAGTACAAAAAAACCGCCCGTAGGCGGTTTAAATCGGGCTAGTTGAATTATCTTACCGGATCTTTAACCACATCAGGATCGTCTGGGTCAAGGGGATCAATGACATCAGGCGTCTCAGGTATGGTGTCTCCGGGAAGCGGTTCATCCACAGGAACCGGATCAACTAAAAGAGGACGTACAGACATAAAACCTCCAACGTACTATCACCAGGAACTGACAAAAGAAACAAAGCTTACTTTTGGTTTTGTTTTGGCTTTTTCTCGTCGTTCTTCGGCGCTTTATCAGGGTTTTTAGGTTGATCTTTCGAAACGTTCATTAAAATGGTTTTCATGGATTACTCCAGTAGGGTTGGCAGCAAAATGCTGCCTCTAGAGTATAGGCAGTGACCACTCATTAGACCAGCGAGGCGGGAGCGATTGCTGCTTTGCAGGATGTGGCGATAAAAATAAAAACGGGAGCACCAGGCTCCCGTTAAGGTATTTAGCAAAATCGCTAATTACATATGTTCGATCATCGCGTCGCCAAACTCTGAACATTTCAGCAGTTTAGCGCCTTCCATCAGGCGTTCGAAATCGTAAGTTACGGTTTTGGCGTTAATCGCGCCTTCCATACCTTTAACGATCAAGTCAGCCGCTTCGAACCATTCCATATGACGCAACATCATTTCCGCAGACAGGATGATAGAACCTGGGTTCACTTTGTCCTGACCTGCGTATTTTGGCGCAGTGCCGTGGGTGGCTTCGAATAGCGCACACTCGTCACCGATGTTAGCGCCTGGGGCGATACCGATCCCGCCAACCTGAGCTGCCAGGGCGTCGGAAATGTAGTCACCGTTCAGGTTCATACAGGCGATAACGTCGTATTCAGCAGGACGCAGCAGGATCTGTTGCAGGAACGCATCAGCAATCACGTCTTTAACCACGATCTCTTTGCCGGTATTAGGGTTTTTCAGTTTCACCCATGGGCCGCCGTCGATCAGCTCACCACCAAACTCTTCACGCGCTAACTGGTAACCCCAGTCTTTGAAAGCGCCTTCGGTGAATTTCATGATGTTGCCTTTGTGAACCAGGGTCACGGAATCACGGTCGTTGGTGATTGCGTATTCGATGGCTGCACGAACCAGGCGTTTAGTGCCTTCTTCGGAGCACGGCTTGATGCCGATACCGCAATGCTCCGGGAAACGAATTTTCGTCACGCCCATTTCATCGCGCAGGAATTTGATCACTTTTTCGGCTTCGGCGCTGTCGGCTTTCCACTCGATGCCCGCATAGATGTCTTCTGAGTTTTCACGGAAGATAACCATGTTGGTCAGCTCTGGGTGTTTCACCGGGCTTGGCGTGCCTGCGTAGTAGCGCACCGGGCGCAGACATACGTACAGGTCAAGCTGCTGACGCAGCGCAACGTTCAGAGAACGAATACCGCCGCCGACGGGAGTCGTCAGTGGGCCTTTAATGGCAACGCGGTAATCACGAATCAGGTCCAGAGTCTCTTCTGGCAGCCAGACGTCCTGGCCATAAAGTTGGGTAGATTTTTCGCCGGTGTAGATTTCCATCCAGGAAATTTTCCGCTCGCCTTTGTAGGCCTTCTGCACGGCGGCATCAACCACTTTGATCATAGCTGGCGTCACGTCCACACCGATACCATCACCTTCAATGAAAGGAATGATTGGGTTGTGAGGAATGTTCAGTTTGCCATTTTGCAGGGTGATCTTCTTACCTTCCGCCGGAACTACTACTTTGCTTTCCATTAACCTCTCCTTCGAGCGCTTCTGGTTTTTTGTTAATGATTTGTAATATGCGAGCTCATACTACTCGAATATCATGCCCGCGCCAATCACTCATGAATTTCCGTTATAATGCGTGAATCCACCCAGTCTGAAAACACTATGAATAAAACTTCTTTTAGAAATCACCAAGTTGAACGATTCAGCACGCGACGCCCTGCCAAAAAAAAGCCGGCTACCGGGCCAAAGCGACTCGTTATCTTTAATAAACCCTACGATGTGCTGCCGCAGTTTACCGACGAAGCGGGTCGCAGCACGCTGAAAGATTACATCCCGTTACAAGGAATTTACGCAGCAGGCCGCCTTGACCGGGATAGCGAGGGACTGTTGGTGTTAACCAACGATGGCGCTTTACAGGCGAAACTGACGCAGCCTGGCAAACGCACCGGGAAAATTTATTTTGTGCAGGTGGAAGGCGCCCCGACGGAAGAAGCGCTGGAATCACTGCGCAACGGCGTGACGCTCAACGACGGCCCTACTCTGCCCGCAGGCATTGAGTTAGTTAACGAACCGGAATGGTTATGGGGGCGCAATCCCCCCATTCGCGAGCGCAAAGCCATACCCACAAGCTGGCTAAAAATCACCTTATATGAAGGGCGCAACCGTCAGGTGCGACGAATGACGGCGCATGTGGGTTACCCAACGCTACGCCTGATTCGTTATGCCATGGGGCCGCTGGAGCTGGCAGATTTAGCGCCGGGTGAATGGCGTGAAGTTCCGATGGATGGACTATAAAAGATGCTGAGTGTGGACGCCGTTTTGCGTGACATGAGAAACGCGGCTGCTGAGAAAAGCATCCCCATCAGGAACGGTGATTTCCAGCGCTTGCTCAAATAGCGACGAGTGAATCAAGAAATTGGCGCTACAAGCATTGCTGGCAATGGGGATGTTCCACGCCGTTGCCAGCCGCATCAACGCTTTGACATCAGAGTGGTGAGGCACCGCACTCAATGGGTCCCAAAAGAAAATCAGGACATCAATTTGGCCTGACGCAATCAAATATCCGAGTTGTTGGTCGCCCCCTATCGAGCCACTCATCAGCGCCAGAACAGATAAACGGGTGTGGGCTTGCAAGAGGTTTCCGGTTGTGCCGGTCGCATAAATAATATGGTTGCTGAGCGCGGTCTGATTATCAACCGCCCAGTTAAGCAGGTCTGGTTTACAAGGATCGTGTGCCACTAAAGCGATACGTTTCTGTTGCGGCATAATACGCGTGGTAAGCTGCATGGTGGTACCCTCGTGGTGATTTAAAAAATCCCACTTAGTATAGGTCACGGCAAAAAAGTGTGATCCAGATCATTTATTGATAATGATATGTATCATTGAGCTAACCGAGGAAAAACGATGTTTAAACCGCACGTTACCGTTGCCTGCGTGGTTCAGTCGCAGGGAAAGTTTTTAGTCGTCGAAGAAACGATTAATGGCAAGGCGTTATGGAACCAGCCTGCGGGCCATCTGGAAGCTGATGAAACCTTGGTTGAAGCTGCTAAGCGTGAACTCTATGAAGAAACAGGGATTCAGGCTGAACCCCAAACGTTTATCCGCATGCACCAGTGGATAGCGCCAGATAACACGCCATTCCTGCGCTTCCTGTTCTCCATCGATCTGGAAGAACAGAGTCCAACGCATCCTCAGGACGCCGACATCGATCGCTGTTTATGGCTGAGTCCGCAACAAATTGTTAACGCTACAAATTTACGCTCACCGCTGGTCGCCGAAAGTATTCGCTGCTATCAACGTGCGGAACGTTATCCGCTCAGTATGTTAGGCGCATTTAACTGGCCGTTTAGTTAGGGGTGATAGCTGCGGGGATGCGTGATAGAATACGCCGCCTTATAAGTTCAATGTCGTGAGTACTCCAATGTCTGAAAGCCCAAAAAAAGTGATCGTCGGGATGTCCGGCGGTGTCGATTCCTCCGTTTCCGCATACCTGTTGCAACAACAAGGTTACAAAGTGGAAGGCCTGTTCATGAAGAACTGGGAAGAGGACGACGGCGAAGAGTATTGCACCGCAGCCGCTGACTTAGCCGATGCGCAAGCCGTTTGCGATAAGCTCGGCATTGAACTGCACACCGTAAACTTTGCCGCAGAATACTGGGATAACGTGTTTGAACACTTCCTGGAAGAGTACAAAGCCGGGCGCACGCCAAACCCGGATATTCTGTGCAACAAAGAGATCAAATTTAAAGCCTTCCTGGAATTTGCCGCCGAAGATTTAGGTGCCGATTACATCGCTACCGGTCACTACGTGCGCCGCGCTGACGTTAACGGCAAAAGCCAACTGCTGCGTGGCCTCGACGGCAATAAAGATCAGAGCTACTTCCTCTACACTCTCGGCCACGAGCAGATTGCACAAAGCCTGTTCCCGGTGGGCGAACTGGAAAAGCCAGAAGTACGCCGCATTGCTGAAGAGTTAGATTTGATCACCGCGAAGAAAAAAGACTCAACCGGTATCTGTTTTATCGGCGAGCGCAAATTCCGTGAATTCCTTGGCCGCTACCTGCCCGCTCAGCCGGGTAAAATTGTCACCGTCGATGGAGAAACCATTGGTGAGCATCAGGGGTTGATGTACCACACGCTGGGACAGCGTAAAGGTCTGGGCATCGGCGGCACCAAAGAAGGCAGCGAAGATCCGTGGTACGTGGTCGATAAAGACGTTGAAAACAATGTTCTGGTCGTTGCCCAGGGCCATGACCATCCGCGCTTAATGTCCGTGGGTTTGATTGCCCAGCAACTTCATTGGGTCGATCGCGAAACCCTGACCGAGCCGCTGAAATGCACCGTGAAAACCCGTTATCGCCAGACCGATCTTCCTTGCGTGATTACCCCGCTGGATGCAGATCGCATTGAAGTGCGTTTTGAAGAGCCGGTCGCCGCGGTAACGCCGGGTCAGTCTGCCGTATTTTATCTCGGCGAAATCTGCCTCGGCGGCGGTGTTATTGAGCAGCGTCTGCCGCTCGTCGTTTAATTGTAAACAAGGACGAAACCCTCGTGGCCAAAAATTACTATGACATCACTATCGCGCTGGCAGGGATCTGCCAGTCTGCTCGTCTGGTTCAGCAGTTGGCTCACCAGGGGCATTGCGATACCGAAGCGCTGCATGTTTCTTTAAACAGCGTTATCGATCAGAACCCGGGTTCCACGCTCGACGTGTTCGGCGGTAGCGAAGCGAACCTGAAACTTGGCCTCGAAACCTTGCTGGGCGTGTTGAATGCCAGCAATCGCCAGGGTTTAAATGCGGAATTAACGCGCTATACCCTGAGCCTGATGGTGCTAGAGCGTAAGCTTTACGGCAACAAAGGCGCGATGGATAAACTCGGCTCAAGCATCGCCGGTTTACAGCGTCAACTGGAACATTTTGACCTTGAATCCGACACCTTGCTCAGCGCAATGGCCGGGATTTATGTGGATGTGATCAGCCCGCTTGGCCCACGTATTCAGGTCACCGGCTCCCCTGCTGTGCTGCAAAGCCCGCAGGTGCAAAGCAAAGTCCGCGCCTCACTGCTGGCAGGTATTCGCGCCGCAGTGTTATGGCATCAGGTCGGCGGTGGCCGCCTGCAGTTAATGTTTTCTCGTAGTCGCCTGTGTGCTCAGGCCAAACAAATTCTTGCTCATTGTTAACCTCTCTGGAGTTGTAACTTATGGAATTATCCTCACTGACCGCCGTATCCCCCGTTGATGGACGTTACGGCGACAAAGTCAGCGCTCTGCGCGCTATTTTCAGCGAATTTGGTCTGCTGAAATTCCGCGTACAAGTCGAAGTACGTTGGCTGCAAAAACTGGCCGCGCACACAGCGATCAAGGAAGTTCCTGCTTTTGACGCAGACGCAAACGGTTACCTGGATAAAATTGTCGCTGAGTTTAATGAAGAAGATGCCGCGCGCATCAAGACCATTGAACGCACCACCAACCACGACGTAAAAGCGGTTGAATACTTCCTGAAAGAAAAAGTCGCGGCGATCCCTGCCCTGCACGCAGTATCGGAGTTCATTCACTTCGCCTGTACTTCAGAAGATATTAACAACCTGTCTCATGCGCTGATGTTGGAAACTGCGCGTAAAGACGTTGTTTTGCCGTACTGGCGCAAAGTTATCGACGCGGTGAAAGATCTTGCGCTTCAGTACCGTGATATTCCGCTGCTTTCTCGTACCCACGGCCAGCCTGCAACCCCATCAACCATGGGCAAAGAGATGGCGAACGTGGCATACCGTATGGAGCGCCAGTTCCGTCAGTTAGAGAAAGTGGACATTCTGGGCAAAATCAACGGTGCGGTCGGCAACTATAACGCGCACATCGTAGCCTACCCGGAAGTGGACTGGCACCAGTTCAGCGAGGAGTTCGTCACCTCCCTGGGCATTCAGTGGAACCCGTACACCACGCAGATCGAACCGCACGATTACATCGCTGAGCTGTTCGACTGCATCGCACGCTTTAACACTATTCTGATCGACTTTGACCGTGACGTTTGGGGTTATATCGCGCTGAACCACTTCAAGCAGAAAACCATCGCGGGCGAAATCGGCTCCTCCACTATGCCGCATAAAGTTAACCCAATCGACTTCGAAAACTCCGAAGGCAACCTGGGCCTGTCTAACGCGTTGCTGCAACACCTGGCGAGCAAACTGCCGGTTTCCCGCTGGCAGCGCGACCTGACAGACTCCACCGTGCTGCGTAACCTCGGCGTCGGTATTGGTTACGCGCTGATTGCATACCAGTCCACCCTCAAAGGCGTGAGCAAGCTGGAAGTGAACCGCGACCGCCTGCTGGCTGAACTGGACCTTAACTGGGAAGTGCTGGCGGAACCTATTCAAACCGTTATGCGTCGCTACGGTATTGAGAAGCCATATGAGAAGCTCAAAGAACTGACGCGCGGCAAACGCGTTGATGCCGAAGGCATGAAGCAGTTCATCGACAGCCTTGAGCTACCGGAAGAAGAAAAAACCCGTCTGAAAGAGATGACCCCGGCTAACTATATTGGCCGCGCCATCACGATGGTTGATGAACTGAAGTAATCTCCCCCGACTCCGCCGCCCGGCGGAGTCTATTTCTGGCTGTTTATCCGTTGTTTACTCCTCCTCGCCAATAATTAGCGTTAAACTATCAATGCCATTTATATCTCGGGGAAATACGATGCGTGTTCTGGTTGTGGAAGACAATGCTCTATTACGCCACCATCTTCAGGTGCAACTGCGTGAAGCAGGCCATCAGGTCGACGCCGCTGAAGATGCAAAAGAGGCAGATTACTTCTTAAATGAGCACACACCCGACATTGCTATCGTCGATTTAGGGCTGCCTGATGAAGACGGCATGAGCCTGATTCGCCGCTGGCGCAGCCATGACGTCACCATTCCTATTCTGGTGCTCACCGCGCGTGAAGGCTGGCAGGATAAAGTTGAAGTGCTGGGCGCGGGTGCCGACGATTACGTCACTAAGCCGTTTCATCTTGAAGAAGTCATCGCCCGCATGCAGGTGCTGATGCGCCGCAATAGCGGCCTGGCCTCGCAGGTGATTTCGCTTCCCCCGTTCCAGGTTGATCTATCCCGCCGAGAACTGCTGATCAATGAAAACCTGATCAAGCTGACGGCGTTTGAATACACCATCATGGAAACGTTGATTCGTAACAACGGCAAAGTGGTGAGTAAAGATTCGCTGATGCTTCAGCTCTACCCTGATGCAGAACTGCGCGAAAGCCACACCATTGACGTCTTAATGGGCCGCTTGCGTAAAAAAATCCTCGCTGAATATCCTCACGAAGCCATCACCACGGTGCGTGGTCAGGGCTATCGCTTCGATCTGCGTTGAACATGAAATTCTTCCAACACTTTTTACCGTTATCGCTGCGAGTTCGCTTTTTGCTGGCAACCGCCGCGGTGGTAATGGTGCTCTCGCTGGCTTACGGCGTCGTCGCGCTGGTGGGTTACAGCGTCAGTTTTGATAAAACCACATTCCGCCTGCTGCGCGGTGAGAGCAATCTTTTCTACACCCTCTCGAGCTATGAAAACGGCAAGATCAAAGTCGATCTTCCGGATAACCTTAATCTCAAAAGCCCCACCATGGCGCTTATCTACGATGCAAAAGGTCACCTGCTGTGGACCCAGCGCGATGTCCCACATATCGTCCAGCAAATCAAAAAAGAGTGGCTCGGCAGCAACGGTTTCCATGAGCTGGAGGCGAATATTGATACCAGCCGTGCGCTGCTCGGCGACGACGCGAAGCTCCAGGACCAGCTAAAAGATTTTCATGACGATGACGAGAGTTATGAAATGACCCATTCGGTTGCGGTAAATCAGTATCCGGCGATGGGCAACATGCCCGCTTTAACTATCGTTGTGGTGGACACCATCCCTATCGAATTAAAACGCTCCTACATGGTGTGGAGCTGGTTTATATATGTGGTGCTGGCGAATCTGCTTTTAGTTGTGCCGCTGCTTTGGCTTGCCGCACGCTGGAGTTTGCGCCCCATTGAAGCACTGGCAAAAGAGGTGCGTGAGCTGGAAAAACACGACCGCGACAGCCTGAATCCAGACACCACTCGCGAGCTGACAAGCCTTGTACGCAACCTTAATCGCCTGCTCCGTACAGAGCGCGACCGCTACGACAAATACCGCACCACGCTGACTGACTTAACGCACAGCCTGAAAACCCCGTTAGCGGTTTTGCAAAGCACACTGCGTTCACTGCGCACCGATAAGTTAACTATCGAAACCGCCGAACCGTTGATGCTCGAGCAAATCAGCCGGATTTCTCAGCAAATTGGGTATTATTTGCATCGCGCGAGCATGCGCGGTGACAGCGCGTTAATCAGCCGCGAGCTGCATCCTGTTGCGCCCCTGCTTGATAGCCTCTGCTCGGCGCTGAACAAGGTTTATCAGCGCAAAGGCGTCACGATCACTCTGGATATTTCTCCTGAAATCACCTTCGTGGGTGAGAAAAATGACTTTATGGAAGTGATGGGCAATGTGCTGGATAACGCCTGCAAATACTGCCTTGAATTTGTTGAAATTTCTGGCAGGCAACTGGATGACACCCTGCATTTAATCGTCGATGACGATGGGCCTGGGATCCCGGAAAGCAAACGCAGCATGGTATTTGATCGCGGACAGCGCGCCGACACCTTGCGTCCGGGCCAGGGCGTGGGGTTATCCGTCGCCCGCGAAATTGTCGAACAGTATGACGGGGAGATCCAAACCTCAGGCAGTGAACTGGGTGGCGCTCGCATGGAAGTGATTTTTGCGCGCCAGCGTCCAGACCGGGAAGAAGATTGAAAATACTCCCGTAAGGTAAGGCCCCATCCGTTATAATCCTCGGCAGGCTCCTTCACCTGCCGGATAATAATATGGACTATCAACTCGACCTAAACTGGCCCGATTTTATCGCTAACTACTGGCAAAAACGCCCGGTAGTTTTAAAACGCGGCTTTAAAAATTTCATCGACCCCATCTCACCGGATGAACTTGCAGGCCTTGCCATGGAAAACGAGGTGGACAGCCGCCTGGTCAGCCATAACAACGGCAAATGGCAGGTCAGCCACGGCCCTTTCCAGAGCTACGATCATCTTGGCGAAAACAACTGGTCGCTGCTGGTGCAAGCCGTAAATCACTGGCATGAGCAAAGCGCACGATTAATGCGCCCGTTCCGCGCCCTGCCGGACTGGCGAGTCGACGATCTTATGATCTCGTTTTCCGTGCCCGGCGGCGGCGTAGGCCCGCACTTCGATCAGTACGATGTTTTTATCATTCAGGGCGTTGGCCGCCGTCGCTGGCGCGTCGGGGAAAAAGTCGCCCTGAAACAGCACTGCCCGCATCCTGATTTGCTGCAAGTCGAACCGTTTGACGCCATCATCGACGAAGAGATGGAGCCGGGCGATATTCTCTATATTCCGCCAGGTTTCCCGCACGAAGGTTACTCGCTGGAAAACGCGATGAACTACTCCGTCGGTTTCCGCGCGCCAAGCGGGCGGGAATTAATCAGCGGCTTTGCCGATTATGTGCTGCAACGTGAATTGGGTAGCCAACGCTATACCGACCCTGACGTCGCTGCGCGTCAGCATCCTGCCGATGTACTGCCGCAGGAAGTGGATAAGCTGCGCGAAATGATGCTGGATTTGATTAATCAGCCAGAACATTTCAAAACCTGGTTCGGGGAGTTTGTTTCCCAGTCGCGCCATGAGCTTGACGTTGCACCGCCGGAGCCGCCTTATCAGCCAGACGAAATTTACGACGCGCTAAAACAGGGCGACGCCATTACTCGTTTAGGTGGATTACGCGTGCTGCGTATTGCCGATGAGATTTACGTCAACGGAGAGAAAATTGACAGCCCACACCGCCCGGCACTTGAAGCCCTGGCGAGCCATATCACGTTGAAAGCCGAGATGTTTGGCGATGCGCTGGAAGACCCTTCCTTCCTGGCGATGCTGGCAGCACTCGTGAACAGCGGGTACTGGTATTTCGAGGATTAAAACGCCTCTCCCGCTTTCTTAGCGACTTACTGGCTGAGAAGGCGGGAATATAACGAGGACGCCTTAATGATCGCATTATGCAAAGCCTGCGGCACATCTTTTGAAACCGCCGGTTCCCATCCGGAACACTGCAAGATCTGCGAAGATGAGCGCCAGTTCGTGCCCGTAACGGGGCAGGAATGGGTCGAGCTGGACGCGCTAGTCACGTCACACACCAATAAGTGGCAGCAGCATAATCCCGATCTATTCAGCATCCAGACGGTTCCTGATTTTGCCATTGGTCAGCGCGCTTTTATTCTGAGAACGCCAGAAGGTAATATTTTGTGGGACTGCATAGCCAATCTCGACGACGCCACCAAAATGCTGATTTCCTCGTTGGGTGGGCTTAAAGCTATCGCTATTTCACATCCTCATTACTACACCACTATGCAGGACTGGGCCGCTGAATTTGATGCCCCGATTTACCTGCATGCCCGCGATCGGCAGTGGGTCATGCGCGAGAGCCCATACATTAACTTTTGGGAAGGTGACACCCTTGAGTTGGCTGCGAGCGTCAGCCTGATACGTCTTGGCGGGCATTTCGCTGGTGGCAGCGTTCTTCATTGGGCAAAGGGCGAAGGCGTCCTGCTTACTGGAGACATCGTTCAGGTCACGCCAGGAGCGGACGCCGTCTCTTTTATGTGGAGCTATCCGAATATGCTCCCCCTGTCGGCTGCGACGGTCAGCGATATTACGCGCCGCCTGAGTACCGTGAAATTTAAAAGGCTCTACGGGGCGTTTAAAGGAAAAAACATCACGGAAAATGCCGATGAAATTGTGCGGCGCTCAGGCAAAAAGTATATTGCCTGCCTTGGCTAAACGATTTCCATTGCAGAGTTTTCGAGGTTATACCTGCAATTTTTGAGGCTGTTCCGGAGCATAAAAAAAGCCGATCTTTCGATCGGCTTTAGTGTTACTGAGCGATTATTTAAGCTTTCGCATCACGCATTGGTTACCGGTTTTTGCTCCGGCTTAGCCTGAGCGTTTTCCAGCATACGACGCACCGGGACAATCAGCACCAGCAGCACCGCGGCGCAGATCAGCAGTGCGATGGAGCAACGCGCAAAGAGATCCGGCAGCATATCTAACTGATCGGCTTTCACATGGCCGCCAATCAAACCAGCCGCCAGGTTACCCAACGCGCTTGCGCAGAACCACAGGCCCATCATCTGGCCGCGCATTCTTTCCGGCGCCAGCAGCGTCATGGTCGCAAGCCCTATCGGGCTCAGGCACAGCTCGCCCAGCGTCAGCATCAGAATGCTGCCCACCAGCCAGAATGGCGATACGCCTGCCCCGCCGTTGCTCAGCACGTTTTCTGCCGCCAGCATCATCAGCCCAAAGCCCGCAGCTGCACACAGAATACCGATAACAAACTTCGTGATGCTACTCGGACGCACACCTTTACGCGCAAGCATAGGCCACGCCCAGCTAAACACTGGGGCCAGCAGAATGATGAACAATGCATTGATAGACTGGAACCACACTGCAGGGATTTCAAAATCGCCGATCATGCGGTTGGTGTAGTCGTTAGCAAACAGGTTGAATGAGGTCGGTTTCTGCTCAAACGCAGACCAGAAAAAGGCCGCGGACACCAGCAGGATAAAGCAGACCAGCAGTCTTGCGCGCTCTTTGCGGTTCAGGCCAGCAAACATAAACAGATAAATGAAGTACAAAGCAACAGAAGCTGCGATCACGTACACCAGCACGCTGGCAACCGCGACAGGGTTAATCACAATCACACCCTGCGCTATCAGCACAACCACCGCAGCCACGCCAACCGCAAGCGCCAGCAGCCAGGCACCTACACCGTTTTTCTTCGCAACCGGGCTGTTCCACGTAGAGTCCAGACCCACTTCGCTGTCGTAACGCTTCATCGATGGAACAGCAAACACGCGGAAGATCACCAGCGCCACCAGCATCCCGATACCGCCGATGCCAAAGCCCCAGTGCCAGCCATGTGTTTTTATCAGCCAGCCGGAGATCAACGGCGCGATAAATGACCCCATGTTGATGCCCATATAGAACAGCGAGAAGCCGCCGTCGCGGCGCGCATCGCCTTTTTTATACAGCGTGCCGACCATCACCGAAATACAGGTTTTGAACAGACCGGAACCAAGCACGATAAACATCAGGCCGATGAAGAACAGGCTGTCGCCCATAAATGCGGAGAGCGCGATGGAGAGGTGACCGAGGGCGATAAGAATCGAACCGTACCAGACCGCCTTCTGCTGACCGAGCCAGTTATCCGCCAGCCAGCCGCCCGGCAGCGCGGCCAGATACATACTACCGGCAAAGATCCCGACGATAGCCGAGGCGTTTTCACGCGCAAGTCCCATGCCGCCGTCGTAAACCGTCGCCGCCATAAACAGGATCAGTAACGGACGAATACCGTAAAACGAGAACCGCTCCCACATTTCAGTGAAAAACAGCGAGCCTAGCGGGTAAGGATGGCCGAAGAAGGTCCGGCTTTCGTTTTTGTTAACAGAGGAATGCATAAAATCTCCATGAAGTGTGTCGACGTGCCTGTAAGCACCAGAATGCATGGCGGCTATTTGACTGACTGCCGCTTTTTTAACATCCAGCAATTATTATTTAACCATTTGATAACTGGTTACTGGTTTTGTCTAGTGCCAGATGCAGGACTTTAAGATGAAAAGTCGACGATTGTCTACTTTTTCAGATTTTTTATCCGGTACAGAAGGGGCGTTATTGACATTGTATGCCTGATAACAACACAAAATTTAAACCCTATTAAACAATTATTTATGCACAAATAATGTTGTTTTTGACACTTTCAGCGCTTATGAATTTTACCCATTCACATCATGAATTTAACGTTGATCATCCATAGCCGCCTTCTCAGCTAAAGCCACTTACTGGCTGAGAAGACGGAAAAACCGATTTTTAATGAATGCCTGGGACAGCCTCACCCTCTATCATTGCCAGCCCCATCGAGGTGCGGATAAAACGCGGCGCTGTTAAATCCTCAGCCAGCACGCTCAGCAATTCAAACAACAACCCGGTGATGTGTTCCTGCTGCTCGGGCGTAACCTGTTGGTTCAGCAACAGCATGGTTAATGAGGAACAATATTCGCAGATTGTTTCTGAATCAGTTGAAAGTGGACTGCGGTATTCATCAGCACTCCCCTCTTTCACCGTTAATTGTTTAATAAGATGTTTTGGCAGTGGCGTTTTTAAAACTACCTTCAGAACATTTAAGCCCGCCAGTAAACGCCCGCACAACGCTATATATTCAGCATGGTTATGAACTTCGATTAATTCATCAGTATAACGCTGGCAAATATCCAATACCTGAAATAAATCATGTGTGGCTCCCAACGGTATTTTTAATAAAGTTGCGATGTTGCCTGCAATAACGGATTGATTATCTGTGATTTCAGGGCGAACAGTTGTGTTACTATCGGCAATAGCCATAGCGTGACTCCTGTGAAGTTTACGTTGTGGTTAGCCCTCGTTTGGTGTTCCACCACCAGGCGGGGGCGATTCTTTTAATACCCCGCCACTCTCTGCTTGAGTACTGGTTAAGTCAACAGTGAAAGTTTGCTTAATTATTGGAAACCGAAATTCTTCGGCGTGGCTCACAATATTTGTGAAAACATGGGGGGGGGAAATTGCAGGGGGGTTAACGACTGCTTTAACTATTTTCATTTCATATAAAAATAGCGTTCATAAGATTTATATTTTTATCATATTCCGATAGTGCGAGCTTATATTTCTGGAGGGCGGTTATGGAGCATGCAATTATTTATTGTAATGAACAGGAATCATATCTTTAATATTACATCCATTAGGACGACTATTTACGTTGAACCATAGCGAGCTTTGAGCTTTGGTATGAATAAAGGATCCAACAAAATTGCTGTCTAGATTAAACTCCACAATGCCTGCTCCAGACACTAAACCGATAGTCATATTAACTATCAATAAATAAAACAAAGGAACACTTCGCCCCTTTGTTTTCTGCCAACCGCCAGAACCTTAATCTATCAACCCTGCTTAGCCGTCAACTCCGCAATCCGAACAATCACCGCCACGGCTTTTTCCATCCCTTCCAGGGTTACAAACTCATGTTTGCCGTGGTAGTTGTAGCCGCCGGTGAACAGGTTCGGGCATGGCAAGCCTTTGAACGACAACTGCGCACCATCTGTGCCGCCGCGGATCGGCTTCATGATCGGTTCGATGTCACAATCGCGCATCGCCTGCTGAGCCACTTCCACAATGTATGGGTGCTCGGCGACTTTCTCGCGCATGTTGTAATAGCTGTCGTCGATAATCAGTTCGATATAGCAATCCGGATGCAGGCCTTTACCGACTTTCTTCGCAATGTCCATCATCTTGCGTTTACGGGCTTCAAACTGCTCGCGGTCGAAATCACGGATGATGTAGTGCATCTCCGCTTTATCGACTGAACCTTTGATGCCGTGCAGATGGTAAAAACCTTCGTAGCCTTCGGTGCATTCCGGGCTTTCGTCGGCAGGAACTTCAGCGTGGATACGTGCGGCAAGCGACAGGGCATTCACCATCACGCCTTTTGCGGAGCCGGGGTGAACATTGTTGCCGACGATTTTGATCGTCACCGACGCGGCGTTGAAGTTTTCACACTCCAGTTCGCCCACGCCGCCGCCATCCACGGTGTACGCCCAACGTGCATCGAAGGCGTCGACGTCAAAGAACTTCGCGCCTTTGCCCACTTCTTCATCTGGTGTGAAGGCAACGCGAATATCGCCGTGCGGGATCTTTTTCTCTTTCAGAACTTCTAACGCCGTCATGATTTCAGCGATACCGGCTTTATCATCCGCGCCCAGCAGCGTTTTACCGTCGGTGGTAATGAGCGTTTGCCCAAGCAACTGGTGCAAAACCGGGAACATCACCGGCGAAAGCACTTCGTCGCCAATGCCCAGCGCAATATCACCGCCGCGATAGTTTTCAACAATCTGCGGATTGACGTTTTTACCCGATAAATCAGGTGCGGTATCCACATGGGAGATAAAACCGATGGCCGGGACTTTTTTATCGACGGTAGAGGGAAGTGTGCCCATGACGGTGCCGTGGTCGCCCAGCGTCACATTCACTAACCCCATCTCTTCCATTTGCTCTTTCAGCAACCGCAATAACTTCCACTGCCCTTCGGTACTGGGAACTTGTTTCACGCCAGATTTGGACTGTGTATCAAAAGAGACATAATGTAAGAAACGTTCTAGTAATTTATCCATGTCGCTACCCTCAATTTTTGTGACTTCATTATCAGTAAGCCACAAATGCAAATATTGCGTCAGGTCACTTTTAGTCCGGTAGAGATGAAAATAGTCACGAATGTAATGCAATGCGAGAGGATTTAGTGTTTGCTGATTAAACCGCAGCCAAAACCCAATCGCACAAAGGCATCAAGGATTGGCGATTTCAATGCTTTGCCGTAGAATGCGTGCCCTTACTCAACGTGCAGAAACCGCAAGGTGGTTAATCACAAACCCCGCATCAACCCGCTATTTGATGCGTCATTTATGGGACGGCGTAAAAAATTGAATAAACAGCTTCGTTCGCACTCTCCGCTGGTAGAACTTGCGGGAGTAGGTAAGAGCTTTGATGGTAAAACCGTTATTTCTGATTTATCTCTCACCATCAATCATGGTGAATTTCTCACACTCCTTGGCCCATCCGGCTGCGGCAAAACGACCGTGCTGCGCTTAATCGCTGGCCTCGAGGGCGTGAACACCGGCACGATTTCCCTGGAAAACCAGGACATCACGCACGTTCCGGCCGAACAACGCCACGTCAATACCGTCTTCCAAAGCTACGCGCTCTTCCCTCACATGACCGTTTTTGAAAACGTGGCTTTCGGTTTAAGAATGCAAAAAACGCCTGCCGCCGAGATTGCTCCGCGCGTGACAGACGCCTTAAAAATGGTGCAGCTAGAAGAATTTGCGCAGCGTAAACCGCACCAGCTCTCAGGCGGCCAGCAACAGCGCGTGGCGATTGCACGTGCGGTGGTGAACAAGCCCCGTCTACTCCTGCTTGATGAATCCCTCTCCGCACTTGATTACAAATTGCGCAAGCAGATGCAAAACGAATTAAAGGCGCTGCAACGCAAACTCGGCATCACTTTTGTGTTCGTCACACACGATCAGGAAGAAGCCCTCACCATGTCCGACAGGATCGTGGTAATGCGGGATGGTCGCATAGAACAAGACGGTACCCCACGCGAGATTTACGAAGAACCGAAAAACCTGTTCGTGGCGAGCTTTATCGGGGAGATCAATATTTTTGATGCCACCGTAATTGAGCGCGTGGATGAGCAGCGCGTGCTGGCTAACGTCGAAGGCCGTGAATGCCATATTTACGTGACGATCCCTGTCACCGTCGGGCAGCGTTTGAAAGTGCTCCTACGCCCTGAAGATCTGCGGGTCGAAGAGATCAACGATACTCATGTTGCTGATGGCTTAATTGGTTATGTGCGGGAGCGTAATTACAAAGGCATGACGCTGGAATCTAACGTTGAGCTAGAAAACGGCAAAATGGTGATGGTTAGCGAATTCTTCAATGAAGATGACCCTGATTTTGACCATACGTTAGACCAAAAAATGGCGATTAATTGGGTTGAAAGCTGGGAGGTAGTGCTGGCAGATGAAGAGCTCGCGTAAATTCCAGAATATGGTGATCGCCACCATCGTGGGTTGGCTGGTGCTGTTTGTCTTCCTGCCCAACCTGATGATTATCGGAACCAGTTTCCTGACGCGCGATGATGCAAATTTTGTCAGCATGGTTTTCACGCTGGATAACTATGCCCGCCTGGCCGATCCTTTGTATGCCCAGGTACTGCTGCACTCGCTAAATATGGCGGTGATAGCCACCCTTGCCTGCCTGGTGTTGGGTTATCCGTTTGCCTGGTTTCTCACACGCCTGCCGGAACGCGTGCGTCCGTTGCTGCTGTTTTTGCTGATTGTCCCGTTCTGGACTAACTCATTAATTCGTATTTACGGGCTGAAAATTTTCCTCAGCACCAAAGGCTATCTCAATACGTTTTTACTGTGGTTAGGCGTAATTGATACGCCGATTCGCATTATGTATACCGAAAGCGCGGTCATTCTGGGGCTGGTTTATATCTTGCTGCCGTTTATGGTGATGCCGCTCTATTCGAGTATAGAAAAACTGGATAAACCCCTGCTGGAAGCGGCGCGGGATTTGGGTGCCAATAAATTCCAGACCTTTATGCGCATTATTATTCCCCTCACTATGCCGGGCATTATTGCGGGTTGTCTGCTGGTGATGCTGCCTGCGATGGGGCTGTTTTACGTTTCCGATTTAATGGGCGGGGCAAAAAACCTGCTGATTGGGAACGTGATTAAGAGCCAGTTCCTGAATATTCGCGACTGGCCGTTTGGTGCCGCCACCAGCATTACGCTAACGTTAGTGATGGGCCTGATGTTGCTGATTTACTGGCGTACCGCCAGATTGCTGAATAAAAAGGTGGAATTAGAATGATGGGTCGCCTGTTCCGTGGCGGCTTTATGACCGCCATCTACGCGTATCTGTACATTCCGATCATTATTTTGATCGTCAATTCGTTTAACAGTTCGCGCTTCGGTATTAACTGGCAAGGCTTTACCGGGAAATGGTATAGCCTGCTGATGAACAACGACAGCCTGCTGCAAGCGGCGCAACACTCGCTGACGATGGCGGTGTTTTCCGCCACTGCGGCAACGGTCATCGGCTCGCTAACGGCGGTCGCACTATATCGCTATCGTTTTCGCGGCAAACCGTTTGTCAGCGGCATGCTATTTGTAGTGATGATGTCGCCCGATATTGTGATGGCGATTTCACTGCTGGTGCTGTTTATGCTGCTCGGCGTGTCCCTTGGCTTCTGGTCGCTGCTCTTTTCACACATCACCTTCTGCCTGCCGTTTGTGGTGGTCACGGTTTATTCCCGTCTGAAAGGGTTTGACGTGCGAATGCTGGAGGCAGCGAAAGATCTGGGCGCCAGTGAGATAACGATTCTGCGTAAGATCCTGCTGCCGCTGGCGATGCCTGCGGTAGCGGCGGGCTGGCTCCTGAGCTTTACGCTGTCGATGGACGATGTGGTGGTTTCGTCGTTCGTTACCGGGCCAAGTTATGAAATTTTACCGTTGAAGATTTACTCAATGGTGAAGGTCGGTGTTTCACCCGAGGTGAATGCCCTGGCTACCATCCTGTTAGTTCTCTCGCTGGTCCTGGTGGTTGCCAGTCAGCTTATTCTTCGTGATAAAACTAAAATTCAGGGGACGTTAAAATGAAAAAATGGTCACGCCACCTGCTCGCTGTTAGCGCTCTGGCTCTGGGTATGAGCGCTGCACATGCTGACGCCGCATCTGACAAAGACAGCAAGACAATCTACTTCTATAACTGGACCGAGTATGTGCCGCCTGGCCTGCTTGAACAGTTCACCAAAGAAACCGGCATTAAAGTGATTTATTCGACCTACGAGTCGAACGAAACCATGTATGCCAAGCTGAAAACCTATAAAGACGGCGCGTATGATTTGGTCGTGCCATCGACCTACTTTGTGGCGAAAATGCGCAAAGAAGGGATGATACAGAAGATAGACAAAAGCCAACTGAGCAACTTTAAAAACCTGGATCCAGAGGTGCTCAACAAGCCGTTCGACCCGAATAACGATTACTCCATTCCCTATATCTGGGGTGCCACAGCGATTGGCATAAACAGCGATTCCATTGATCCGAAAACCATCACCAGTTGGGCTGATTTGTGGAAACCTGAATACAAACAGAGCCTGCTGCTGACCGACGATGCCCGCGAAGTATTCCAGGTTGCGCTAATGAAACTCGGTTACTCCGGCAACACCACCAATCCAAAAGAGATTGAAGCGGCCTATCATGAGCTGCAAAAGCTGATGCCAAACGTGGCGGCATTCAACTCTGACAATCCGGCCAACCCGTATATGGAAGGGGAAGTGAATCTCGGCATGGTGTGGAACGGTTCTGCGTTTGTTGCGCGTCAGGCGGGTACGCCGCTGGAAATCGTCTGGCCGAAAGAAGGCGGAATTTTCTGGATGGATAACCTGGCGATTCCGGCAAACGCCAAAAACGTAGACGGTGCGTTGAAGCTGATTAACTTCCTGCTGCGCCCGGATGTGGCAAAACAGGTCGCTGAAACTATCGGTTACCCGACGCCAAACCTCGAAGCCCGTAAACTGCTGCCAAAAGAAATCTCGGGCGATAAGACCCTTTACCCGGATGAAGCGGTGCTAAAAAACGGTGAGTGGCAGAACGATGTGGGCGATGCCAGTGCGATTTATGAGAATTATTATCAGAAGTTGAAGGCTGGGCGTTAATTTTTAGTTCAGGTCGACCCCACCCCAACCCTCCCCTTACCAGGTGAGGGAGCTTTAACTCCTCCCCCTGACAAGGGGGAGGCTGGGTGGGGGTCATTTGTTTCCGGCACTGATCAACCCAGATAGTTTTAGGACAGCCCTTTCAGCAAGCGCTCAACATACTCCGGCACCACTTCGCTGGCTAAACCGTAGAACTTCTCTTCAAACTCGCTGCCAACCTGGCTCGGTTCAAGATTTAGCTCAACCGTGTGCGCGCCTTGCAAACGCGCTTCGTGGACAAAACCGGCGGCGGGATAAACATGGCCGGATGTACCGATGGCAATGAAATAATCCGCCGTCGCAATCGCCTGGTAAATCTCATCCATTCCGAGCGGCATTTCGCCAAACCATACAACGTGCGGGCGCAACGGGGCAGAAAGCTGGCAGCAGTGGCAACGGTCTTCGCGGGTAATATCCCCTTTCCACTCCAGCACTTGCCCGCTGCGCGCACAGCGAACTTTCAGCAGTTCACCGTGCATATGGATAATATTTTTATTCCCCGCCCGTTCATGGAGATTATCAATATTTTGCGTCACTAGCAGGAAGTGGTCACCCAACTCCTCTTCAAGCCGCGCCAGCGCCAGATGCGCGGCATTGGGCTGAATTTCTGACTGCTGAAGCTGCTGGCGGCGCGCATTATAAAATGCCTGCACCAGATCGGGGTCACGGGCGAAACCTTCCGGCGTCGCCACATCTTCTACACGGTGTTCTTCCCACAAACCATCGGTGGCGCGGAAAGTACGAATGCCAGACTCGGCGGAAATCCCCGCCCCGGTCAGCACTACGACTCTGGGTTTTTCCATCGCTTCGGGTCCCGGTATATCTCTGAAAAATGCACGCTGGCGCATGCGCTGCCTGAGAAGACGTTTGGTTTTTCTAAAACGGCTTAGCCGATGTTGACGACGCGATAGCATAATTTACTCCGTGAGATGGAGGAATGCCGCACCACGCATGCCTCCGGCATCCCCATGTCGTGCAGGCTCGATACGCGGTACTTTTGCAACCGGCAATAAATATTTTGGCAAACGTTCCGGCAACTGCCGATAAATCTCAGCGAAATTAGACAAGCCACCGCCGATAACGACCAGGTGCGCATCAACTGCGGTCAGTAAACTTCCGAGGCAACAGGCCAGTAATTCCATAAAGCGGTCGACGTGCTCCACGGCCTTTTTATCGCCAGCGTAGAAACGAGCGACAATCTCTTTAGATTCCAGCGTTTCAGAATAGAAGTGTTGATAGACCCATGCGAATCCGCGACCGGAAAGGTAGTTTTCAATGCAGCCATGCTGGCCGCAGCCGCAGCGCGTGAGAGGAAAATCACGCCCGACAATATTCAGGGCATCAACCGGCAGGCGTGTATGGCCGAACTCACCGGTAATGTAGTTGCGCCCGGTAATGGATTTCCCGTTAACGATAATGCCTCCGCCCACGCCGGTGCCGAGAATCAGCCCCATCACCACCGGATAATTGCGGAAGTCATCATCCCAGGCTTCCGATAGCGCGAAGCAGTTGGCATCGTTATCCAGACGCACATCGCGCTCAAGCCGTGCAGTAAGATCGGCTTTCAGCGGTTTACCGTTGGCTGCAGGCACGTTCGCCGCATACAGCGTACCGTCGTCGGTCACCGGCATACCAGGAATACCGATACCTACCGAACCCTTAATACCAAAACGGCTATCGGCCTCTTTTACGAGGGAGACGATAGCCGCTAAAAAATTCTCATAACTGTCATGCGGGGTGGGAACACGCGTTTCCCATTGCAGTCGACGCTCCGTGTCATAAACGCCGAGAGCCATTTTTGTGCCGCCAATGTCGAATCCGTAATACATTGTCCCCCCTTATTTCCGTCACAATTCAAGCTGCAGGTTTGCTGGCTGCAACTCGAATTATTTAGGGTATATAAATAAATTATTGTCCGCTTAATACGCGCGCAGGATCGATATTACTGGCACGGCGAGCCGGATACCAACTGGCAAGTAAACTCAATAACAACGCTGTGATCAAGACATAGAATACGTCCAGCCAATGAAGTTCAGAGGGCAGGAAGTCAATAAAGTAGATATCGCCGGACAGGAATTGATGGCCGATCAGTTTTTCAATGCCGCGGATGATATTAGTTAATTGCCAGGAGGCAATAACACCCACCACCACTCCGCTCACGCTACCCAGCAGCCCCGCCAGCAGCCCGTACCAGACGAAAATGGCGCGAATCAAACCGTCTTTCGCCCCAAGCGTTCGCAACACGGCAATATCGCTGCTCTTATCTTTCACCGCCATCACCAGCGTGGAAACGATGTTAAAGCAGGCCACGCCGATAACCAGTACCATCGCCAGATACATGATGGCGCGAATCATTTGAATGTCGCGATACATATAGCCGTAGGTGCCAATCCAGCTTTTGATATAGACGTAAGCGTTGGTCACTTCGCCCGCATCGCGCACCAGTTGGTTAGCGTTAAAGACATCATTCACTTTGATGGCAATGCCGGTGACACTGTCACCCATGTCTAAATAACCTTGCGCATCCGCCATTGGCACCATTGCAAAGCTGTGATCAAGCTGCCCGCTGAGAGCCAGAATGCCTTCAACTTGCAGACGCACGCGCTTAGGTTGCAGCAATTTATGGTCGGCGCTGCTGTTGGGGATCATGATTGAAATCCAATCGCCCTGCTTCACTTTCAGGGCATCGGCAACACCTTTCCCGATAATGATTTGCTGCTGACCCGCTTTGAAATTTTGCCACGCGTTGTTTTGCACATACTGCGGTAACGCGCTGAGGCGAACTTCCTGAGCAGGATCGACACCTTTCACCTGAATGGCGCGCAGGTTTGGCCCGCTTTCCACCAGCCCGGTAAAGTTGATATACGGTGCGGCGGCGGCAATACCTTTAACTTTTTCAACGCGCTGTAAAACGCCGCTCCAGTCATGAAAAGGCTGATTGACCGGTTCAATTTCGCCGTGGGGCACAACCGCCAGAATACGGTTATTAAGCTCACGCTCGAAACCGTTCATTGCGCTCAAGCCAACAATCAGCACCGCAACACCTAATGCGATACCCAGCGTGGAGATGATGGAAATCAGTGACACCATGCCGCTGCGACGACGCCCGCGGCTAAAACGCAAACCAATAAGCAGTGACAGAGGCGAAGCCATTAATGGGCTCCCATCAAAGTCAGTTCGTCAGTCAAACGGCCATCGCGCATTTCTAACTGACGAGACATGCGACGCGCCAGTTGCAGGTCGTGAGTGACCACCAGGAAGGCAGTTCCCTGACGCACGTTCAGCTCACCGAGCAGCTCAAAAATGCTATCTGCATTGCGCGCATCCAGGTTACCGGTGGGTTCATCCGCCAGCACCAGACGCGGGTTATTCACCAGCGCGCGAGCAATCGCCACACGCTGGCGCTCACCACCGGAAAGCTCAGACGGACGGTGATTGCTCCGGTGATCAAGCCCTACCGCTTTAAGCATTTCCAGCGCGCGCTGCCGGGTTTCATCGGTATTCTTTTTACCGATTAACAGCGGCATGGCGACGTTTTCCATCGCGGTAAAATCAGGCAGCAGGTGGTGGAACTGGTAGATAAAGCCCAGTTCGCGGTTACGCAATTCCGCTTTCGCGGAAGAGGACATCGTGCTCATCGCCTTGCCGTTGAAAATCACATCGCCAGAGGTCGGCGTATCCAGCCCGCCCAACAGATGCAGCAAGGTACTTTTACCGGAGCCGGAGCTGCCGACAATCGCCATTAATTCGCCGGTATTAATGCTGAAGCTGACATCATGCAACACGTCGGTTTGCACTTTGCCTTCCTGATAGCGTTTGCACAGCTTGTCACACTGCAACAGGATTGAATTACTCATAACGTAAAGCCTCAGCGGGAAGTGTCGCGGCTGCGCGCCACGATGGATAAAGCGTGGATAAGAGTGCGACCGCCATAGCGATAATCGCAATCACAATAACCTGAAGCGGGTCGATGGCGACGGGCAGCGCGGCCCCATCCAGCATCGCACCAATGATCGGCATTAAATTGTTTAACTGGCTGGCAAGTAACGCGCCTAAACAGGCCCCCAGGAGTGCGCCAATAACGCCTGCGCTCGCCCCTTGCACCATAAATACCGCCATGATTTGCCGACGCGTAAGCCCTTGCGTCTGGAGAATCGCAACTTCGCCCTGTTTTTCCATCACCAGCAGACCGAGCGAGGTAATGATGTTAAACGCGGCAACCGCCACAATCAGGCTCAACAGCAGCCCCATCATGTTTTTTTCCATGCGCACGGCCTGGAACAGTTCGCCTTTGCGCTCGCGCCAGTCTTTCCATTCGGTGCCTTGCGGCAGTTTTTGCTGACTCAGGACATCCACTTTCAGCGGTTCAGCCAGCCACAAACGCCAGCCGGTAATATTGCCCGCCGGGTAGCGCATCAGGCGTGAGGCATCTTGCTGGTTCACCAGCATTTGATAACCATCGACTTCGCTACTGGCGGCAAAGGTGCCAATCACCGTGAAGAGACGCTGGCTTGGCAAACGGCCCATCGGTGTGAACTGGCTTGCGGACGGCACCATCACACGGATGCTGTCGCCACGTTTGATACCCAGTTGCCCGGCAAGCTGTTCGCCGAGAATAATGTTGTACTTCCCGGCAACCAGATCGGTTTGCTTCACGTTCACAAGGAAAGGCGAAAGCGGATCTTTTTCTTCCGGCTTCACGCCCAACATTACGCCCACCGCCACGCTACGCGCGCTTTGCAGCACCACATCACCCGTGGTTACTGGCGCAATACGTGTCACACCTTCAAGCTTTAAGTCTTTGGCAGGCAGGGTTTCAGGGTTAATCGAACCGCCGGGCGAGGTAATGATTGCCTGTGGCATTAAACCAAGAATGTTGTTTTGCAGCTCACGCTCGAAGCCATTCATGACAGAAAGCACCGTCACCAGCGCCATTACGCCAAGCGTAATACCGATAGTTGACAGCCAGGAGACGAAGCGACCGAAGCGGTCAGCTGCTCGCCCACGCATATAACGCAGGCCTATAAATAACGCGACAGGTTGATACATGTATTCCGTCTTGTTGCAGTTGCAGATGCAAAGTTGGCGAGAAGTATATAAGCGATACCGTATCAAGTAAATGAAACATAACGTTTTTTTGATGTTTCAGAACATGGGAAATACCCATTAAATCAAACTCATAACATCTTGTTTTCGCAGCCAAAGCCCTGGCTTAACGGTTAAAAAACGTTCCTGCGGAATGTCTGAATTACGGCTGATTCTTACAAAAACAGACAATTCAGGTAAAAAAACGCCCGACAATCTTCCACCCTCATGGCAAACCCAGGCCAAAAGAAGATATTGCTCTCATATGAAAAACAAACAACTGTGGATAAACCATATTAAGGGACTGTGCATCTGCCTTGTCGTTATCTATCACTCGGTGATCACTTTTTATCCGCACCTGACACAATTGCAAAGCGGGCTCCCGGAATACCTCGCTAAAAGTTGGATCTACCTGAATCTGTATCTGGCACCGTTTCGCATGCCGGTCTTTTTCTTTATTTCCGGCTTCCTCATTACCCGTTACATCGAGTCGGTGAAATGGCGCGACTGCATTGATAAACGGCTCTGGAATATCTTTTATGTTCTGCTGCTGTGGGGAGTATTGCAGTGGCTGGGGATTTCGTTAATCAATGAGTGGCTTGCTCCCGAACTGACGCGAAACCCAACCTCTAACGCAGCGTACTCAGAAACTTTGCTGCAATTTGCCGTCAGCATGGCAAAAGCCAGCACCAGCCTTTGGTATCTCTACGCGCTGGTGCTCTATTTCCTGGTGTTCAAAAGCCTGCGCCAATACAAAGTACCGGTGATCGTCATGTTGCTGGCGGTGAATGTGGTAATAAGTTTTATGCCGCTACCGTGGTGGGGCATGAACAGCGTGGTGCGCAATATGTGTTACTACGGTTTGGGCGCGTGGTTTGGCCCGCAATTAATGAGTGCCATGAAAGCGTTTGACGTGCGCCAACACCCGCTGATTTGTGCGTTTGACGTGCGCCAACACCCGCTGATTTGTGCGTTTGCCGCCCTGCTCTCGGCGGCGCTGTATCTGGTCAATGTCCCGGTGGTCATTTCCGTGGTGTCGATTTTTGTCATCATGAAGCTGTTTTATCTGCTCGATAGCTGGCGCGAAAGCCGCTCCGATGCGTTTTTGAATATCGTAGGTTCCAACACGATTGCGATTTACACCACTCACCGCATTATCATCGAAGCATTGAGTTTGTTTATGATTAAGAAAATCAATCAGGGCGCCCTTTCTGACGAGCTGTTGCTGATTGTGCTGATGCTCTACCCGTTCGCGAGTCTCGCCATTTGTACGCTGGCAGGCCTGGGGTTCAGAAAATTATCCCGCGCGCTGTTTGGCGACGTGTTCTTTTCTCCTCCCGCCAAAATGGTGACGGCGACCGAGGCACATTGAGCGAGGTTGCCGATTGGGTTGCTAATACAAAACGATCGCGGATAATAAACAACATTGTTTTCGAGTGCTTATCTTGCCCCCTGCAACGTGAAAGAAACGGGGTACACAAGGTGCAACCTGAGAGATTCTGACCGCAACCATGCCTGAAAATTATCGCTATTCCTTACCTGTAAAAGCTGGCGATCAGCGCCAGCTTGGAGAACTCACCGGTTCTGCCTGTGCAACTGAAGTTGCCGAAATCGTAGAACGCCATAATGGCCCGGTGGTGCTGATTGCCCCGGATATGCAGAATGCATTGCGCCTGCATGACGAAATCAGCCAGTTTACGGAAAGCCTGGTGGTGAATCTCGCCGACTGGGAAACGCTGCCGTACGACAGCTTTTCCCCGCATCAGGAAATTATCTCTTCGCGTTTATCAACGTTATACCAGTTGCCTACGATGCAGCGCGGTGTGCTGATCCTGCCGGTTAACACGTTGATGCAGCGCGTTTGCCCGCACAGCTATTTACACGGTCATGCGCTGGTGATGAAAAAAGGCCAGCGTTTGTCGCGTGATAATTTGCGCAGCGAACTCGAACAGGCGGGTTATCGCAGCGTTGATCAAGTGATGGAACACGGCGAGTTTGCGACGCGCGGCGCATTATTGGATCTCTACCCAATGGGCAGCGACAGGCCTTACCGTATCGACTTCTTCGATGATGAAATTGACAGCCTGCGCGTGTTTGATGTCGATACACAGCGCACGCTCGAAGAAGTTGAGGCGATCAACTTGCTGCCCGCGCACGAATTTCCGACCGATAAAACCGCCATCGAACTGTTCCGCAGCCAATGGCGCGATAAGTTTGATGTGAAGCGTGAACCCGAGCATATTTATCAGCAAGTCAGCAAAGGCACGCTCCCCGCCGGGATTGAATACTGGCAGCCGCTCTTTTTTAGCGAGCCGTTACCGCCGCTGTTTAGCTATTTCCCGAAAAATACGTTGCTGGTCAATACCGGCGATATCGAAACCAGCGCCGAGCGTTTCTGGCAGGATACCTTTGCCCGTTTCGAAAATCGTGGCGTTGACCCGATGCGCCCGCTGCTGCCGCCGGAAAGCCTGTGGCTGCGCGTCGATGAACTCTTCAGCGAGTTAAAATCCTGGCCGCGCATCCAGCTCAAAACTGAAACGCTGGCGGATAAAACCGCGTTCACCAGTCTGGGTTATCGCCCGTTGCCGGACCTTGCGGTTCAGGCACAGCAGAAAGCGCCGCTCGATAGCCTGCGAAAATTCCTCGACGCTTTCGCGGGCCCGGTGGTGTTTTCGGTCGAAAGTGAAGGCCGCCGTGAAGCTCTTGGCGAGTTGCTCGCACGAATCAAAGTCGCGCCTAAACGTATCTATCGCCTTGATGAAGCGGAAGGTACGAGCCGCTATCTAATGTTGGGTTCGAGCGAACATGGCTTTATCGATACCCTACGCAATCGGGCATTAATTTGCGAAAGCGATCTGCTGGGGGAGCGCGTCAGCCGCCGTCGCCAGGATAGCCGCCGCACCATTAACCCGGACACGTTGATTCGCAACCTCGCCGAGCTGCATACCGGGCAACCGGTGGTGCACCTTGAGCATGGCGTCGGGCGTTACGCGGGCTTAACCACGCTTGAGGCTGGCGGTATTACCGCTGAATATCTGATGCTGACCTATGCGGGCGACGCGAAACTTTACGTGCCTGTTTCTTCGCTGCATTTAATTAGCCGTTATGCGGGGGGTGCCGAAGAAAATGCGCCCCTGCATAAGCTTGGCAGCGATGCCTGGTCACGCGCACGGCAGAAAGCGGCGGAGAAAGTTCGCGATGTGGCTGCTGAATTACTGGATATTTATGCGCAGCGTGCCGCAAAACAAGGTTTCGCGTTTAAGCATGACCGCGAACAGTATCAAATGTTCTGTGATGCCTTCCCGTTTGAAACCACGCCGGATCAGGCGCAGGCCATCAACGCCGTATTAAGTGACATGTGCCAGCCGCTGGCAATGGATCGCTTGGTGTGTGGCGATGTGGGCTTTGGTAAAACCGAAGTCGCAATGCGTGCCGCCTTCCTCGCCGTGGAAAATAATAAGCAAGTGGCCGTTCTGGTGCCTACGACTCTGCTTGCCCAGCAGCATCTGGATAACTTCCGCGACCGTTTTGCCAACTGGCCGGTGCGCATCGAAATGCTGTCACGTTTTCGTACCGCCAAAGAACAAACGCAAATTCTTGAAGAAGCGCGTGACGGCAAAGTCGACATTCTTATCGGCACGCACAAGCTGCTGCAAAATGATGTGAAGATGAAAGATCTCGGCCTGCTGATTGTCGATGAAGAACACCGCTTTGGCGTGCGCCATAAAGAGCGTATCAAGGCAATGCGTGCCGATGTCGATATTCTGACACTCACCGCAACGCCGATTCCGCGCACGCTGAATATGGCAATGAGTGGGATGCGCGATTTATCGATTATCGCCACGCCGCCAGCGCGGCGCCTGGCGGTGAAAACCTTCGTGCGCCAGTACGATGAACTGGTGGTGCGCGAAGCGATTCTGCGTGAGGTTCTGCGCGGCGGGCAGGTTTACTATCTTTACAACGATGTAGAAAACATCCAGAAAGCGGCTGACCGCCTGGCGGCATTAGTGCCTGAGGCACGTATCACTATTGGTCACGGGCAAATGCGCGAGCGTGAGCTGGAACGGGTGATGAACGACTTCCACCACCAGCGTTTTAACGTCCTGGTGTGTACGACCATCATCGAAACCGGGATCGATATTCCGACGGCTAACACCATTATTATTGAGCGCGCAGACCATTTCGGCCTTGCGCAATTACACCAGCTTCGTGGTCGCGTGGGGCGTTCGCACCATCAGGCTTATGCGTGGCTGCTCACACCACATCCAAAAGCGATGACCACCGATGCGCAAAAACGCCTCGAGGCTATCGCATCCCTTGAAGATTTGGGCGCGGGTTTCGCGCTGGCAACGCATGACCTGGAAATTCGTGGTGCCGGGGAGTTACTCGGCGAAGGCCAAAGCGGCTCGATGGAAACCATCGGTTTCTCGCTCTATATGGAGTTGCTGGAAAACGCCGTGGATGCGCTCAAAGAAGGTCGTGAACCGTCGCTGGAAGATTTGACCAGCAGCCAGACGGAAGTCGAACTGCGTATGCCTGCCCTGCTACCGGATGATTTTATCCCGGATGTGAATACTCGTCTGTCATTCTATAAACGCATTGCCAGCGCAAAAACAGGCCATGAACTTGATGAGCTGAAAGTTGAGTTAATCGACCGTTTTGGCCTGCTGCCGGATGCCGCGCGAAATTTGCTGGATATCGCCGCCCTTCGCCAACAGGCGCAGAAACTGGGCGTGCGTAAAATCGAAGGTAACGACAAAGGCGGCGTGATTGAGTTTGCCGAAAAGAACCATGTGAATCCGGTGTGGTTGATTGGTTTGCTGCAAAAACAGCCGCAGAACTATCGTCTGGATGGGCCAACACGACTCAAATTTATTGAAGACCTTGCCGATCGCAAAGTGCGTATGGAATGGGTGCGTAACTTTATGCATCAGCTTGCGCAGAACGCCGCGGCATAATTTTATGTAAGTCGGGTTAGCGCTTGCGACGCCCGACTCAAACCTTTACACATCCTTTCATTTCACCAGGACTTCCCGACATCTGTACCTGCCATAATTGTGGATTAACTTTTTAATAACATTAATTATGTTAAGGTTTATTGTGACTTCCTCTCTGAGCGTCTTATCATCTCGTAAGGCCCGCGTTGTGCGCTGGCTGGCGTCGATTATGCTGGTTAGCGCAGCGTTCGCCGCTTTTAACGCGAATGCCAACTCTTACCCTCTACCCGCTGATGGCAGCCGTTTAATCGGCCAGAACTTTTTCCATGTGGTGGAAAATGACGGCGGCTCGCTTGAAGCTATCGCTAAAAAATACAATGTCGGGTTCCTTGCCTTATTACAGGCAAATCCGGGCGTTGACCCGTATGTTCCCCGCGCGGGCAGCGTGCTGACGATTCCGCGCCAGATGCTATTGCCCGATGCGCCTCGCGAAGGCCTGGTGCTGAACCTTGCTGAACTGCGTGTGTATTACTATCCGAAAGGCAAAAACAGCGTAACCGTCTACCCGATTGGTATTGGCCAGCTTGGGGGCGACACGGTAACGCCTACGATGGTGACTAGCGTTTCGGATAAACGGGCCAACCCAACGTGGACACCAACCGCCAATATTCGTGCGCGTTATCTGGCTAACGGCATCAAACTGCCTGCCGTCGTGCCTGCCGGGCCGGATAATCCAATGGGCCACCACGCTATCCGCCTTGCCGCTCATGGCGGGGTTTATCTGCTCCACGGCACCAATGCGGATTTCGGCATTGGTATGCGCGTAAGTTCCGGCTGTATCCGTTTGCGTGATGACGATATTAAAGCACTCTACAAAGAGATGCCGGTTGGCACGCCAGTGCGCATCATAAATACCGCGATTAAAACGTCCATCGAGCCAGATGGGACGCGTTTAGTTGAAGTGCATCAGCCACTTTCTAAGCATATTGATGACGATCCGAAAGTATTGCCGATTGTGCTTACTGAGCCGATGAAACAGTTCCAGGCCGCGTCCGAAACGGATGCTACCGTGATGGAACAGGCGATGCAGCACCGCTCCGGAATGCCGGTTGTGGTGAATGCGCATGTTGTGGCGACGAACGAAATCTAATTTCTCCGAACCTTTCAGAAATGCAAAAGGCCTCGTTTTTCAACGAGGCCTTTTGCATGGCAGTTTTATAAATCAGCGCAATGAGGGTTAACGCTTATTTATAAATTACAGCGGTACCGTGCAGAGTGTTTGGGCCGGTTACTGAAGTGATGCGAAATGAGCTTGCGCCCATCTCTTCAGCTTTCTGCGCCAGTTGCGCTTCCAGTGAACCCAGGTTAGTCCCGGCAGTTGCTGCCACAGTACCGACTTTTTGTTGGCCTGCTGGAGTGGACTGCACTTGTACGGCAGCAAAACTTGCGAAAGAGAGTGAGCTAAGAACGGCAGCAGCGATAAGTGTTTTTACGTTTTTCATGATTTTTACCTTGGCAGATGTTTTGTAGGGTCATTAAGTTATTTACTTAACGATCGATAACTAAATCATAAACGTGATCTACATCACACGTCAAATTATTTTTATAATGACCGTTAATTATTTAATAAAAGCAATATTTTTCATCTACATAGAAGTAATTTATTTATAACCCACAGTCTCTGGCTACTCTGTGCTATTAATTTTATAATGATCGTTCACTAAACAGATAAAGGTTAAACGGCCCTCTATGTCCTCTGATACGAGTTGCATTAAAAAAAGCCGTGGCCGCCCTAAGGTGTTTGACAGGGAAGCAGCACTCGATAAGGCCATGGCGTTGTTCTGGCAGCACGGCTATGAAGCCACCTCTTTGGCACATCTGGTTGAAGCTACGGGTGCAAAAGCCCCGACGTTATACGCCGAGTTCACCAACAAAGAGGGGCTATTCCGGGCCGTGTTAGATCGCTACATGGCACGTTTCACAAAAATGCGTGAAGCGTGTTTGTCCTGCGAAGAGCGAACGCTCGAACAGGCGCTGGAAGATTATTTGTCGCTAATTGCGAAGCTCTATACCGAAAAAGATACCCCGCAGGGGTGTTTCATTGTCTGTACTTCATCAGTATTGGGGGCGTCGTCGGAAGACATTGCCGCAGTGATTAAGACCCGCCAGTCGATGCAGGAAGAGACGCTGGTGCGTTTCCTGACAAAACGCCAGGAAAAAGGTGAGATCCCTGCCACCAGTTGCGTTCGAAAACTGGCTAAGTATTTGTGCTGTATCATTCAGGGGATGTCCGTCAGCGCGCGGGAAAACGCAAGCTATGCGGATTTACTCAGCATTGTGCAGACCACGCTGCGCCTGTGGCCGGAGCTGAAGAAGATTTGATTTTTTGTCGGCTGGCGCTGTCCCTTAGCCGACCAACAAAAGTGGAGGGGTTAACTCTGTCTGTGCCGGGAACAAATGACCCCCTCCCAGCCTCCCCCTTGCCAGGGGGAGGTGCTAAATCCCGACTTTGCAGGTGGAAGGGTTAACTGCTCCCTCCCCTGGAAAGGTGTACAGTCCGGGGACATGGTAGACAGGTGTTCGGACACATGGTGAACACTTTTTAACATCCTTTACCCATCGTGATCGACCTGTTTTTCAGGTCGATCACGCCCACTCTTGTGCTGTACCACCACACTTCATATTGTCCCTCTCCTGTCTCCTTCAACCCGACATGCTCGCCGATAAACGCCTTGCCCGCCTTCAGTTGCATCCCCTTAATACTGAGTTTTCCGCTTATATCCACCTTCCTGACCATCATCCCGGCATCATACTCTGCCGCCGCCGGACGGGCCTGATACTGCCGCGATGAGGGCTGGTAGCGTGATGCCGGCACCTGCATTCCCAGGGCCTCATGAGGCCGTTCCAGGTTGTATCTGTCCCGCCAGCTGTCGAACGTCTGCTGCAGCTGCTCACTGCTGAGGAACCAGCGCCCCTGCAGCAGTTCAGCCTTCAGGCTGCGGTGAAACCGCTCCAGCTTGCCCTGGGTCTGCGGGTGATAAGGCCGTGAGTGCCCGACGCAGATACCCTGGCGCATCAGCCACAGCTCCAGCGCTGTCCACGTTCCGGTGGTATCTCCCCAGGGCGCGCCGTTGTCCATGGTCATCCGCTCCGGCAAACCGTAGCGTTCGAAGACCTGCCGCAACTGAGCCTGTACGGTCCCGCGGCGCTCGTCGGCACAATGGGCCAGGCACAGGGAGAAACGGGAGTGGTCATCGAGCAGGGTGAGTGGATGGCAGCGACCGGCGGCAAACGGAAAATGCCCTTTAAAATCCATCTGCCAGAGCTGGTTAGGGGCAGCATGTTCGAAACGCCCGGTGGCAGGAATGCCGGACGGGAGGCCGGGCAACAGCCCATGGCGTGCCATCAGGTTATGGACGGTGCTGAAGGCAGGCAGGGTGTGGCCCTGGCGCTCGAGTGCGACCTTTATCTTGCGGGCGCCCCATGCCGGATAGCGTGCGTGAGCCTGGCGTAACAGGTCGACAACAGCCTCAGGCGTGCAGTGGGGAGAATGACGGGGTGTTCGCGGGCGCTCAGTGAGGCCCGCGTGGCCTTCAGCCAGCCAGCGGCGCAGCCACTTGTAACCTGTGGCAGGCGCAATGTTAAAGCGACGACAGAGCGCCCGGATGTTGGCCCCGTCCTGCGAGGCAAAGTGAACGAACTCGGTACGTAATGACATGGTATCTCTCGCATCCCACGGCATAAGCGGCTCCTGAAAGAAGTACTCATGCCTTAGTTGTAAGTGTCTACCATGTCCCCGAACAAGTGTTCACGATGTCCCCGGACTGTACAAAGGGGAGGGCTGGGGTGGGGTCCAAACGGGGCAAAGATTAGCGTTCCCGCCCTTTACTCCAGTAGGCCATAAAGTTAATGGCATCATGATTTAGCCCGCGTTCACCAATCAAATAGCGGCGCAGCATCTTCACGACCGTTGATTCCGCTGCCACCCAACCGTAAAACGCCTGGTCATCGGTCGTCGCTTTATCCCACAGCAATTCGCCTTCGGCTTCTTCAGTAACGGCTTCAATCCTGCCCGCGGTTTCTGGCATTCGCGCCATTTGCCTGACGGCTTTAAGTAAACACTCGCCGTGCGTTGCGTTCGCCGGTTTACGCGCCAGCCAGTGAATTTCCGCAAAATTAAATTCACTTAAATCAACACAGTCCCCCTGCTCCGGCACCTCAAAAAATGCCTGAATCTGTGGCGGATTTTTCTGCGTCGATAGTTTTTCCAGGATACCCCGCGCCGCCGGAAGCGCGGTTTCATCGGCGATAATCAAACCCTGCCGTAACCCTACCGGCGGCGTCCATTCATACCCGCCGCTATCTTCCGGGTACTCTGCATTTGGGGCGACGATTTGTAATTTATCGCCAGGCTTTGAGGCAATCGCCCATGCCGACGCGGGCCCTTCCAAACCGTGGCTGACAAATTCGACTGTCACTTCCTGACGCTCACGGTCTACGTGACGCAACGTGTAAGTCCGAACAATCGGGCGTTTCTCCTTCGGCAACGCCAGAAGCAGTGGGTACCACTGGCCGTGCTCTGGCAACTCCGGCACTGAGCCATCTTCCGACGGAAACAACATTTTGATTCGCTGATCGGGTGAGTCGCATTTCATGTGTGCGACATCCGGACCACCAAACACCAGACTCAGCAGCGATGGCGAAACTGATGATTTATGCACCAGTTGCACGTTAAACATCCGATAACTTTGCACCTCTGCCATTCCGACTCCTTAGCCGTATCTGGTTCACGCCCAGAGAAAGTAAACCACAGAAATAATGTGATTATTCATAAGATTAATTTAAGAAATACTACCAATTGATATTGATAATGAGAACTGTTATCGGCAAAATTCAGCTCACTTTTATTTCAAAATATTTGCAAATGTTAATATTTTCCCATCCAAGGAATGATGATGACGCACAAAAACACGCGCTGGGTGCTTAACCCGCTGCTTCTGGCGATGATGGCACCGGCTTTCGCTCAGCAAACCTCCGAAGAAAACATTACGGTTTCAGCGAACCGCATGCACCGCACTGTGGCAGAAATGGCGCAGACGACCTGGGTTATTGAAGGCACTGAGCTTGAACAGCAGATTCAGGGGGGTAAGGAGCTGAAAGACGCCCTTGCACAATTAATCCCCGGCCTGGATGTGAGCAGCCAAAGCCGCACTAACTACGGCATGAATATGCGCGGTCGTTCTATTGTGGTGTTGGTGGATGGCGTGCGTTTGAACTCATCCCGAACCGATAGCCGCCAGCTCGATTCCATTGACCCGTTTAACATTGAGCACATTGAAGTGATCTCGGGTGCCACATCGCTTTACGGTGGCGGCAGTACCGGCGGGCTGATTAATATCGTCACGAAAAAAGGCCAGCCTGAAACGCAAATGGAGTTTGAAACCGGGATTAAATCCGGCTTCAACAGCAGCAAAGATCACGATGAACGCGTGGCAAGTGCGATTTCAGGCGGTAACGAAAATGCCTCCGGGCGCTTATCGGTGGCATACCAGAAATTTGGCGGCTGGTTTGACGGCAACGGCGATCAAACTCTGCTCGATAACACGCAGACCGGTTTGCAGTATTCCGATCGCCTTGATGTGATGGGTACCGGCACCATTCAAATTGATGAAACCCAGCAATTGCAGGTGGTGACGCAATATTATAAGAGCCAGGGTGATGATGATTACGGACTGAATTTAGGTGAAAACTTCTCCGCAGTAACCGGCAACGGTACGGCATTTGTCAGCGATAAACTAAACTCCGACCGCATTCCCGGCACCGAGCGCCATCTGATTAGCCTGCAATATTCCAACAGCGATTTCCTGGGCCAGGAAGTGGTCGGGCAAATTTATTATCGCGATGAATCGCTGACTTTCTATCCGTTCCCAACGCTGACGCGCAATACGGTGACCAGTTTCTCCGCCTCCCAACAGGATACCGATCAGTACGGCGCGAAGTTGGCGCTAACCAGTAAACCACTTGATGGCTGGCAGATGACTTACGGCCTGGATGCCGACCACGAGAGCTTTACCTCAAACCAGATGTTCTTTGATTTAGCGAAAGCCAACGCGTCGGGCGGGCTGAATAACCAAAGTATCTACACCACCGGGCGTTATCCTGGTTACACCATCACAAACTTTGCGCCGTTCCTGCAAAACAGCTATGACATCAACGATGTCTTTACCCTGAGCGGTGGCGTGCGCTACCAGTGGACTGAAAATAAAGTTGACGATTTTATCGGCTTTGCTCAACAGCAAGGCATTGCGAACGGGCTTGCCCGTTCGGCGGACTCCATTCCTGGCGGCAGCACCGATTACGACAATCTCTTGTTTAACGCGGGCATCCTGATGCACCTCACCGAACGCCAGCAAGCATGGTTTAATTTCTCGCAGGGTGTTGAGCTGCCAGACCCGGGCAAATATTACGGCAACGGCACTTATCGCCTGGTGAACGGCCATTACCAACTGGTAAACAGCGTTAACGTCGGGCAGTCAAAACTTCAGGGGATCAAGGTCGATTCTTATGAGTTAGGTTGGCGTTATACCGGCGATAGCCTGCGTAGCCAGGTTGCGGCCTACTATTCGTTGTCAGACAAATCGATCTCGATCAATCGAGCGGATATGACCATAAACGTCAAAGACGATAAGCGCCGAATTTATGGAGTTGAAGGTGCGTTGGATTACTTTATCCCGGATACCGTCTGGAGCACCGGCGTAAACTTTAACGTGCTGAAATCCGAAACCAAAGTCGATGGCAAATGGCAGAAGTGGGACGTGATTTACGCCAGTCCGTCGAAAGCCACCGCTTACGTTGGCTGGGCACCAGAGCCGTGGAGCCTGCGCGTCCAGAGCCAGCAAACTTTCGATTTAACCGATGCCAGCGACAACAAAATCAACGGTTATAACACCGTGGACTTTATCGGTAGCTACGCTCTGCCGCTTGGCAAACTCAGCTTTAGCATCGAAAACCTGCTGGATAAAGACTACACCACGGTCTGGGGCCAGCGTGCACCGCTACTGTATAGCCCAACCTACGGCAGCCCATCGCTTTATGAATATAAAGGCCGCGGACGCACCTATGGTGTGAACTACTCCTTACTGTTCTAAGATTTTTTCAGCAGGCTGATTAAAAACCAGCCTGCTTTTTACGCACGTACACATATTCTCACTCGACCGCAGCGCTATACTCATTTAAAACATAAGGACTCTAATGATAGATACGACTTATATTTCGTAGGATCTTAATTATGTTGGCAGGTTTTATTGGTTTAGGTTCGGTCATCGAAACGGCATATCTTCCGGCTTTACGCCGCCTCTCTTTCCCGGCTCTTGAATGTTACGGCTATGATGCCGATCCGGCTCGTCAGATTAATGGCATCTCGCGTTGTGAATCTCTTGAAACGCTGCTGGCTATGCCGCTCGACATTGTTCTGATCACCACCTCTTCGCTTCACCATCTTCCGGTGCTTGAAACCGTACTGCAAAGTCAGGTACCCGCGATTGTGGTTGAAAAACCGGTCGCCGCCACGCTTGAGCAGCTTGAGAAACTCCAGACACTACTCAAAGAACCGCAAATCGCCGCCCGTGTTCTGGCGTTAGATCACTGGATGGTTCGCACCCAGGCCTGCTCGCATATTCATAACATTAATGAAATAAGCCGTATTGAAGGTTTTTTACTTGAGCCAAGCGGCTTTAACACCGCGGGTGAAGCAATTGCCCTGAACTTTGCCACAGGAGAAGCGGATACTCGCCAACTGCGCCATCCGGATGGGGTGATTGCCGATATCGGCACCCATGTTCTCGCTATGATGCGTGAAACCGTTTATCAATCAGGTGGAAATGACAAATTAGTGGTTGAACTCAGCTACGCGCGAGACAGGCTCGGAAATGCGATTGCCAAAGGCGATTTCACCACCGCAGAAGGTGAAGCCCTATTAAGTGGCACGCTTGGTGATATTCCTTTTACGATTCACCTCAACAAGTACGCAGGGCCTGCGGGCGGGCAAAAAGGGATGCGTATTTATCTTAATGATGGGCAAATTATTAATATCGATCGTGAAGGCATGAATGAAGTGGTTGAGCGGATTTCCGCGGATAGAGTCGAGCGGCAGACGCTTGCTGGGCCGCTGTACGATCGTTGCCTGCATGACGTGGTGTTTGGCGAAAACCGACTTTTTTTGCAAGCCCCTGAAGAAGTCCCTGCGTACACCCAGAGACGAATTGCAGAGGTGACTGCATTGCTGGAATTGCAGCAGCAATTACGCGGCAGCCATTAAGCGGCCAATGAAAGTAAAAGCCCATCTTCCGGAGATGGGCTAAGTTCACACCGTTAAATTTTGTTCAAAACTAACTGGCCATTATCGTTGAGCGGGATCTGCGTGCCTGGGTCTTTATCCATGCGGATTTTGCCCTGTTGATCGCCGATACGATACGTTACGTCATACCCGAGCATTTTCTCTGATTTGTCGTATACGGTTTTACATTTCTGCTGAGTAGTGGTGTAGGTGTCACGCTCTTGCATGGTGCCTTGCACCTGATTCCCTGCGTACCCCCCGCCTAATGCACCCACAACGGTTGCCACATCTTTGCCTCGGCCACCGCCAAACTGGTGACCAATTACGCCACCGGCAACCGCACCGAGTGCAGAGCCGACGATACGGTTTTCATCCTGAACCGGACGACGATGAGTCACCGTTACGTTTCGGCATTCCTGACGTGGCGTTTTTACCGTTTCCTTGATTGGCGTCGCAGACACCACCTGTGCGTACTGAGGACCACGGTCAAACACATTCATGCTGGCAACCGCCGCCACACCCAGTGCTGCGGCCACACCGATACCTATACCCGCTAACATTGATTTATTCACAGGACATCCTCCTGATTGTGCAATTGCTTACAATTTTCAGCGGCAGAAGGGTTTTGACCAATCAGACAATGGATGAAAAATTCGAAGGCAAATGGGTAAAGCGGTTGTTTGAGAAAAATCCTACGCATTAAAAAACCCGGCACGTGGCCGGGTTTGGGGGTAACGCTAAAGGCGATTAGTGCAGTTTTAAACGCGGGCGAATAACGCGGTTAATACTACCCACCAGCATCATCAGACCGGTTTTGAAATAACCGTGCAGTGCCACCTGGTGCATACGATACAAAGAGATGTAGACGAAACGCGCCATGCGCCCTTCCACCATCATCGAACCCCGCATCAGGTTACCCATCAGGCTGCCCACGGTAGAGAATTTGGACAGCGAAACCAGAGAACCGTGATCTTTATAGATATAGGGTTTCTGCGGTTTATCTTTCATCTGCGCAAGAATATTGTTCAGCACCAGGGACGCCATCTGGTGAGCGGCCTGGGCACGAGGTGGCACGAAACCGCCTTCTGGACGCGCACAAGAAGCACAGTCGCCAATCGCGTAGATGTCCGGATCGCGTGTGGTTTGAAGCGTAGGCTCAGTGACTAACTGGTTGATACGGTTGGTTTCGAGGCCGCCGATATCTTTCATAAAGTCTGGTGCTTTAATGCCTGCCGCCCACACCATCAGGTCAGCCGCGATATATTCACCGTCTTTGGTATTCAGGCCACCCAAATCAGCAGAAGTCACCATAGTTTGCGTCAGAACGCGCACGCCCAGTTTGGTGAGCTCGCTATGCGCCGCCGCAGAAATTCGTGGTGGCAGCGCAGGCAGAATACGCTCACCCGCTTCAACCAGCGTCACATTCAGCGCTTCGTTAGTCAGGCCTTTGTAGCCATAGCTGTGCAACTGTTTCACCGCATTGTGCAGTTCCGCTGACAGCTCAACGCCGGTCGCCCCGCCGCCAACAATAGCAATATTCACTTTGCCGCTTGCGCCCAGGTTTGCGGAATACTTGAGGAACAGATTCAGCATTTCTGAGTGGAAACGACGCGCCTGATGCGGGTTATCCAGGAAGATACAGTTTTCTTTAACACCCGGCGTGTTGAAGTCGTTGGACGTACTGCCCAACGCCATTACCAGCGTGTCGTAAGGGATTTTGCGCTCAGGTACCAGCAATTCGCCTTTGTCATCGCGCAGCTCGCTTAACGTCAGGGTTTTGCTTTCGCGGTTAATATCAACCACGGAACCAAGCTGGAACTGGAAATGATGATTACGCGCGTGAGCCAGATAGCTCAGCGCATCCACGCCTTCGTCCAGAGATCCGGTTGCCACTTCGTGCAGCAGCGGTTTCCATAAATGGCTGTGGTTACGGTCGATCAGGGTAACCTTCGCTTTTTTGCCGCGGCCCAGTTTCTTCCCTAACTGAGTGGCCAGTTCAAGTCCGCCAGCACCACCACCGACAATGACAATTTTTCTTAATGGCGTAGTCAAAATGACCCCCTAAAATATTAACCAATTGTTAACTAAAGGTTATGAAAATAGCATTTAGTTAACAAAGAGTTAGCTGAACAAACTCACTAATGTGACCAAAGAATAACATGAATGGTGTATTGGTCATACCAAAATTGATGTGCATCAAATTTTATGCCGAAAAGATAAGCAAAAAAGGGCCAGCACATGGCTGACCCTTCTAATTATTGCGCCCTGCACCTGATCTAGCCGAGGGTTTTAAACGCTTTAATACGCTGTAAATGCGGAGAGATATTTTTGAATTTATGGGTCTGTTCCTGATCCCATACAATTTCATAGTAATGATGCAGCAATCCAGCGGCACGTACGTTATCCAGCGCTTCGTCATTGCGTGACAAAATCGCCAGGCAGCGATCGCGGTTTTTCTCGCGGAAGTTTTGCACACACTTGGTTGCAATATCGGTGTATTCCTCAGGGCGGTCTATTTTGCCTTCCATGTTCTCTTGTGGGAACAAATTCGGGTTAAAAATGACCTGACGAATATCACACAGAAAACCGATTCGCTCGGCCCAGAATCCCCCCAGCCCAACGCCGCAAATCAGCGGGCGTTCATCTGCACTGAGTTGCAACATCTTGTCGACTTCTTTGAGCAGATGCTGCATGTCGTGTTTCGGGTGCCGCGTGCTGTAGCTGATAAGCCGTACATCCGGATCGATAAACTGGAGTTGCAGCACCTTTTCATGGTTACCAGGACTGTTCGAATCGAAACCGTGTAAATAGATAATCATTGCATCCTCACCACACGAATTCAGGCCATTAGGCCCGAGGAGTTAAAGACCCGCCTTGTGGGCTTGCCACTGCTCATGCAGCGCCTCAAGTTGCTGGTTTGCTTCCTTCCAACGCGTAGAAGCCATCAGTTCCTGACGGGTAAATGAACCTTTATGATACAAACCTGTAACACGCTCTGCTTTGACCGGAGACAGGTTATCTAACACGCTAACCGCACCCTTACGATTATTGCAGACCAGGATCATATCGCAACCTGCATCCAGTGACGCCTGCCCACGTTCGGCATAACTGCCCATGATCGCCGCCCCTTCCATAGATAAATCATCAGAGAAGATGACCCCGTTAAAGCCAAGCTCAGCGCGCAAGACGGTTTTCAGCCAGTGCGGCGATCCGCTGGCGGGAAGTGGGTCTACATCGGTGTAGATAACGTGTGCGGGCATAATCGCATCAAGTTTGTTATCGGTAATTAACGAGCGGAATATCTGCATATCATGTTCACGAATCAGCGCTTCTTCGCGTGGGTCACGCGGCGTCTCTTTATGTGAATCGGCAGTAACTGCGCCATGCCCAGGGAAGTGTTTGCCGGTAGTTTTCATACCTGCGGCGTGCATGCCGTCGATAAAACGAGTCGCCATCGCCAGCGCTTTATGTGGATCTTCGTGATAGGAACGTTCGCCAATCGCGGCGCTGATGTGGCCAACATCCAGTACTGGCGCAAAGCTGATATCGATATCCATGGCAATCATTTCGCTCGCCATCAACCAGCCCGCTTCCACGGCAAGTTTACCGCCCTGCTCAAGACCATGTAATGCAGCGAAAGATTGCGCGGCAGGTAAACGCGTGAACCCGTCACGGAAACGCTGAACGCGCCCGCCTTCCTGGTCAACGGCAACCACCAGACGATGGCGAGATGCATCACGAATCTGGCGTACCAGCTCGCGCAGTTGCTCCGGGTCATGATAGTTGCGGGTGAACAGAATCAGCCCACCGACCAGGGGGTGTTTTAGAATTTCACGCTCTTCGGCATCCAGCTCAAAGCCTGCCACATCCAACATTACCGGGCCCACATCTACCTCTCTTATGGATTCGTTGCCCGCAGCAGGCACCAGGCCTCGTCTGCAAGGGTTAAAAATTGTTTGTCTTGGGTTTGTCGCCAGCGGCATTCATACCACGATGCCATCAACATAATCACCCAGGGTTGCCAGCGCCTGACCTGCTGGCTTAATACAGCCACTGGAATATGGCTTAGCTGCGCGTACGCACTGATTAACGGCTCAGGCTCTATATTGTTCGCCGCCACGATTGCCGCCAGCTCCAGCGCCACATCCCCATCCCCGGCATATTCCCAGTCGATAAGTTTTAAGCCTTCTGGCTGATGGACCAGATTACCAGCGTGAACATCCATATGCAGCGGAGCCAGGCGGAGCGGTTTTGGCTCGCCTCGCCTGCGCATATTTTTAAGCTGTTTTAACCAGGCCAAACTTCTTCGCTCGGCTGCCGCGCTCTGCCAGTAATATTCCAGCAGGGGTAACAGGCTGATTCGCCAGCCAAAACAGGGATGATGGTGCAAATCATACAACAATGATGTGAGCGTTTGCAGTGAGGGGAGTTCCGATTTCACCTCGCCATTTAACCATTCGACGATTAACCAACCTTTCGCCAGGCAAACGGGCCGAGGGCCAATCCCTTGCGTGATGTGTTTCAGCGCACGATGTTGACGCTTGAGTGATACACCGGGCATGGGCAATTCAAGCTGATGTCGGGCGACATATTCTTGAGTGCCGACGTTAAAATGCAGGCTGCCACCGCTCAATCCTTTAAGTTGCGAAAAGCAACCGGCGGCCTGAGCCGCCGGAAGGTATTGATCAATCACATTTTGCAGCGCTGAATTATTGCGTTTGTTGTACAGCACCGCTTCCTGACCAAATAATTTCACCGGTCTGCACCAGCATCAACTGCATTTTCAACGTCGGAGCATTTACGTTACCGCTTACATTGCTATAAAGCACATATTGCGCGCTAACGTTGCGGGCGATACCAATCGCTTTGCTGCGTGAACCCAGGCTGTCTTGCGGAGATAAACCCAGTTGCTGTTTGGCAATGGAGAGCTGCTGCGCAGAAACAAGGGTAAATTTGCTGTTATTGGCCAGCGCACCACGCAGTGCTTCTGTCGCTTTACCGGTTTGTAACGAACCATTGGTGTGGTTGTTGACGTTATCGACCAGCAGTACGCTACCGGCGGTTACACCGTCAGCTTGCAGCATTTTCCCGACCATCGGCTGCATGGCGCTGCCCCAGTCATAGCTACGTACTTTTGGCGTGGCAGGAATAGTGGGCTGCGGTTGCTCAATCGGGCCAGGCTGAGGCGGAACCGTCGGCACCGTTGGAACGGTCGGTTGCGGCTCAACGGGTTGTTGAGGCACAGGCTTCACTTCTTCCACAGGCGCAGGGGCTTCACTACGCTGAATACACCCGGTTAAAATCATCGCCGCAGCGAAAATGACCAGATATCGATGGATTCCCTTAATCAAAATTCACCCCTTATAAAGAGAGATAAAGACGGACTTTACGTGCGTCTGGATAACTGGCTATTGATGACACCGAAACGCTAGATTTCGCGGGTAGTGTAATCGTACGCGGTTTCTCAAGAGGATGGATTTCCAACCCTTTTGCGTCATACCAATAGAAACGATAGCTGATGTTCACAGGCTTTGACTGCTCATTATACAGTTGGGTATGTGAAACAGTGGCTCCGTTGTCAGTTGAAATTTCTGGTTTTTCAGCACTGATCCCCGCCGCCAGCACTGAGGCCTCCATAACCAATGCTTGCCCCTCGTTAACAGGAATAGCCGGTTTGGTACTGCATCCCACCATCAGTCCGACGGCAAGTAGCATTAACAGCGGGTTAGTTTTCATCAACTTATCCTTTATGCGCCAGCATCGGCCCAAGTACACGGCCACCCAGCAGGTGCATATGGATATGATAGACCTCCTGCCCGCCGTGGCGATTGCAATTCATAATCAAGCGATAGCCGTCTTCTGCAATCCCTTCTTGTTCCGCAATTTTTGCGGCAACAGTTACCATACGACCCAACGCAAGTTCATGGTCTGCGGTGACGTGGTTTACGGTTGGGATCAGGACATTAGGAATAATAAGGATGTGGGTAGGTGCCTGCGGCGATATGTCACGGAATGCAGTAACTAACTCATCTTGATAAACGATATCTGCCGGAATCTCGCGGCGAATAATTTTACTGAAAATAGTTTCTTCGGCCATGACGTTACCTTTGTTCATTAATTGCTGGCTATTTTTGTCTTATCAAACGGCGCCCAGAGCCGTCCTGAAAAGGCATAACGTAAGAGTATGAGCGAGTTAATCATACTCTTTCAACCTCAAGTCATTATTTCTTTATAGGACTTTTGTTTACGCGCCCTCTTCTCTTTATATAAGTCCGTGCAAAACACCTGATCAAAACGATATTTCATTTGCGGTGTAACATCTGTTTACACGCGATCGATGAATGAGTATATTTCTCATTTGCATTTTCATTAGCATACCATCTGCAAATGTAAGGTATTCAGCCACCGGACTTTTTTGGTGCTGAGACACAACTTCCAACAATGATTTAAGGGTTTAAGATGTCTTTAACCATTTCTACCAGGGATGGGCAGCGCACACCTGCCTGCGCTATTTCTATGCTGGCATCCTGTATTGCTTTTGCACTCATGCCATCAGCCGCGTTTTCTGCAACACAAAATACTGAAGAAACAATGGTCGTCGAGAATTCGGTCGCCAATACGGACAGCGCAGAAGATCACGATTACAGCGTTAAAACCACCACCAGCGGAACAAAAATGCTGCTGGTTCCACGCGATATTCCTCAGTCGGTCAGCATCATCAGCGAACAGCGAATGAAGGATCAAAAGCTGGAATCTCTGGGTGATGTGTTGAAAAATACCACCGGTATTTCTGAAAGCGTCGCTGACTCGGACCGCAGTTCTTTCTATTCGCGCGGCTTTTTGATCGACAACTATATGGTCGATGGCATTCCAACGCTGTTTGAATCACGCTGGAACCTGGGCGACGCGCTGACCGATACGGCAATGTATCAGCAAATTGAAGTGGTGCGCGGGGCTAATGGCCTGATGACCGGTACCGGCAACCCTTCCGCTGCGGTGAATATGGTGCGTAAACATGCCGATAGCCGTGAATTCCAGACCAATGTTTCTGCAGAGTATGGAAGCTGGAATAAACAGCGCTATGTGGCTGATATGTCTACTCCCCTGACAGACAACGGTAATATTCGTGGCCGCGTCGTGGCGGGTTATCAGGATAACGACAGCTGGCTTGACCGCTATAACCAAAAGAAAAAGTTCTTCTATGGCGTGCTGGATGCCGATCTCACCGAAGCCACTAGCCTCTCCGTTGGTTATGACTATCAGGAAACTAACGTCAATGATCCAACCTGGGGCGGGATCCCACGCTGGTATACCGATGGCAGCAAAACCAATCCGGATCGTAGCTATAGCACTGCGCCTGACTGGGCTTACAACGACAAAGAATCTCAACGCACTTTTGTTACGCTGAAACAAAAATTAAGCGACGACTGGCAGCTTACCGTCAACGGGACCCACACCGAAATGACGCTGGAAAGCAAGCAAATGTATCTGGATGGGCTGGTGGATAAGAACACCGGTTTGATGGTTAGCCCTTATGGCGCATCCTATCCATACGTGGGCGGCACCGGTTATAACACCGGGAAACGTAAAGTCGATGCACTTGATACGTTTGCCAATGGCTCTTATGAGCTGTTTGGTCGCCAGCATGAACTGATGGTCGGGACCAGCTATACCAAACAGAAAAATACCTATTTCAGCTCATGGGAAAACGTCAGCGATACGCAGCTCGGTAGTTTCAATGATTATGACGGTAACTTCCCGGAAACGGACTGGAGCCCACTGAGTCTCGCGCAGGAAGATACTGTTCATCAGAAATCTGCCTATATGGCGACACGTATCACCCTTGCCGACCCGCTACATGTCATCGTTGGGGCGCGTTATACCAAATACAATCTGCATACGTTAACGCAAGATCTGGAGAAAAATAACACCTCTCCTTATGCCGGTATTGTTTTTGATATCAATGACGATTGGTCAACCTATGCCAGCTATACCTCGGTGTTTAAACCGCAGACCGAACGCGATGTGCAAGGTAATTACCTGACCCCTATTACCGGGAATAACTACGAAGCGGGCTTAAAAGCAGACTGGCTGAATAGCCGTTTCACCACCTCACTGGCCGTGTTCCGTATTGAACAAGATAACCTCGCGCAATCTACCGGCGCGGTTATTCCTGGCAGCAATGGCGAAACAGCCTACCGTGAAGCTGACGGTACCGTGAGTAAAGGCGTTGAATTTGAAATTAACGGTGCGGTAACCGATGACTGGCAAATGACGCTGGGTGCCACCCGCTATATTGCAGAAGACAGCGAAGGCAATGCGGTTAACCCGAATCTGCCACGTACCTCGGTAAAACTCTTCAGCAGCTATCGTTTGCCAATGCTGCGCGAGCTGACTGTTGGCGGCGGTGTGAACTGGCAAAACCACGTGTGGTCTGACGTTTCAGTCCCGGGTGGCACCTTCCGTGCGGAGCAAGGCAGCTATGCGCTGGTTGATTTGTTCGCGCGTTATCAGGTGACCAAAGCCTTCTCCGTCCAGGCGAACCTCGATAATCTGTTCGACAAAACCTACGACACCAATATCGATAGCCGTTCAATCGTTTATGGCGCACCGCGTAACTTCTCGGTGAGTGCTAATTACGCTTTCTAACGTGCTCAATGGCGGATAACGCAAGCTTATCCGCCCAACAAAGAAGCAGTGTGAAGAATGAAGGCAATAAAAAAGGGAGGCCAATGGCCTCCCTTAGTTCTCCCCAACTTCTTCTTAGCTGTTACGGATCCACTCATCCATTTCAGTTTTCAGGTTATCGGATTTAGTACCGAAGATTGCCTGAACACCTGAACCAGCTACCACTACACCTGCTGCACCCAATTTCTTCAGGCCAGCCTGGTCGACTTTAGAGATGTCGGCCACGCTAACACGCAGACGGGTAATACACGCATCCAGGTTAGTGATGTTTTCTTTACCGCCGAAAGCGCTAACCAGAGCCGGTGCCATTTCGCTTGTGGAAGTAGCAGAGGTCTCGGAAGTTGCGTCTTCACGACCTGGGGTTTTCAGGTCCAGCGCTTTAATCAGCACACGGAACACGGTGTAGTAAATCGCCGCGTAGCACAGGCCAATGATTGGGAACAGCCACAGTTTGCTGCTGTTACCGCTCAGCACGATGAAGTCAATCAGACCGTGTGAGAAGGAAGTCCCGTCACGCATACCCAGCAGGATACAGATTGGGAACGCCAGGCCTGCCAGAATCGCGTGGATTACGTACAGGATTGGAGCAACGAACATGAAGGAGAACTCGATTGGCTCGGTAATACCGGTCAGGAACGAGGTCAACGCAGCGGAGATCATGATACCGCCGACTTTTGCACGGTTCTCAGGTTTAGCTGAGTGCCAGATTGCGATAGCCGCAGCAGGCAGACCGTACATTTTGAACAGGAAGCCACCAGACAGTTTGCCCGCAGTTGGGTCGCCTGCCATATAACGTGGGATATCACCGTGGAATACCTGGCCCGCCGCGTTGGTGTATTCACCAATTTGCATCTGGAATGGAACGTTCCAGATGTGGTGCAGACCAAATGGTACCAGGCAACGTTCTACGAAGCCGTAGATACCGAATGCCACAACCGGGTTCTGGTAAGCAGCCCACTGTGAGAAGGTCTGAATAGCCGTACCGATTGGAGGCCAGATGAAGGACAGCACAACGCCCATGAAGATCGCAGCCAGACCAGAGATGATCGGTACGAAACGTTTACCCGCGAAGAAGCCCAGGTATTCTGGCAGCTTGATGCGGTAGAAACGGTTAAACATGTACGCGGCAATGGCACCAGAGATAATACCGCCCAGAACACCGGTATCAGCCAGGTGTTTTGACGCGATTTCTTCAGCAGGCAGATGCAGAACCAGCGGTGCAACCACAGCCATGGTTTTCACCATGATGCCGTAAGCAACCACAGCGGCCAGCGCGGAAACGCCATCGTTGTTGGTGAAGCCCAGCGCGACACCGATTGCGAAGATCAGCGGCATGTTGGCGAAAACTGAACCGCCCGCTTCCGCCATAACATGAGAAACCACGGCTGGCAGCCAGCTGAAGTTTGCAGAACCGACGCCCAGCAGGATACCTGCGATAGGCAGTACGGATACTGGCAACATCAGCGATTTACCCACCTTTTGCAGGTTAGCAAATGCATTCTTAAACATAATTGAGAGTGCTCCTGAGTATTTGTGCTTTTTTTTACGCGTTATGCGCATCGGACCGTGGGGAGATCCGGTCCATAAACAGGCATCTAAGCGCCTTTTGATTTATTACGCAGAGTAAAATAAATCGACGAAAGTTTGTTTGACAGCCATCACGTTTCTCTAAAAGCCATATGAAAAACTTTCATAAATTTACAAAACGCGTTTCTAAATGTTACAAAATGAACGTGCACCGCCCTTTTTGTGGCGGTGCACTTTACTCGCTTCGATCATTAATTACGAGCTTTAAAATAAGTTAGATTTATCAGACGGATTGTAAGCGGGAGTCAGGAATATGGAACAACGTAGCGAAGTTTTTTGTCGTCGCAACGGCCAACTCCTCGAGTGAAACGCCTTTCAACACCGCCATATATTCCGCTACGTCGCGCGTCATTGCCGGTTGATTTTCCTTACCACGATGCGGCACTGGCGCAAGGTAAGGAGAATCTGTCTCCACCAGGATGCGATCCAGTGGCACATAACGCGCCGCTTCCCTGAGTTGTTCAGCATTGCGAAACGTGAGAATCCCAGAGAAAGAGATGTAAAAGCCCATATCGAGCAATTTTCCAGCAGTTTCTCTGTCTTCCGTAAAACAGTGTAGTACCCCACCGCAGTCTGTCACTTTCTCTTCGTGAAGAATGGCGAGCGTATCAGCGCGTGCATCTCGGGTGTGCACAATCACAGGCTTGTTAAGTTCCCGCCCGATCTGGATATGATGGCGGAAAGACTCCTGCTGGCGCGGCTTGGTTTCAGGCGTGTAAAAATAATCCAGGCCAGTCTCACCCAGCGCAACGACGCCCGGATCTGCAGCCAGACGGCGAAGCTCCTCAACATCATACGTTTCGTCCTGATTCAGCGGGTGCACACCACATGAATAAGCGACGTTGTGACGTTCGCCCACCAGTTTACGCATATCACGATAACCATTAAGCGTGGTTGCCACCGCGAGGCAAAACTTCACATCACGCGCGGCAGCTTTTTCCAGAACGTCATCAACGCTTTTATGCAGGGATTGGTAATCAAGACCATCGAGGTGGCAATGTGAATCAACCAGGAACATACAGATACTCTTAAAGATGGAAAGGAGGAAGGACCGCACCCGGTTGCATTAAACGCTCCCAGGTGAGCAATTGTTCAGTCAGCAATAATTCACGGTTTACGCCTACGACGGTGAGCAGCGCTTCACGACAGGTAAACCAGTTATGCAATATGGCTTGTAACATCGCAGGCGTCGCGCTGTTGGCAAGGTTCGCCACCAGAGGCTGCTGATCATCGTTGGTGAGCCAGGACGCGGCCCCTTGCTGCCATTTTAGTGCATCAACCAGCAGGGAGCATAACCAGTGAACGCGAACGGTCGCATCATCACTGTTTAATGCGGGCAGCAACGCTAACATATTTTTAGTCGCACAGGCTTCGTTAAGTTTTTCGCACAATAGCTGCCGCTGTTTCCACGACTCAGGTTGCAGCAAGGCCAGAGCACCAGCGGGAGCGCCAGAGCTTAAACGCAGTGCGGCACGTAAGTGAGCGCTATCTAATGATATTTCACGCGCAAGCCATGCCAGAGCAAAGGTTTCATCAGGCGGCGTTAAATACCAGTACAGGCAGCGGCTACGCAGCGTGGCGGGCAAACGAGCCGGTTCCCGGCAGCCAAGGAAAAACCAGGTATTCGCTGGCGGCTCTTCGAGAGTTTTTAGTAACGCGTTGGCCGCCGCTTCGGTAAGCAAGCCGGCATCTTCCAGCCATACGACTTTTGCCCCCCCCTGCTGAGCATGGCTATACAGCTTTTCGGTGATCTCGCGGATAGCGTCAATCCCGAGGCTCGATTTACCTTTCTCAGGGGCGACTACATAGCTATCGGGATGTGTTCCTGCCTGCATCAACTGACAACTGCGGCATTGACCGCAGCTTTTACTGCCCTGTGGCTTCTGGCACATCAGCCAGCGTGTGAGCGCGTAAATTAGCGCGTCATCACCCATGCCCGCAAGTGAATGAAGCAGTAACGCATGGTGACCACGCCCGGCCTGATACTGGCTGAGAATTTGCTCAAACGGCGCGCGTAACCATGGGTACCATTTCATTACGCCAGCCCCTTAGCCCACTCAAGCACGGCGTTACGCACGTCTTGTGAAACGTCATCCAGCGATTGGGTGGCATCAATGGTGCGAATACGGCTATCGTTCGCCGCAAGCTCCAGATAACGCGCACGGGTGCGGTTAAAGAAGTCGACAGACTCCTGCTCAATGCGATCGAGTTCGCCACGCGCTCGCGCTCGGGTCAGGCCAACTTCTGGCGTAACATCCAGATAAATCGTCAGGTCCGGGTAAAAATCACCGAGCACCGTATTGCGCAGCGCCATCAGTAACTCTTGATCGATACAGCGGCCGCCGCCCTGATAGGCCTGGGTTGAAAGATCATGACGGTCGCCAATCACCCATGCGCCGCGTGACAGCGCCGGCTTGATAACCGTTTCAACTAATTGCACACGCGCCGCGTAGAACATCAGCACTTCTGCTTTATCCGTCACGATTTCATCGCCGATGCCTTTGTTATTCAGCGTCAACTCGCGCAATCTTTCTGCAAGCGGCGTGCCGCCTGGCTCACGCGTGAATACCAGGTCAGTAACCCCCAGCTCTTTTAAGGTCGCAACCACCACGTTATGCGCGTTAGTTTTCCCTGCTCCTTCGAGCCCTTCGATGACGATAAATTTACTGACCATTCTTGTCCTTCAGTGCTTTGATATACGCCTGCACAGCCTGATTATGGCTTGCCAGGTTCGTATTAAATGTGTGACCGCCCTTTCCATCCGCAACAAAATAAAGGTAAGGCGTTTTCGCTGGGTGGGCCGCAGCCTGTAATGACGCATCCCCTGGAATAGCAATTGGCCCCGGCGGCATACCGCTAATGACATAGGTATTATACGGCGTCGGCGTTTCCAGATCTTTGCGCGTCAGTTTACCATTGTAACTTGCGCCCATACCGTAAATTACAGTGGGATCGGTTTGTAAACGCATGCCGATTCGTAGACGGTTAATGAACACCGATGCGACCTGATCGCGTTCCTGTGCGACTGCCGTTTCTTTCTCAATAATCGAGGCCATGGTGACCAAATCATTTTGAGATTTATACGGCAGCCCCTCTTTTTTACCGTCCCATGCAACCTGCACCGCTTTAACCATACGATCATGTGCACGCTTTAACAGTGCGGTATCCGTGGTATTGGCGGTATAAAGCCATGTATCCGGGAAGAACCAGCCCTCCACCCACTCAGGGTTTTCGAATTTTAAGGCTTCGGCAACGGTGGCATAGCTGTCATCTTTAAGCGTGTGCTGGATAAACGGCGCTTCGCGCAGCTGTTTTAGCCAGTCACTCAGGCGCGTGCCTTCCACAAAGCGAATCGGGAATTGGGCTTCTTTGCCGCTGGCTAACAATTTAAGCATATCCCGGACGGTCATTTGTGGAGTAAAACGGTAGGTTCCTGCTTTGAACTTCGCCAGATCTGGCTCCACTTTTAACAGCCACTGAAAGACTCGCGGGCGATTAAGCAGTTTCTCATCATATAACTGCTTACCTAACGCCAGGCGGCCCGTACCCGGTTTCAGGGTAAATATGGTTTCTTGCGTAATGGTCAGGTGGCTGTCAGCAAGCTTACGGACTTTGTATAAGCCCACGCCTGCCGCCACGCCGAACAGCACCAACAATAGCAGAAAGAAACGTAGCATCTTTTTCATGGGAAATCGGTTACTCACACAGTGGCGCTAAAAATTGATAAAGCTCGCGAGACTCAAATCGCCAGGATTGCGCCTGATTAACAGGGATCACTGGCATCAATGCGTTACAAATCAGTACCTCATCAGCCTGAGCCAAGGTGTCCAATTTTTCTCGCACTTCGGTTATCTGCCAGGATGAACCGGCAAGACAGGCGATAATATGCTGGCGCATGGTGCCATTTACACCAGATTTATCTATATTGGGCGTAAACACCTGAGATCCTTTACGCCAGAACAAATTAGCGGCACAGCATTCCGTAAGCCACCCATCGCTGTCAAGAACCAGGGCTTCTTGAGCTGACGTCTGTTCAAGATGCGTACGAATCAGCACCTGTTCGAGGCGATTAAGATGTTTAATACCTGCAAGATGGGGGTTGATGCCTAATTGAATCGGGCTTAATGCAAGGCTTATTCCCTGTTCACGCCATTGCGGATAAAAACCAGGATAAGCGGAAACGCTAAGCAGGCGAGCAGGATGCAGGCAATTTGCAGCGCTATAACCTCGCCCCCCCTGACCGCGCGTAATAACTACTTTCAGGACAGCTAATTGCTCGGCCGCCGCCATCTGCTGCATTTCAGTCTCAAGCAAAGACCATTCGACAAACGGGATCAGAAGTTTTTCACAGGCATGTTTTAACCGGTCGATATGCTGTTCTAAAAAACGAACCTTACCGTTAACAACACGCGCCGTAGTGAAACAGCCGTCACCAAACTGCACTGCGCGATCGTTTGCAGGTAAGTGTGCCGTTAACTCACCATTGATTAAATACATAACAACTCCCAAATGTTCTGTGAGTTAAGAGTGCCAGTGCAGGAAGGATGCAGCAAGAGAAGGGAGACGTGAGATGCATAAAGGGCCCGCAAGCGAGCCCTTTATGATTGGCTGATTAGACCTTTTTAAAGATCAATGAGCCGTTTGTACCACCAAACCCGAAGGAGTTACACAGAGTGTACTCCATTCCTTTCACCTGGCGCGCTTCATGAGGAACAAAGTCCAGATCGCAACCTTCGTCAGGATTATCGAGGTTAATTGTTGGTGGAATCGCCTGATCGCGCAGCGCGAGCACGGAGTAGATTGACTCTACCGCCCCCGCAGCACCTAACAGGTGACCGGTCATAGACTTGGTTGAGCTCACCAAAACACGGTAGGCGTCTTCACCAAAAATAGTCTTAACCGCCTGCGTTTCAGCTTTATCGCCAGCTGGCGTAGAGGTGCCATGGGCGTTCACATAACCCACCATGCCTGGAGTAATACCTGCATCACGCAAAGCATTTTCCATAGCCAGTGCAGCACCCGCCCCATTTTCTGGCGGAGAAGTCATGTGATAAGCATCGCTGCTCATACCAAAACCAACGACTTCTGCGTAGATTTTCGCGCCACGTTTTTTAGCATGTTCGTACTCTTCGAGTACCATCATGCCCGCGCCATCACCCAGCACAAAACCATCACGGTCTTTATCCCACGGACGGCTTGCCGCTTGCGGGTTTTCATTGCGAGTTGAGAGCGCACGCGCAGCACCAAAGCCACCCACGCCTAACGGTGTACTGGCTTTCTCTGCACCACCTGCCAGCATAGCGTCTGCATCGCCATAAGCGATCATACGCGCTGCCTGACCGATGTTATGCACACCAGAAGTACACGCTGTAGCGATGGAAATGCTTGGCCCACGCAGGCCGAACATAATGGTCAGGTGACCTGCCACCATATTTACGATAGTAGACGGTACAAAGAACGGGCTGATCTTACGTGGGCCACCGTTCACCAGAGAGGTGTGGTTCTCTTCGATAAGACCCAGACCACCAATACCAGAACCGATAGCGGCGCCGATACGGATTGCGTTCTCTTCCGTTACTTCCAGACCAGAATCCAGCATGGCCTGGTGGCCAGCAACAATTCCATATTGAATGAAGGCATCCATTTTGCGCTGTTCTTTGCGCGAAATGATGTCGTCACAGTTAAAATCCTTTACTAAGCCAGCAAATTTCGTTGCATAGGCGCTAGTATCGAAATGGTCGATTAGGCTGATGCCACTCTGACCGGCAAGGAGAGCTTTCCAGGTAGACTCTACGGTATTGCCGACAGGAGACAACATGCCCAGTCCGGTCACAACTACACGACGCTTAGACACGTTTGTCCTCCAGGGAGGGAAAAAATAGGACTTGTGGGACAATTAGATAAAACTCAGGCGGTCGAATGACCGCCTGGAGATGTTCACTTACGCCTGGTGACCGTTGATGTAATCAATGGCAGCCTGAACGGTGGTGATTTTCTCAGCTTCTTCGTCCGGAATCTCAGTATCAAACTCTTCTTCCAGAGCCATTACCAGCTCAACGGTGTCAAGAGAATCAGCGCCCAGGTCCTCTACGAAGGAAGCGGAGTTGATAACTTCTTCCTGCTTAACGCCCAGTTGTTCGCCAATAATTTTCTTAACGCGTTCTTCGATAGTGCTCATACTCTTAAATTTCCTATCAAAACTCGCTTTCGCGATGGTTTTCGTAGTGTATAAAATGTTGAAAAAGATGCAACTAAATCCCGGCAGGTCATACCACGATTTTACGCTATTTTGCGGGCATTCGCCCAAATAACGCAAATAGTTTTATATCGTGGTTAAACCATATACATTCCGCCATTGACGTGCAGGGTCTCACCAGAGATGTAACCCGCCTCGTCAGAGGCTAAAAATGCAACAGCACTGGCGATTTCTTTTGCGTCGCCTAAACGACCCGCTGGAACTTCCGCCAGTATACCCGCACGCTGTTCATCAGAAAGCGCACGCGTCATGTCCGTTTCAATAAAGCCCGGAGCAACAACGTTTACAGTAATACCACGTGACGCAACTTCGCGCGCCAGAGATTTACTGAAACCGATCAGACCTGCTTTCGCCGCAGCGTAGTTAGCCTGACCAGCATTTCCCATGGTACCAACCACAGAACCGATAGTGATAATACGACCATGACGCTTTTTCATCATAGCGCGCATTACCGCTTTTGACAGACGGAAAACTGATGACAGATTGGTTTCGATAATATCGTTCCATTCGTCATCTTTCATGCGCATTAACAGATTATCACGAGTGATACCGGCATTATTGACCAGAATGTCCACTTCGCCAAATTCTGCGCGAATATTTCCTAAAACAGCTTCGATAGACGCCGGATCGGTCACATTCAACATATAACCTTTACCGTTTTCGCCCAGATAATCACTGATCGCCTGCGCACCGCTTTCGCTGGTCGCAGTACCGATAACTTTCGCACCGCGGGCCACTAAGGTCTCCGCGATTGCGCGGCCGATACCGCGGCTTGCGCCGGTTACCAGCGCAATTTTTCCTTCAAAACTCATGGGTTTCCCTCGTCTTATTGCTCGAGCGCCGCTGACAGTGCGACCGGCTCGTTAATCGCCGAAGCAGTCAGTGTGTCAACAATACGTTTTGTCAGACCAGTCAATACTTTACCCGGCCCTACTTCCAGCAACTGGGTCACACCCTGCGCTGCCATAAATTCTACAGATTTAGTCCACTGTACTGGGCTGTAAAGCTGACGTACCAGAGCGCTACGGATAGCTTCTGGCGAAGTCTCACATTTCACGTCTACGTTATTCACAACCGGAACAGCAGGCGCGTTGAAAGTGATGTTTTCCAGAGCCACGGCCAGTTTATCTGCCGCAGGTTTCATCAGTGCGCAGTGCGAAGGCACGCTTACAGGCAGTGGCAAAGCGCGTTTTGCGCCGGCGGCTTTACAAGCAGCACCCGCACGCTCAACGGCGTCTTTGTTCCCCGCGATGACGACCTGGCCCGGAGAGTTAAAGTTCACCGGAGAAACCACTTCGCCCTGAGCGGATTCTTCACAGGCTTTAGCAATAGACGCATCATCAAGACCGATGATCGCATACATTGCGCCAGTGCCCGCAGGAACCGCTTCTTGCATCAATTTGCCGCGTAATTCGACCAGACGTACCGCATCTGCGAAATCAATCACGCCAGCACACACCAGCGCTGAATATTCACCCAGGCTATGCCCTGCCATCATTACAGGGGTTTTGCCACCCTGCTGCTGCCAGACGCGCCACAAAGCGACAGAAGCGGTCAGCAATGCAGGCTGTGTCTGCCAAGTTTTGTTCAGCTCTTCTGCTGGACCTTGTTGAGCCAGAGCCCACAGATCATAGCCCAACGCGTCAGAAGCTTCACGGAAGGTTGCTTCAACAACAGGGTTTTCTGCTGCGATTTCTGCCAGCATACCTACTGCTTGCGAACCTTGCCCAGGGAAAACAAAAGCAAATTGAGTCATGGTTAAATCCCTAATAATCAAAAACGAACCAGTGCTGAACCCCAGGTGAATCCGCCGCCGAACGCTTCCAGCAATATCAGTTGGCCACGTTGGATCCGTCCATCACGAACTGCTTCATCCAGTGCTGCCGGAACGGAAGCCGCTGAGGTGTTACCGTGGCGATCAAGGGTAACAACGACGTTATCCATCGACATCCCCAGCTTTTTCGCCGTCGCGCTGATAATGCGCAGGTTTGCCTGATGTGGCACTAACCAGTCGAGCGCAGAGCGGTCGAGATTATTAGCCGCCAGGGTTTCGTCAACGATGTGAGCAAGCTCAGTCACCGCAACTTTAAATACTTCATTGCCCGCCATGGTCAGGTGAATCGAATTTTCAGGATTCACGCGATCGGCATTTGGCAGCGCCAGCAGGTCACCGTAGCTACCATCGGCATGCAGGTGGGTGGAAATGATGCCCTGCTCTTCAGAAGCGCCAAGCACAACGGCACCGGCACCATCACCAAAAATAATAATCGTTCCACGATCGGTTGGATCACAGGTGCGAGCCAAAACGTCAGAACCAATAACCAGCGCGTGTTTTACCGCACCGGACTTAACGTACTGGTCAGCAATGCTTAACGCGTAGGTGAAACCCGCACAAGCGGCAGCGACATCAAACGCCGGGCAACCTTTAATTTCCAGCATCGCCTGAATCTGACAGGCAGCACTTGGGAAAGCGTGTGTCGAGGACGTTGTTGCAACAATGATTAAGCCAATGTCGGACTTATCAATACCGGCCATTTCCAGGGCGCGAGTTGCTGCCGTGAAACCCATCGTTGCCACGGTTTCGTTTGGCGCTGCAATATGGCGTTCACGAATACCTGTACGGGTGACAATCCACTCGTCAGAAGTATCCACCATTTTTTCCAGATCGGCGTTGGTGCGCACGTGTTCAGGCAGGAAGCTGCCCGTACCAATAATCTTCGTATACATGTACGTCAGTCACTCTTGGGTAATACAGATTCCAGGCGGGCAGCAATCCGCGAAGGGACTTGCCGCGCCACCGCCTGCACTGCCTGTTCAATCGCGACAACAAACGCTCGCTGATTGGCCGCACCATGACTCTTAATCACGGTGCCGCGCAATCCTAACAGACAGGCGCCATTATACTGGTCGGGGTTGAGGTGACTGAATCGCCTTGTCAGGCTTTTTTGTAACCAATGTTTCAATATAATCAGCCACCACGACCGTTTTTTCCCTTCGCCTTGTGATTTCAAAAGCGAGAGGAACATTCTCGCTACCCCTTCCATCGTCTTGAGAGTGACGTTTCCGACAAAGCCATCACATACCAGCACATCGGTTTTTCCCGTCAACAACTCGTTAGCTTCAAGATAACCAATATAGTTGATAGAAGGCATTGTTTTTAATAAGGCTGAGGCATCGCGAATACTGTCGAGACCTTTCGTCTCTTCTTCGCCAATGTTCAGCAATGCGACCCTAGGTGCAGAAATGCCGAGAACTTCCTCTGCCATTACCGAACCCATAATCGCGAATTGCACCAGCATATTGCTGTCACAATCGACATTCGCGCCGAGATCCAGCACGACTGTTTTGCCTTTTTGCTGATGCGGTAATACCGTCATCAGTGCCGGGCGCTCAATCCCTTCTATCGGTTTGAGCAATAATTTAGCCAGCCCCATTAGTGCACCGGTATTGCCTGCACTAACACAAGCTTGCGCTCGCCCTTCTTTCACTAACTCAAGAGCCACTCGCATTGAGGATCCGCGACTATTTCGGATCGCTTGCGAAGGTCTTGCATCACTGGCAATAACCGACTCCGCAGGCACAATCTGCGCACGTGAGCGTTTTTCAAAATCAGCTTTGGCAAGTAATGGCGTGATGGCGTCGGGATCGCCGACTAATAGAAGGTTTAACTCGGAGTTAGAGTCCAGTGCCTGCAATGCTGCAGGCACTGTCACGGAAGGACCGAAGTCCCCACCCATGGCATCTAACGCAAGGGTTAGACGTGTCAAGGTATCGCCAGATTACTTAGCGATAACCTTGCGGCCGCGGTAGTAACCGTCGGCGGTGATGTGGTGACGCAGATGAGTTTCGCCAGAAACTTTGTCCACGGACAGGGTAGCTGTGGTCAGCGCGTCATGGGAACGACGCATGCCACGTTTGGAACGGGTTGGTTTATTCTGTTGTACGGCCATGGACCTTACTCCTCAATTACTTACGCTTTAAACTGGCTAATACGGCAAATGGGTTTGGTTTCTCCGCCTCGGAAGGCAGTTTGCCAAAGACCATGTCCGCCTCGGACACTTCACAGTGTTCAGAATCATGCACCGGAACCACTGGCAAGGAGAGGATAATTTCATCTTCAACCAGAGCCAGAAGGTCGATTTCACCAAATTCGTTGACCTGAACTGGTTCATATCCTTCCGGGAGTGCTTCAGCCTGCTCGTCTTTGACGATCGGGCTAAAACAATACTGTGTGTAGACCTGATGAGCAAACGGCTTTCCGCAACGCTGACATTCCAATGTTACCGAAACCTTCGCATCACCGGTAAGAACCGCAAGGCGTTGGTTATCGATAGCAAATCGCATATCGCATTCCACATCACTGTCTACACTGACTACAAACTCGGCGACGCGCTCTACCTGAATAGGGGTGTAAACACCCTGGTAATCAAGGCGTTTTTGAGCCGTACGAACCGGATCGAGAGTCAGGGGTAATTTTACTTTTTGCATAGGGCGCGCATATTAACTTTGTAACGTCATAGAGTCAAAGAAAAAGCCTGTAAACAGTGCCTTTTCTACTTATTCGCACACATTGCGGTGGCATAGTTTAAAATGCCTTTTCATGGATCGCTATCATTAATGAAAAAAATATGACGCAAATTGTTCTGGCCTCAACCTCGCCATACCGTCGGGAACTGCTTGAAAAGCTCGGCATCCCCTTTACCGCTGCGGCTCCACAAGTCGATGAAACACCAATTCCGGGTGAAGATGCCCGCCAACTCGTCATGCGCCTGGCGCAAGCTAAAGCTCAGGTATTGAGCGCAAAGTATCCAAATCATCTGATTGTCGGCTCAGATCAGGTCTGCGTATTAGACGGGAAAATCGCCGGCAAACCGCATACCGAAGAAAAAGCGGTGGAACAATTGCTGATTGCTCGCAACAGCATTGTTACATTTTATACAGGTTTGGCGCTTTATAGCTCCGCATCCGGAAATTTACAGGTGATTTGCGAGCCGTTTGATGTCCATTTTCGCCATCTGAGTGAACAAGAGATCCGCAACTATGTCCGTAAAGAACAGCCGTTACAGTGTGCGGGCAGTTTTAAGAGCGAAGGGCTGGGGATTACGTTGTTTGAAAAGCTAGAGGGGCGCGATCCCAACACGCTTGTCGGATTACCGCTTATTGCCCTGTGTGAAATGTTGCGAAACGAAGGCGTTAATCCGCTTCTTATTAGAGCAGAGCATGTCGGATGGCCCAGCCGCTTATCCGACCTACAAAACTAATTCCGGGCGGATTAACAACGTGCCATCCGCCACAAAATACCGGGCTGTCACCTACCGGGCATTACGCAAAAAGTTAAGGCAACGCTTTAACTGCTCGTCCAGCGGCGCTTCAACGCGCATAATTTCACCGGTATTAGGATGGGTAAAACGTAACGCCGCGGCATGCAGGAACAAGCGGTTCAGCCCTGTCCCTACAAGTTGCTTGTCAAATTCACGGTCACCGTAACGATCGTCAAAAGCAATCGGGTGGCCTGCATGCAGCGTATGCACGCGAATCTGGTGGGTACGGCCTGTTACCGGGCTACAGCGCACAAGCGTTGCAAAAGCATAACGCTCTTCCACTTTAAAGCGTGTTTCAGAGGGTTTACCTTCGCTGTTTACCCGCACGATGCGCTCACCGCTTTGCAAAATATTTTTCAGCAATGGCGCCTGCACCACTTTCATGTGCGACTGCCACTGGCCTCTCACCAGCGCGAGATAATCCTTCTGCATCCCCTTTTCACGGAGTTGCTCATGCAAAGACCGCAATGCGGAACGTTTCTTGGCAACCAGTAAAATCCCGGAAGTATCGCGGTCAAGACGATGCACCAGCTCAAGGAATCGCGCTTCAGGGCGCAGAGCGCGTAAACCTTCAATAACGCCAAAACTTAAACCGCTGCCGCCATGAACGGCAGTGCCGGATGGCTTGTTAAGCACCAGAATATGATCATCTTCATACAAAATAGCATCGGTAAGCGCCGCTACTTTTTGCAGGTGCGGGGAGACAGCTTCCTCTTCGCGTTCCGCAACGCGAACCGGAGGAATACGAATTTCGTCGCCATCCTGGATTTTATATTCAGGCTTAATGCGTTTTTTATTCACGCGCACTTCGCCTTTACGCAAAATGCGATAAATCATGCTTTTCGGCACGCCTTTTAAACGAGCGAGCAAAAAGTTGTCGATACGTTGCCCGGCTTCATCGGCGGAAATGGCAACGATTTGTACTGAAGGAGTCTGAGTTTTCATGGTCGGCGATTCTAAATAGCGTGCGCGCATAGCGCCACTCATTTTTATGTGCTTAACTGAGAATCTGCCTAGTTTTGAGCCGTCTAACTCCCCTTTTTTTATTTTCTGCGACACGCAACGAAAAAGTGAGTTAAAAAACTGTAAGAAACGAGGCATCAAAGGCAAAAGTCATCTTGCTATAATAAGGTTAGCAATGGAATAATGTTGCGGTTTTCCGTGTGGATACTTGTTAGAACAAGGAATTTTGCGGAATTACCAGTTTTGCCTGAACGTCCATCCACGCAGCAATGGCGTAAGACGTATTGTACTTTCAGGCAGTTAGCGGGCTGCGGGTTGCAGCCTGACCGGTAAAATGGAATCAACTCTTAAGAAACATTCTAAGGTTATTCCCACGATAATTGCGCTGTATTTCCGTATGAAATACAGGCTACCGACACTTTGCGCCTCTCAGCAAGCGACAACCGTGAGGTTGGCGACTTAGCGTTTAGTCACGAGGCCATCGGTTCACTCCCGGTCAGCGTCACCATGCCCGTAGCTTTGTCACCAATGTAAGAATAATGAGTAAGTTACGATGAAAAGAATGCTAATAAACGCGACTCAGCAAGAAGAGTTGCGTGTCGCCCTTGTAGATGGGCAGCGCCTGTACGATCTGGATATTGAAAGTCCTGGACACGAACAGAAAAAAGCCAACATCTATAAAGGTAAAATCACCCGTATTGAACCAAGTCTGGAAGCGGCATTTGTAGATTACGGCGCGGAACGTCATGGTTTCCTCCCTCTTAAAGAAATTGCCCGCGAATACTTCCCGTCTAATTATTCATCACATGGTCGTCCGAACATTAAAGATGTTTTGCGCGAAGGCCAGGAAGTGATTGTTCAGATCGATAAAGAAGAACGTGGTAATAAAGGTGCAGCCTTGACCACCTTTATTAGTCTGGCAGGCAGTTATTTAGTACTGATGCCGAATAACCCACGTGCCGGTGGTATTTCACGCCGCATTGAGGGTGACGATCGCACTGAACTGAAAGAAGCTCTTTCCTCTCTGGAACTGCCAGACGGCATGGGTCTGATTGTACGTACCGCTGGCGTGGGTAAATCCGCTGAAGCACTGCAATGGGATTTAAGCTTCCGTCTGAAGCACTGGGAAGCGATTCAAAAAGCGGCGGAAAATCGCCCTGCTCCATTCCTTATCCATCAGGAAAGCAACGTTATCGTTCGTGCTTTCCGTGATTACCTGCGTCAGGATATCGGTGAAATTCTTATCGATAACCCGAAAGTACTCGAACTGGCTCGCCAGCATATCGGTGCTCTGGGTCGCCCTGATTTCAGCAGCAAAATTAAGCTCTACACCGGTGAAATCCCGCTGTTTAGCCACTACCAGATTGAATCGCAGATTGAATCCGCTTTCCAGCGTGAAGTCCGTCTGCCATCCGGCGGCTCGATTGTTATCGACTCCACCGAAGCGTTAACAGCCATCGACATCAACTCCGCGCGCGCAACTCGCGGTGGCGATATCGAAGAAACAGCCTTCAATACTAACCTTGAAGCGGCTGATGAAATCGCGCGCCAACTGCGTTTGCGTGACCTCGGCGGCCTGATTGTCATCGACTTCATCGACATGACACCAGTGCGCCACCAGCGTGCGGTAGAAAACCGTCTGCGTGAAGCGGTACGTCAGGATCGTGCGCGTATCCAGATTAGCCATATCTCGCGCTTCGGCCTGCTTGAAATGTCTCGTCAGCGTCTCTCCCCTTCTCTGGGCGAGTCCAGCCACCACGTCTGCCCGCGTTGTAGCGGAACAGGTACCGTGCGTGACAACGAATCCATGGCACTCTCCATTCTGCGTCTGATTGAAGAAGAAGCGCTGAAAGAGAACACCCAAGAAGTTCACGCGATTGTTCCTGTGCCCATTGCCTCTTACCTGCTGAACGAAAAACGTGATGCAGTCAGCGCGATTGAAACCCGTCAGGGCGGCGTGAAAGCCATCATTGTGCCAAACGATCAGATGGAAACTCCGCACTACTCCGTACTGCGCGTGCGCAAAGGCGAAGAGAGCAAAACCCTTAGCTACATGCTGCCGAAGCGTTACGAAGAAGAGATGGCGATGCCATCTGAAGAAGAGTACGCGGAACGTAAGCGTCCTGAACAACCCGCTCTTGCGACCTTTGTGATGCCAGAAGTGCCACCGGCTCCACAAGAATCAGCACCTGTTGCAACGCCAGCCCCAGCGGCAAAACCAGCTGTAGCAAAAGCAACTACGGTTGAACAACCGGGTCTGATCAGCCGTTTCTTCGGTGCGCTGAAAAAGCTGTTTGCAGGCGAAAGCACCACCGAAAACAAAGACGTTGAGGAAGCGAAACCTGCTGAGGCAGAAAGCCAGCGTCAAGGCCAGGAGCGCCGTAACAACCGTCGTCAGAATAACCGCCGTGACCGTAACGATCGTGGCGATCGCAATAACCGCGATCGTGATAATCGTGGTGACCGCGACAACCGCAACGAAAATCGTGACAACCGTGAGCCGCGTGAAAATCGCGATCGCGACGAAAACCGTCGCAACCGTCGCCAGGGTCAACAACAAAATGCAGAAGTGCGTGAAACTCGTCAGAACGTAGTGGAAGAAGCTGAAAAGCCAAAAGCCCGTGATGAGCAGCAACCACGCCGTGAACGTAACCGTCGCCGTAGCGATGATAAACGCCAGGCCCAGCAAGAAGTCAAAGTTCTGCAGCGTGAAGACGCGGTAGTAGAAGTTGAAGCTGAGCAGGAAGAACGCGTCCAGGTTATGCCGCGCCGTAAACAGCGCCAGCTAAACCAGAAAGTACGCTTCGAATCTGCACCAGATTCTGCGGCCGAGGTTACAGCAACGCCTGTTGTTTCTGAAGCACCAGCGGCACCTGTTGCACGTACCGAATTGGCAACTATCCCGTTACCAGCCGTTATTGAGAAAGCTGCTGTTGAGCAAGAAGACAACAGCGATTCTCGTAACGACGCCAACGGTATGCCGCGTCGTTCTCGTCGTTCCCCACGCCACCTGCGTGTGAGCGGCCAGCGTCGTCGTCGTTATCGTGATGAGCGTTACCCAACGCAGTCACCAATGCCGTTGATCGTTGCCTGTGCGTCACCTGAGTTAGCCTCCGGTAAAGCCTGGATTAGTTACCCGGTAGCTCGTTCGCAAGAAGAGTCGCAGTTCGAGAGCAATGTTGAACAGACCCCTGCGTTTGTTCCACATGAACAAGAAACGGCTTACGTGAACATTGAGCAGCCAGCGGTTCATCAGGTAGCGCAACACGTTGCTGAAGATAAAACGGTTGAAACTGCGCACATTGAAACTGCGCAAGTAGAAACGACGCATCCGGAAATTATTGCCACGCCAGTGACTGAACAGCCGCATTTGATTGCTGTTGAAGATGACGTTGTTGCTGAACAAGTGATCGACGAAGTCAAACCTGCACAAGATGAAGTCGCTGTGGAAAATCATCCGCAGCAGGCGGCAGAACTTGCTCAGGAAGCGCCGGTTGTTGTTGCACAAACGGCACCAGAGGCTCCGGTTGAAGAAGTTAAGCAACCAGAAGTGACTGTTGCTGCACAACCTGTGGTTCATGACGCTGTCGCTCAGGAAGCTGTAGTTGAAGCAACTGAAGTTGAAAAAACTGGCGTTGAAGAGACTGTTGCGAAAGAAACGGTCGTGGAAACCACACCAGTGGTGAAAGTCGTGCAGCCAGAAGTTCCGGTTGTTACGCATGTGGTTAAACATGCAACGGCTCCTATGACGCGTGCTCCAGCCCCTGAGTACACGCCAGAAGCGCCACGTCAGAGCGATTGGGTCCGCCCAACGTATGACTTCAGTGGCCGCGGTTCTGCTGGTGGTAGCAGTGCAACTCACCAGGCAACAGCGCCAGCAACACGCCCGCAAAGCACTGACTAATCGCTAAGCGTTGCTAAAAAGCCGATCGGGAAACCGGTCGGCTTTTTTATTTGCTGCGATTCCCCCTCTTTTTCGGGCAAAAAAAAGCCCACTCAGGGGTGCCAGAGCGGGCAGATAAAGCGTACCCAGTTTCATGGCACGCCCAAAAAGGTAATAACAATTATCGATTAAGCTGGAACAGGGACATCCCTTGCATATCGCTGAACGCTTTGTATGAAGCCTGAAGTGCCGCCTGCTGCATCACATAAGAAGAGATGGCAGAGTTCCAGTCTACATCCACTAAATCACTCATCTGCTGCGCCTGGCCTAAGCCACGGTCACTGCCTAATTCATCAAGCTTATCCAGTTCATTAAGCTGAGTACCCAACTCCGCACGTACCGTCAGCACGTTATTGAGTGAGTTTTTTAGCCCACGGTTGGTTTTATCTACCGCGCCCTGCTCTACGTCAGTCAAATCGGCAGCGGGCTTTTTCAGCGCGCTAATCGCGGAGTCCAGCATATTAAACAGATTACTTTCAGACGGCGAGCCATCCGGTTCAGGAACGGCATTGCTGGTCAGCGAATCAAAAATTTGCGTTCCGGTGTGGCCGATTGTCATCGTGCGGGATGCATCCACGGTTTGAGAAACCGGCGTACTGCCGCCGCTGTAAGTCACACTTCCCGTCCCACCGCTAAACGGGGCAGATTCCGTTTTGTATCCGGCAAAAATATAGCGCCCGTTGCCATCGGTACTGTTGGCAAGGTTTAAGATTTGATTACGAATACCTTCCAGATCGGTCGCCAGCGAAGCACGGTCATCGTCGCTCAGCGTGCCGTTACCGGCATAAACGATCTTCTCCTGCGCCGATTGAATCGCCGTGGTCACCTGGCCTAACACGTTTTCTTCCAGGGAGACTTTTTGCGTCGCAAAAGTCCGGGCTAAAGCATACTGGCTGTTTTGCGCCTGAGCCTGGGACAACACCACCGCCTGCGAAGCGGCAATAGGGTCATCAGAGGGCTTATTGACGCGTTTACCGGTAGACATTTGTTCACCGTAACGCAGCCACTCGCTTTGCGCGTCGGTTACGCCACGCATATTCTGCTGGTACATCATTGCGGTACTGATACGCATACGCCAGTTCCCTTAATTAACGGATGGACAGTAACGCATCAAACAGGGTTGATGCCGTCTGAAGAACCTGCGCATTCGCGAGGTAATATTGTTGGAAACGCTGCAAGTTACCGTACTCTTCGTCAAGGTTAACGCCAGAGATGGACTGCTGTTGGTTGCTGAGCTGCGTGACCACGTTATTCTGCGTCGTGCTGGTGACTTTCAGTGTGCTGGTTTTGTTACCCACATCGCTTACAAGACTGGCATAGGCATCGTTAAACGATTTGTTGCCGTTGACTATCTTGCCATTTTGCAAATCCAGCATCGCCTGAGCATTGCGGTTATCGCTTTCACCGTTGTCTGCTGCGCCAGCCAATGCCAGCTTACTTTCGTCAGTGATCAGCACGCCCATATTTACTACCGCATCTGACACCGGTTTTACGGTAAAGCTGTCATTTTTAGTCGGTGCAGCACCGCTAATATCGAGCTTCAGCCCGTCGAAGCTCATGCTCATTTTACCGGTGCCATCATCGGTAACCGCAGCCGTAAACTGCTTATTATCCGACAGACGCGTAACTTGCCAGTCCTTGCCGTCGTAAACCACTTTGTAGTCGCTGGCCTGTACCTGGGAGCTGTCCGTCATGCTTGCGGTAAGCGTGGTGGATTTAGACGCATTATTGCTATTGCTCAGAACCGCCGGGCCGCCGAATTTGAAAAAGTCACCGCCTGCCTTAGCCGGGTCGCCAGCATCAAACCCTTTACCATGCTGTTTGTTAATCGCATCAGCAAACGTCAGAGCCAGTTGCCCCAGACGGTTACGGGCGCTGTCGAGATCCTGCGAACGGAAAGTCAGCATCCCGCCAAGCGTGCCGCTTTTCAGTTGGCTTTCAGGGATTTCGGTGGTGCCTGAAACTGAATCAACATAGCCAACGGTAATACGGGAAGGATCCGCATCCGAACCTACCGCCGCCAGTTTGTTCGCTTTATCGCCCTGCACCAGAGATAAACCGTTGGCAATGGAAACGTTATACGTCCCACCATCCTGCACGCTCACCTCAACGCCCACAATCTGGTTAAGCTCGCTCACCAGTTGATCGCGCTGATCGAGAAGATCGTTCGGTGCCGCACCCGCTCCTACGCCGGTCATCCGTGAAATTTGGGTATTCAGATTGGCAATCTGGCTGGCGTAATTATTGATTTGTTCCACGCTGCTCTGAATAGCGGTATTCACCTGCTTATCCTGATCGCGAAGATATTGATCGGTCACCTTAAACTGATTTACCAGGCCGCTTGCATTACCCAGTAATGCCTGACGCGCAGCCGGGTCTTCAGAGTTACTGACCAGCGTTTGCAAGCCAGTGAAAAAACTCTGCATGGTGGTTGCGAGGCTGTTGGTGGTGCCAGACAGAATATTGTCAATTTTAGACATCTGCTGGTACTGGGTATTCAGACCGCTGCTTTGCGTTTGTGCCGCGCGCAACTGGTTAGTGATAAACGCATCATATTCACGTTGCACACCGCTGACTTGCACACCATTGCCAATCCAGCCACCGGCTCCCAGCGTGCTTTGCGACTGAGACAAAACGGTGGTCTGGCGGGTATAACCGGTAATGTTGTAGTTCGAAATATTGTTACTGACGGTATTCAGTGCCGCCTGAGCAGCACCCAGGCCACTCATGGCACTGTTAATCAGGCTACTGGACATGGGGGTTCCTTAATATATTCCTGACAAAGTCTTAATCGTTTTTGTAGGGTGGATAAGCGCCAGCGCCATCCACCTGTTATGTCGGATGGCACTACTGCTTATCCGACCTACAACAGAAGTTTGTCATTAGCCTCAAATCAATAAGTAATATCGGCAGGCTGATGCAGGACTTGAGTTTTTTCAGAACAAATTAGAGAGATCGTTGTTGTACGCTTTCGCCACTTTCTCACCCATCGCTTTCATCTGCTGAATCATGCCGGTTAGCTTGCGGGCATAATTCGGATCGGTGGCATAACCCGCATTTTGCAGGGCTTGCGCGCCCTGTTCTGCGGTATTCGCACTGGTCACTGCGGCGTAACGAGGGTTACGCGTCAGCAAACCGACGTAGTCAGACAGCGCTTCGAGATATGAGCTGTAGACACGGAATTTGGCCTTCACCTTTTTCGCTTCACCATTCTCATATTCGGTGGTAGTGATCTCCGTCACCGGCCCTTTCCAGTTGCTGCTGGCCTTCACACCGAACAGGTTAAAGCTCGGCTCGCCTTTTTCAGTGAGGATTTGCCGCTGGCCCCAACCTGACTCCAGCGCAGCCTGCGCCAGAATCAAGTGGTGCGGAATGCCGCTCTGCTCACTGGCAAGCCTTGCCGGTAACGAAAGCTGCGCCAGGAAGTCTTTACTGTCTCCCGTCAGCGGTTCTTCGTTAGACGGCACTTTCGGAATCGCCTGGCGTACCATCTGCGTTAATGTCTGATTCTGGAAACTGGTGGTGGTTTGCAGATCAAATTTCATCGGCACTTTACCGGCATCTTCAGACGGGTCGGCATTGCCGCCCATCTGCTCAACCATCATGTCTGCCAGCCCAAGCCCTTTGGCGCTGAGCTGCTGCGCGATTTGCTGATCATAGATGCTGGTATACATGCGCGTCTGCTCGCTGCTAAACAGGCCATCTTTTGGCAGCGCCTCACGCATGCTTTTTAACATCATCTGGACAAACATCCCTTCCACCTGGCGGGCAACCGACTTCATGTTGCCTTTTGGATCTTGCCCGGTTTTCGCTTTTAGCTCGTTAAGCGAGTTAGCATCCCATGCAGCATTCGCCAGTGACTGGGTATCGTTAAGCATCAGATGATTTCCACTTTGGCACGTAAACAGCCTGCGGTTTGCATCGACTGCAGAATCGACATCAGTTCCATCGGCGATGCACCTAACGTGTTTAGCGCCCGAACCACATTATTCAGATTGGCGCTGGCGTTAACCCGTTGCAGCGCCCCGCCATTTTGACGCAGGTCGATTTGCGTTTGCGGCGTCACCACGGTTTGCCCCCCACCAAATGGCGTATCAGGCTGGCTTACCTGCGCCTGGCGATTTACCGTGACAGACAAATTCCCCTGCGCGACGGCACAGGTATCGAGTGTGACTTCCTGGTTCATCACTACCGATCCGGTACGCGAGTTAATGATCACTTTCGCGTCCTGGGCTGGCATATTCACTTCCAGGTTCTGGATATCTGCCAACAGACGTACCTGCGAGCTGTTACCGCTCGGGACGCGAATCTGGATGGTGCGGGCATCAAGTGCCGAAGCGCTACCAAAACCACGCGAGCGGTTGATGGTATCGGTGATTTGCTGGGCAAGCGTAAAGTCGTCATTGTTCAATTGCAGGCTGATAATATTCCCGCTGCCAAAAGTGCCCGGTAATTCACGTTCAATTACCGCCCCGTTAGTAATACGCCCGCCGTTAAGCTGGTTGACCTGAACGCTGCTGCCACCGGCTGAAGCACCAGCGCCACCGACCAGAATGTTGCCTTGCGCCAGGGCATAAACCTGGTTATCAACCCCTTTAAGCGGCGTCATCAATAGTGTGCCGCCGCGCAGGCTTTTAGCATTACCCATCGAAGAAACCACGACGTCAATATTTTGTCCGGAACGCGCGAACGCCGGGTATTTCGCCGTCACCATCACCGCTGCGACGTTTTTGAGCTGCATATTGGTGCCCGCCGGAACGGTAATCCCCAACTGCGACAGCATGTTATTTAGCGTCTGGGTGGTGAAAGGCGTTTGCGTGGTCTGGTCACCCGTTCCATCAAGCCCTACCACCAGACCATAGCCAATCAGGGAGTTTTCACGCACGCCCTGAACGGTTGTCAGGTCGCGGATACGGTCGGCCTGAGCAAGCGTTGCCACCAGCATTAACAATCCGAATAGATATTTGGTCATGTGTCCCTCGCTTACATCGGCGATAAATTAAGGAAGAAGCGTTGCAACCAGCCCATGTTCTGCGCTTCGTTGATATAGCCGTTGCCAACATATTCGATACGCGCATCCGCCACTTGCGTGGATGACACGGTATTGGTGCCGCTGATGGTGCGAGGATTCACCACGCCGGAGAAACGAATAAATTCGGTACCCTGATTAATGGCTATCTGTTTTTCACCCACGACGTGCAGGTTGCCGTTAGCCAGCACCTGATCGACCGTCACGGTTAAGGTTCCGCTAAAGGTGTTGCTGGCATTCGCGCCACCTTTACCGTTAAAGCTATTGCCGCCAGAGGCATCCACTGACGCGCGATCGTTACCAAATAACCCCTCGAGATAACGAGGTGTTACGTCGAAACCAAAGTTTGTTTTGCCGTCGCGGCTGGCATTCGCCGAGGAGCTTTTACTCGCGCTGACATTTTCCTGGAGCACAATGGTCAAGGTATCGCCGACGTTACGCGGGCGGCGGTCTTCAAACAGGGGTTGATAACCATAGTTCACCGGTTGCGCCGTCTGGAAAATAGAACCGTTGATGACCGGTGCAGGCCCCGGCACCGGCTGGGCCGTCGTCGCCCCTTCCACCAGCGGTTTAGTAGGTATCAGCGCACAGCCACTTGTGGCGAGCACCAGGCATATCAAGCCAGGACGGAGAACCATGGGTTTTTTCATTGCTTTCATCTTCAGGTCATTCAGATAACGACAGCCGGTGCGACATGCACACCGGCAAACGCCTTACAGTTGCGTAAGTTTTTGCAGCATCTGATCGGTAGTAGAAACAGCTTTACTGTTGATTTCGTAAGCGCGCTGAACCTGGATCATATTCACCAGCTCTTCCGCAACATTGACGTTAGAGGTTTCAACGTACCCCTGATACAACAAACCTGCGCCATTAAGGCCAGGAGTGCTCTCGTTTGGCGTACCGGAAGATTGGGTTTCGGCGTACAGGTTTTCACCCAGACTTTCCAGACCGGTATCATTCATAAAGGTGGTCAAATTAAGCTGACCTACCTGAACAGGCTGCGCCTGCCCCTGCTGAGTCACGCTTACAATCCCATCGCGTCCAACGGTAATCGTCAGGGCGTTAGCCGGAATAGTGATAGCAGGCTGAACCTGGAAACCGCCCGCCGTCACCAACTGGCCGTTTTGGTCCACCTGGAAGGAACCGTCGCGGGTATAGGCGCTGGTGCCATCCGGCAACTGCACCTGGAAGAACCCCTGGCCTTTGATTGCCACATCTTTGCTATTATTGGTCTGAGACAGGTTGCCCTGGCTATGCAGACGTTCGGTGGCAACCGGACGTACGCCGGTACCAATCTGCAAACCTGACGGTAACGTGGTCTGCTCGGACGATTGCGCTCCCGGCTGGCGAATAGTTTGATAAAGCAAGTCTTCGAATACCGCACGCTGACGCTTAAAACCGTTGGTGGAGACGTTTGCCAGGTTGTTAGCAATCACATCCATATTGGTTTGTTGAGCATCAAGCCCGGTTTTGGCGATCCATAAAGAACTGATCATAATGAATTCCTGTTAGAACCTATGTTTCGTAGGTCAGGTGACGCAAATGGTGGATGTCGCTGACGCTAATCCCCCTACAAAATCGATGTTTCGTAGGTCGGGCGAGCGCAGCGACACCCGACAACAGCACGGATATCAGGTCATTGAGAGCAACTGATTGGCGCGCTGTTCGTTCTCATCAACGCTTGAGATAATTTTCATCTGCATCTCAAAACGGCGGGCGTTAGAAATCATGTCGGCCATCGCTTCCACCGGCTTAACGTTGCTGCCTTCCAGTACGCCAGGCATCACTTTGATGGTGGCATCAGCCTGCAAAGTCGCACCACGCGTAGCCTGCGCCGCAGCGCTGAGACGGAAGAATCCGTCATCCCCGCGCACCACTTCCTGGCCGCTGGCTTTCACCAGTTTCAGGCGGCCAATCGGTGCCACGGTATTGGGCGAATCCCCTGGATTGAGAGCCGAAATCGTGCCGTCAGCGGCGATAGTGAGCTGCGAGCCCTGAGGGACGGCAATCGGGCCGCCTTCCCCCATCACCGGCTGCCCGGCGATGGTAAGTTGCCCGGCAGGGCTGACCTGCATATTGCCGTTGCGGGTATAGGCTTCTGTACCATCAGCACTTTGTACCGCCAGCCAGCCATCTTGTTGCAGGGCAACATCCAGCGGACGTTGGGTGTAATCAAGCTGGCCCTGCGACATATCAGCGCCCGGCGTTGAAGCCGTCACCAGCGTGCGCGTTGGCAAAGAGAGCCCTTCTACCGGAACCGCTCGTAGCGCGGTGAGCTGAGCACGAAATCCCGGCGTTGAAGCATTTGCCAGGTTGCTGGCCGTCACCGCCTGTTGATTCAGCGTCTGACTGGCCGCCCCCATAGCGGTATAAATTGCGTGATCCATTAAGCTATCCCGTCAGTGATTAGCGCAGGTTAACCAGGGTGTTCAGGATCTGGTCCTGGGTTTTGATGGTCTGCGCATTCGACTGGTAGTTACGCTGCGCGACGATCATATTGACCAGCTCTTTACTCAGGTCGACGTTCGAGGATTCCAGCGCACCGTTGGTCAGCGTACCGAAGTTACCTGAACCTGCCGTACCCAACAGCGCAACCCCGGAGGAGTTAGTCGCCGCCCAGACGTTGTTCCCTTCGGAGGCCAGCCCTTCCGGATTCGCAAAGTTCGACAGCACTATCTGGCCTAACAGTTGGGTTTGCTCGTTGGAGTAGTTACCGACGATGCTGCCGTCTTCGTTAATCTGGTAACTCACCAGATCGCCTGGCTTATAGCCGTTTTGATTGGCAGCCACGATGTTGTTTGAGCCGGTGTTTTGCTGCATGGAGTTGAGCAGGCTGAAGTCAAATTTCACCGGCGTCGCGCCGTTCAGTGCGCCGGTTGTCACTGAAAATGTTGGCGTCGTACTGGTGGTGTCCTGAGTGGGATCGTTTGGATCGGTTGCACTGGCAACAGAAATGTCTGTAATGCTGCCGTTAGCGTTAAAGTTAATGGCCCCCGCGCGTACCGCTTTAGAGCCTACAACGCTGCTGTCCTGGGTATACATATCCCATTTGTTATCAGCCGTTTTCACATAAAACACGTTCATGTCATGGGAGTTACCCAGGGTGTCATAAACGGTGATAGAACCTTTTTTGTTGTAGCTTGCCGAGTTGGTTGGGTCGAAAGGTTTCACTTCAGGCAGGGGATCAGAGGAGTTGAGGTTGATCTGCATCGACGCCTGAGAAGTCAGTTTTGCCGCCATCAATGTATTAGGAACAGAAAGCCCAACCGGGTTTGCCCCTTCCTGAACGGTTGGCGGCGTACCGGTTGCCGGATAGCCGGTCAACTGCATACCCTGCATGTTGACCAGATTACGGTTTTCGTCCAGTTTGAATTGGCCGTTACGGCTGTAATAGACAGAACCGTTGGTATCCACCAGCCGGAAGAAACCATTCTGGCTAATCGCCACATCCAGACCACGTCCGGTATTGGTGGTGGTACCGTCGCCAAAGTCCTGGGTAATGCCTGCGACTTTCACGCCCAGGCCCACTTTGGAGCCCGCAAACATATCGGCAAAAGAAACGCTGCCGGATTTAAAGCCGTAGGTGGCGGAGTTGGCGATGTTGTTACCAATCACGTCCAGGTTGGTGGCCGCAGCATTCAGGCCGCTGACCGCTTGAGAAAAGGCCATGTCTTACTCCTGCAAAGGGTTGAAGGCTTAAATAATCTGCCTGATGTCGTCGAGGGTGGAGGTGCCGTAAGTACCGAGGTCGAGCAAGGTCTTGCCATTACTGAGTGTCACACCGTTAACCAACGCAAAATTAAGCGGTTGAGCGACCAACTGAGTACCGCCATTACTGGCGCTGATGGCGACGTTATAAGCCCCGTCCGGAGCGGTGGTGCCGTCCGTCATGCTGCCATCCCAGGTGAAGGTATGAACGCCTGCGCTCAGGGCTCCCACATCAAGTGTGCGCACCACTTTGCCGGTGTTATCGGTGATTGTTGCGGTAACTTTGTCAGCAGCTTGTTGCAGCTCAACGCCAAACGGCGTGGTAGCTTCGCTGCCGGCGAGAATTTTCGAACCGGGGATCATTACGCCGTGACCAATCAAGGCGCTGGCCTGTACCGACTGGTTATTGGTTAACTGGCCCGACACCGAACCCAACGTAGTGTTGAGTTTTTCAATGCCGCTCACGGTACTGATTTGCGCAAGCTGCGTGGTCAGTTCATTATTTTGCAGAGGGTTAGTCGGGTCCTGGTTTTTCAACTGCGCGACGAGCAGCGTTAAGAAGCTGCTCTGAAGATCGGAGGCGTTACTCCCGGTCAGGCTGCTATTACCCGATAACGTATTAACACCACTGGCTGTGGTGTCGTTGATATTAACGGCGATGGACATCAGTCACTCCTTTACTGACCAATAGTCAGGGTTTTCAACATCATGCTTTTCACGGTGTTGAGTACTTCCACGTTGGCCTGATAGCTGCGCGAGGCTGACATGCTGTTAACCATCTCACCCACCACATCCACATTCGGCATACGCACGTAACCTTTGGCATCCGCCAGCGGATTGCCCGGCTGAAACACCAGTTTGTCGGGTGCCTGGCTCTCTTCCACGCCAGTGACTTTTACGCCGCCAGTTTCAGCGCCTGGAGCGGCATCAACCTGGAAAATAACCTGCTTAGCGCGATACGGTTGGCCATCCGGGCCGGTAGCACTATCGGCGTTAGCCAGGTTACTCGCCGCCACGTTCATCCTTTTGGATTGCGCGGCCATCGCCGAGCCCGCGATATCAAAAATATTCAGTAAAGCCATCTATTAGCCCCCCTGTTGCAGCACTGACATCATGCCTTTGATTTGCCCGCCAAGAACCGTCAGGTCTGACTGGTATTTCAGGCTGTTATCCGCAAACTGCGTACGTTCGCGGTCCATATCGACGGTGTTGCCATCCATCGACGGCTGGTCAGGAATGCGGTAAAGGAGATCAAGCTGCGGGACCGTTTGGGTTTGCGCCGGAATATGGCGAGAAGAGGTTAAAGCGAGCGATACGCCGCTGCCTTCAACGCGTCCTCTGTCCATCACTTTTTTCATTTCACTGGCAAAATCAATATCGCGAGCCTGATAGCCTGGGGTATCGGCATTGGCGATATTCGCCGCCAGAATCTCCTGACGCTGGGCGCGCAAATTTATCGCTTCTTGCTGAAATCGCAGCGCGGCATCCAGTTTGTCTAGCATGTTCCCTCCGCATAATTAGGATTTGTCCGACAGCTTAAAGCGCCTTACGCGTGCGTTATCGTTGGAATAGACACAAAATGCGTCGCTATTTATCGCCTTGATCAATTCCGTATGCGGTTAAAATCACTGCAACCTGAACAAGGAGAAGCGTCATGAACGGTCTGAAAACCTGGAGCACTCTTGCCATTCTGCTGGCTTGCCCACCGGCATTAGCCAGTATTCTGGATGCGCCGTTGAGCCAGTTTTTTCAGCAGCGTCTGGCGGGAATTAGCGATGAAGTGTCGGTGATTGTGAAAACCCCTGATGCGCAATTGCCCCCCTGCCCGCTTCCCGATTTTTCGATGCCGGGTAATAGCCGTCTCTGGGGCAACGTGAGTGTTCTGGCACGTTGTGGAAGCGATAAGCGTTTCATTCAGGCTGAAGTCCAGGCGACAGGAAATTATGTGGTTGCCGCTCAGGCACTGCCGCGCGGAAGCGTGATAAATGAAAGCCAGGTGCAGCTCAAACGCGGAAGGCTGGATCAATTACCTCCGCGAGCCATGTTGGATATTCAGCAGGCAAATAGCGCGGTGACGCTGCGTGATATTGCGCCCAATCAGCCTATTATGCTGTCGATGGTGCGTCAGTCCTGGCGAGTTAAAGCCGGGCAGCGGGTGCAGGTCGTGGCGGCGGGGGAAGGATTTAGTGTGAACAGCGAAGGCAAAGCGCTGAACAATGCCGCCGTCGCTCAAAATGCACGTGTGCGGATGGATTCGGGGCAAATTGTGAGTGGCGTCGTCGGCACGGATGGGAATATTCTGATTAACTTGTAATATTCCATTGAAGCCCAAGAAGGCTTTAAAGGTTCCGTGAAAACTGCCGATAATATTTTAACAGATGATTGATATTGCCCCGCGATGAGGAAAGAAAATGAGCATTGATCGCACGTCTCCTTTGAAACCGGTAAGTACCGTACAACCGCGTGAGACGCCAGAAGCTCCGATTCAAAAGAGCCGCCTGGAAAAAAGCACCACGCCAAATAGCACTAACGTGACGCTGAGTGACGCGCAGGCGAAGTTAATTCAACCCGGCAGCGGTGATATCAATATGGAACGCGTTGAAGCACTCAAAACGGCGATCCGCAACGGTGAGCTTAAAATGGATACCGGCAAAATTGCCGACGCGTTAATCCAGCAAGCTCAAAGTGAAGCTCTAAATAATTCAGGTTCCAGGTAGGCGGCAAGAGAAATTATGCCGATGAGCTTACCTTAGTAAGAGATTCGGATAACCAGTGCGGCCAACGCCCCTGCAACTTGAAGTATGACGAGTAATTTATCGAGTAAATAATTGCATGAATCGTCTGTTAGAAGTGATGGATCAAATGACTGTGGTGCTCAACTCTCTTAAAGAGGTGATGGACGCCGAGCAGCAACAATTATCCGCAGGCCATGTGAATGGCAGTGCATTACAGCGCATTACCGAAGATAAAAGCTCACTGCTTGCAACACTTGATTATCTCGAGCAGCTTCGCCGTGCCGAACAGAATGCAGAAAACACAGGCAGCACGGATATTAGCCAGCGGTGGCAGACGATTACGCAAAAAACACAGCATTTACGTGAAATCAACCAACATAACGGTTGGTTACTCGAGGATCAGCTAGCGCGTAATGAACAAGCGTTAGCGGTGCTCAAGCCGCATCAGGAACCGAATCTTTACGGGGCCGATGGGCAAGCGACGACGGTCAGTCGCGGCGGGAAGAAAATCACCATTTAATAGCAGATTGGCTATCAGAATAAATAAGGGCGGTTTCAAAACACCGCCCCGGTAATGCGTTACAGATTTTTCAGAATCTTCATTGTGGCTTCCACATCAATTTCATCTTCCGAGAAAATTAACGTTGAACCCTGGAACGTGGTAACCGCCAGCTTTTTCAGCGTGCGCATTTCCCCGGGCTTAGGTTCTGATTTCGGGCGGATGCTGTTCATCAATGCGCCCACAGACAGCACGGCATTTTCTTTATCGATCTTCGTCTCGGCAGGCACTTCTTCGCTGTAAACCAGGAAGGACTTAATTGCCGTGATTTTGATGCGCTCACCGGCAATGTAGATGTACTTGCTTTCAGGTTCGACTTTTACGGCGAAGGCCGATAAGCCCTTATTGTTGGTCGTTGGCTCGAAAGTCACCGAAGCATCTTTCTTAATCAGCTCAGGGTTGGCGACCTTAATCACATGAAAATAACGATTGTCACCGTTTTCATCTTTGATAAAACCGAAACCTTTATCTTCAAACCAGGTTGTGATTGTTCCGTGCATCGCTATTACCGCCTAATTAATCTTTCAGTGTGCCAAATTTTGCCGCGCCCCAATTTTGGGACGCATAGTTTAATTCAGATTGCCCGTTTACTACAGCGTGCGGCGGGCGAAATCTTTCAGTCTGAACCCGAGTACCGTGAGCGTGGCGAAATAAGCTGCAATCCCTGCGACGACAACCGCCATTAAACGCAGCAAACGATACGGCATGGTGCCCAGATCCCAGGCTGGCATAATGTGCATCATGCCAAACAGCACTGCGGCCATCACAATCACACCGGCAAGTAGACGCCAGAGGAACGCGCCCCAGCCCGCCTGCGGCTGGAAAATGTCTTGTTTACGCAACTGCCAGTATAGCAGGCTGGCATTCAGACACGCCCCGAGGCCGATGGACAGCGACAGCCCCGCGTGCTTCAGCGGACCAATGAACGCAAGGTTCATTACCTGAGTCAAAATCAGTGTCACGATAGCAATTTTGACCGGCGTTTTGATGTCCTGGCGTGAATAGAATCCCGGAGCCAGAACCTTCACCACAATCAGCCCCATCAACCCGACGGAGTAAGCAATCAACGCACGCTGCGTCATCAGCGCATCAAAAGCGGTGAATTTACCGTACTGGAACAGGGAAACGGTCAGCGGTTTTGCCAGAATCCCCAGCGCAACCGCGCTCGGCAACGCAAGCAGGAAACATAAACGCAGGCCCCAATCCATCAGGCGGGAATATTCGTCGTGATTACCGCTGGCAAAACTTTTCGCCAGCGACGGCAGCAGAATCGTCCCCAATGCCACGCCTAATACGCCGGAAGGGAACTCCATTAAGCGGTCTGCGTAATACATCCAGGAAACCGAACCGGAAGTCAGGAACGAGGCAAAGATGGTGTTAATAATCAGCGAGATCTGGCTTACGGAAACGCCAAGAATCGCAGGCCCCATCTGTTTGATCACGCGCATCGCGCCCGCATCTTTCAGGTTCACACGCGGTAAAACCAGCATGCCAATCTTTTTCAGGTGCGGTAACTGATACGCCAGTTGCAGGATGCCACCAACGGTTACCGCCCAGGCCAGCGCCAGAATTGGCGGGTTAAAGTGCGGCGCGGCAAACAGCGCAAAACCAATCATGCTGAGGTTTAAGAAGGTCGGCGCAAACGCCGGAACCGAGAAACGGTTCCAGGTATTAAGAATCGCCCCGCATAGCGAAGCCAGCGAAATCAGGAAAATATACGGGAACGTGATTCGCAGCAGGCTGGAGGTCAGCGCGAATTTATCAGCGGTATCGGCAAAACCCGGAGCGGTGACCAGAATCACCCACGGCGCCGCAATCATCCCGAGAACCGTGACAAGCGCTAACGCAAGCGTCAATAACCCGGAAACATACGAGACAAAGACGCGCGTGGCATCTTCGCCCTGCTTACTTTTATACTCGGCCAGAATCGGGACAAACGCCTGCGAGAATGCGCCTTCGGCAAAAATACGGCGCAGTAAGTTCGGTAATTTGAATGCCACAAAAAAGGCATCCGTCGCCATCCCTGCCCCAAAAACCCTTGCCACAATGGCGTCACGTGCAAATCCGAGCACGCGAGAAAACATCGTCATCGAGCTGACGGCTGCCAGCGATTTTAAAAGATTCATTTATTATGTGGTTCCACAAACATCAACGCCTGCTGGGCAGGCGTTGTTATTAGCAGCAGTTGTCGCTACCGTCTTAAAGGTCACGTTAATGTCGGATGGCACTTCGTTAATCCGACCTACGAAAACCGTTGTTGTAGGGTGGATTAGCGTAAGCGACATCCACCGCGTGGCATGATTTATCGAGCGACGCTTAGTCTACCGATCCCCTGCCGAAATACTACTATCAGATGTTACCGGGTTATTCGCTCATCGCTTCGCGCCACAGCTTTTCCACGACGCGCTGCGCCATGAGAGCCTGTTCGCCAGAGGTTTCCGGAACCGTCTGATTTGCCACACAATCGAGGAAGTGACGAGCACAACCGGCAAAGCCGCGTTGCTCGAGCGTGGTCTGCCAGCCCGGGATTGGGCGATTCACCACGCCACTGCCACACTCTTCACGCCACTCGCGCATATCAGTTACATCGTACAAACCACCGTCAGTAACCGCCTGCACCCACTCGCGTTGACTACCCGCCCGGCGATGCATACTGGTGGTGATGTTCAGATTGCCGTTGGCAAAATGGTGTTCGGCATAGAGCATCTGCCCGTGATCGTTAGTCTGTAACGTCCCGCTTTGTAATTGCGCTTCGCCCCCGCCTAGCCACAGCGCGGTATCGACCACATGCAGATAATCATCCAGCAGCGTGAAACGCAGGTCGTTTGGCCCGACGCTGTCGGCACGGTGTTTATCCATGCGTACGGACGCCCCGTTTGCCAGCTTATCTTTCAAATCACGGTACAACGGCGAAAAACGGCGGTTAAAGCCAACCATCAACGTACGCTTTTGGCGCTGCGCCATCTCCACCAGACGTTCGGCATCGGCGAGATTTTCCGCCAGCGGCTTGTCCACGCACACGTTGACGCCCGCCTGCAACAGTTCGCTGACGACGGCGTAATGGCTGCTGGTGGCGCTATGGACAAATACCGCATCGCACTGCGCCGCCAGTTCAGAAATAGAAGAAACGTAAGGGATGCGGTAAGCATCGCAAACTTTTTGCGCTTTGGCCTGAGTGGGTGAGAAAGCGCCCTGAAGCGTCCAGTCGCTGGCCGCGGTTAACACTGGCAACCACGCCTTTTGTGCGATGCCGCCCAAACCGACTACGCCGACGCGAAGTTTAGTCATCAATTAATCCCCAAGATGAGCGAGCAGTGAATCAAGGCGTTGTTTGAGTTCAGCAACTTCATTTTCAAGCTGTTCGACACGCGCGGTTAAATCCTCCGCAGGCACCGCAGCACCTTCCGGCACAGAGGCGGATGTTGCCTCAACGTCACCGCTGAAAAGATGCATATAACGACTTTCGCGCTTGCCCGGCTCACGCGCCAGACGCACGACAAAAGGACCATCTTCGCGGTTCGCCAGATTTTCGAGGGTCTCCTCTACCTGAGCCATGTCGCTAAATTCAAACATTCGTCCGGCCCGAGTGCGTAATTCACCGGGCGTTTGCGCCCCGCGCAGCAAAAGAGTGGTCACTAAGGCGACTTCGGCAGCAGAAAGTTTAAGCGTGCCAAATTCAGAGTTGCAGAAACGCTGCTCGTATTTGGTTACGCGATTGCCAAACCCGCTGACGGTGCGCAAAAAATGGCGTTTGACCAGCGTGTCGAGCGTTTCTTGCACTTCATGCTCTTTCAAGTCCATCACCGGTTCACGGTTGGTTTTCTGATTACAGGCCGTCACCACGCCGTTGACCGACATAGGATACTGTTCTGGGGTGGTTACCTGTTTTTCCATCAGGCTGCCCACAACGCGCGCTTCAACCGCAGTTAACTGATATTTCATCTCTCGTCCTTAACGGCCAGGGGTCCATTCTTTTGAGGTCAACGCGGTCAGAACGTGATCGCGCCAGACACCATCAATCAGTAAATACTCTTTGGCATAGCCTTCTTTTTCAAACCCGAGGCGGGCCAGAAGATCGCCGCTACGCTGGTTGTGCGGCATATAGTTCGCCATGATGCGATGAATATGCTGGCTGCGCTGCATATAGCGGATAGCTGAAGTCAGCGCCTCAAACATCATCCCCTGCCCCTGCCATTTTTCACCAAGTGAGTACCCGAGATAGCACGCATGAAATGAGCCGCGCACCACGTTTGAAAAGTTGGCGACGCCGCGAATCTCTTTTTCTTCTGGATCGAGCAGAGCAAAGTAATAAGCGCTGCCGGTTTTATGCATTTCGCTAATCATGCCAAGCCGTGCCTGCCAGCCGGAAGGATAGCAATGGCTATCGTCGCGAATGGGCTCCCACGGCTTCAGGAACTGACGGTTTTCAGCGTAATAATCTGCCAGACGCCAGGCATCTCGCTCATATACCAGACGCACCACCAGGCGGTCGGTTGTTAAGCGTACTTTCGGCACGTTACTGCGGTAGCCAAACATGTTCACCCTACTCCTCACATCCCACATTTTTCTTAGGCAACTTTATTACTATACCTGCGGCTGACGGCGGAAGGAAAACAACAACATGCAGATTTTTCATCAGGCCATACTTTTTTCGATTAATGAGTTCAATCGAAGCCAAAGATTGATAAAAAAATATTGTCGCAAGCCGCCTGTCAAAAAACCGGAGAGCAGTAGAGAATAGACGTTTGTCACACTTTTAAAGTTCCCTGGAGGGGAGATGTCACGGGTAGCGCAGGCCAGGAGCCTGGGTAAATACTTCTTATTGCTCGATAACATGCTCGTTGTATTAGGCTTCTTCGTGGTTTTCCCTCTTATTTCCATACGCTTTGTCGACCAGATGGGCTGGGCGGCGCTAATGGTGGGTATCGCGCTGGGACTGCGGCAACTCACGCAGCAAGGCTTAGGCATCTTTGGCGGCGCCATTGCCGACCGTTTAGGGGCCAAACCGATGATCGTCACCGGGATGCTGCTGCGCGCGGTGGGATTTGCGCTGATGGGTATCGCCCATGAGCCGTGGGTGCTGTGGCTGTCGTGCTTTATCTCCGGTATCGGCGGCACGTTGTTCGACCCGCCTCGTGCCGCACTGGTGGTGAAACTGGTTCGCCCCCACCAGCGTGGGCGTTTCTTCTCGCTATTAATGATGCAAGACAGTGCCGGAGCGGTCATCGGCGCGCTGCTCGGCAGTTGGCTGCTGCAATATGATTTCCGCCTGGTTTGCGGGGCGGGGGCGGTGATGTTTGTGATTTGCGCCATCGTCAATGCCTGGCTGCTTCCGGCTTATAAACTGTCAACTATCCGCACACCGATGCTTGAAGGGATGGGGCGCGTGCTGCGTGACAAACGGTTTGTTACCTATGTGCTGACGCTCGCCGGGTATTACATGCTGGCGGTGCAAGTGATGTTGATGCTGCCCATTATGGTTAATGAAATCGCCGGAACGCCCGGCGCGGTGAAATGGATGTACGCCATCGAAGCCGCGCTGTCGTTAACCCTGCTCTACCCGATTGCCCGCTGGAGCGAGAAACGCTTCCGCCTTGAGCAACGCCTAATGGCTGGCTTGTTCCTGATGACGCTGGCAATGCTGCCTATCGGCCTGACGAGTAATCTCCAGCAACTTTTCACCCTGATATGCGTGTTTTATATCGGTTCAATTATTGCCGAACCTGCGCGTGAAACCCTGGGGGCATCGCTTGCCGATTCCCGTGCGCGCGGCAGTTATATGGGCTTTAGCCGTTTAGGTTTAGCCATTGGTGGTGCGTTAGGTTATGCCGGCGGCGGTTGGCTATATGATGCGGGGAAAAGCATTAACCAGCCGGAGCTTCCATGGGTTATGTTAGGGATTATCGGCGTGATTACGCTGCTGGCGTTATGGTGGCAATTTAGCGCCAAGCCGGTGGAGCCTTCAATGCTCGAACCGGGTAACTAGTTTGCGACCCTCACGGTTCTCTTCCATACTCAAACGTTAACGGATGTTGTCCGCTATTCAATAGTATGGAGGAGTAACGTGAAGCTTTATATCTACGATCACTGCCCTTTCTGCCTTAAAGCACGCATGATTTTTGGCTTAAAGAATATCCCCATTGAGCTTAACGTCCTGCTAAACGACGATGAAGCCACCCCGACGAAAATGATTGGCAAGAAAATGGCGCCAATCCTGCAAAAAGACGACAGCCGGTATCTACCTGAAAGTATGGATATTGTGCATTACGTCGATAAACTGGATGGCGAACCGCTGCTGACCGGCAGCACGAACGCGGCCATTAGCGAATGGCTTCGCCATGTTAATAGCTACGTGCAACACCTGTTGTTGCCCCGAATTGCAAAAGCGCCTTTTGATGAATTTGCCACACCGGCGGCGCGCGCCTATTTCACTCACAAGAAAGAGGCAATGATTGGCTCGTTTGCCGAGCATCTCACCCACTCGCCAGGCCTTATCAAAAAAATCAGCGATGATTTACGCAAGCTCGATAAACTCATCGTGCAGCCGAATGCCGTCAACGGTGAACTCTCAGAAGACGATATTCATCTCTTCCCGCTGCTGCGTAATCTGACTCTGGTGGCCGGCATTGAGTGGCCAAGCCGGGTTGCCGCCTACCGCGATAACATGGCGAAACAGACGCAAATTAACCTGCTTTCATCCCACGCAATTTGATACATAGCCCGTTTTACCTGAGTGATTTCAAGATGCGCCCTGCAGCTTGATGTCACTCAGGTATTTCGGCTTTTTCCTGTAGCACCGCCTGCGCTGGTACATCATGATGCTTTATGTCAGGATCTGTGACTAAAGCAGCATGTTAAGGAATTCCATGAAAAAGATAGTGTTAGCCGCAGCATTGATGCTCAGCGGGCTCGTTGTGGGCTGTAACCAACTGACGCAGTACACCGTCAGCGAACAGGAAATTAACCAGGCGCTGCAAAAGCGTAATAATTTCTCGAAAGATATTGGCCTGCCGGGCGTTGCCGATGCGCATATCGTTTTGACGAATTTAGCCAGCGCCATTGGCCGTGAAGAGCCGAATAAAATCACGCTGACCGGTGATGCGAAACTGGATATGACCTCCCTGTTCGGCAATCAGAAAGCCAATATCAAACTGAAGTTAAAAGCATTGCCGACTTTCAACAAAGAGCAAGGCGCTATCTATCTGCAAGAGATGGAAGTGGTTGATGCCACCGTTGAACCGGAAAAAATGCAGACGATTGTCCAGACGCTGATCCCTTATCTGAATCAGTCGCTTCGCAACTATTTTAATAAGCAGCCCGCTTATGTGTTGAGTGAAGACAACAGTTCCGGCGAAAAACTGGCGAAAAAATACGCCAAAGGGATTGAAGTTAAGCCGGGTGAAATCGTCATTCCTTTCACCGAATAAACCAAAATCTCAACGAAAATGGTGCAAAGCGAAACGTTTGCGCTTATCCTTAGTGCCCGGCATAAATCATCGTTATTTCCTTCCTACGCCGGAGCACTTTCATGACCGTATTACCTCAGGTATTAAAAATTCGCCGCCCAGACGACTGGCATGTTCACCTGCGTGATGGTGAGATGTTAAAAACGGTGGTGCCTTATACCAGCGAAATTTATGGTCGCGCGATTGTGATGCCAAACCTGGCACCGCCAGTAACCACTGTCGAAGCCGCCATTGCCTATCGCCAACGTATTCTTGATGCCGTACCGCAAGGGCACAATTTCGAACCGTTGATGACCTGCTACCTCACCGACTCTTTAGACCCCAATGAAGTGGAACGCGGGTTTAGTGAAGGGGTATTCACAGCGGCAAAACTTTATCCGGCCAACGCCACGACCAACTCAAGCCACGGCGTCACCAGCACCGCTGCGATTTTGCCGGTGCTTGAGCGCATGCAAAAAATTGGTATGCCGCTGCTTATTCACGGCGAAGTGACTCACGCAGACATTGATATTTTCGACCGCGAAGCACGCTTTATCGAAACGGTGATGGAGCCATTACGTCGCCAACTGCCAGAGCTGAAAGTGGTGTTTGAGCACATCACCACCAAAGACGCCGCGCAATATGTGAAGGAAGGCAACTCCCTGTTAGGCGCCACCATTACCCCACAGCATCTGATGTTTAACCGCAACCACATGTTGGTCGGCGGCATGCGCCCTCACCTGTATTGCCTGCCAATTTTGAAACGCAGCGTTCACCAGGAAGCGTTGCGTGAACTGGTTGCCAGCGGATGTGACCGCGTGTTCCTGGGGACTGATTCAGCCCCTCATGCGCGTCATCGTAAAGAAGCCAGTTGCGGTTGTGCAGGCTGCTTTAACGCCCCTTCAGCCCTTGGCGCGTATGCAACGGTATTTGAAGAGTTGAACGCCATGCAGCACTTTGAAGCGTTTACTTCTCTCAACGGCCCGCGTTTCTATGGTTTGCCTGTAAACGAAGAGACAATTGAGCTGGTCCGCACGCCGGTCACGATGCCGGAAACTATCGAGACCAGCGATGACAGCATCGTGCCGTTCCTTGCAGGTGAACAGGTAATCTGGTCAGTTCAATAACAATTTTTAGCGCCCCCTGTTGCATAGTCAACAAGATGACTGTATAAATATCCAGTATATTATACAGGGGGCTGTTATGCGTATTGAAGTCACTATTGCTAAAACTACATCTCTGCCACCAGGCGCAATTGACGCGCTTGCCAATGAACTTTCACGCCGAATTACTCAACACTATCCTGAAAATGATAACCACGTTCAGGTGCGTTATGCCGCTGCCAATAACCTGTCGGTATTAGGGGCCACTAAAGAAGATCGCGATCGAATTAGCGAGATACTCCAGGAGACCTGGGAAAGCGCTGACGACTGGTTTGCTGCAGATTAAAACATAATATGGAAGGTTATTGGCTCGTCATTTAGCCACGGATTATTCCAGATATATCTAACAATAATTCCCTTTTTGTTTCGTTTACGCCGGGTGTCGCCATCCGGTTTTTTTAGCTGTATAAAATTCACCCTCTAAGAATATTCCCCCTCGCGTTCATACTCAGAATCCACTGATTCAATAAAGAATAATTTGCCGTTTTATTGCACATTCCAACCCTTTAATGTAAAAAAAGTGTTGCCGGGTATTTATTTATCCGTCGAAATAGCTTAATCATTGATATACTTAACTGGCTTCACATTAAACAAGCATTAAACCTCGCAAACCGTTGTCTTAAACACACGTACAAAAGGGGTTATGATGGAAAAAAATAGTGATGTTATCCAGACCCATCCCCTTATTGGATGGGACATCAGTACCGTAGATAGCTACGATGCGCTGATGCTTCGCCTGCACTACCTGACCTCAAATACGCAAAAGCACGACGAAACCGAAATCGGTCAGACTTTATGGTTGACCACGGATGTTGCCCGGCAATTTATATCTATTCTTGAAGCCGGCATTGCTAAGATTGAATCCAGCGATTACCAGGTAAACGACTATCGTAAGCATTGATTGCCGATGCTATCCAAATAACGCAAGGCACCGTAAAGGTGCCTTTTTTATTATTCAGGTTTCCCTTGATTGCCAATCAGGCGAGTCTTAATTAACCTGCTAAAGAATTTATTTTTGCACGGGAGAAGAGAAAAGCATCATGCATTATGACCTTATCATCGTCGGTAGTGGCTCTGTAGGCGCAGCCGCCGGGTGCTATGCGACACACTCCGGCTTAAACGTGTTAATGATTGACAGTTGCCACCCTCCACACCAGCAAGGCAGCCATCACGGCGAAACACGCCTGATGCGTCACGCCTATGGCGAAGGGGAAAAATATGTCCCGCTGGTGCTCCGCGCTCAGGCGCTTTGGGATGCATTACAGGAAATCAGCGGCGAGAAGGTGTTTCATCGCACCGGCGTCATTAACCTCGGCCCGGCAGATTCTGCTTTTATCTCCACCGTGCAAAGCAGCGCGCATAACTGGTCATTACTGCTCGAAACGCTGAACGCGCAAGAGGTCATGACACGCTGGCCGCAGCTTACCGTACCGGAAAATTACCTCGGCCTGTTTGAACCCAATTCAGGCGTGCTGCAAAGCGAACTGGCGGTAAAAACCTATATTCGCCTGGCAAATCAGGGGGGCTGCGCACAACTGTTTAACTGCCCGGTCACGGACATTCGCCATACCGACGAAGGCGTAGTGGTGAGCACGTCAGAGGGTGATTTCAGCGCAGATAAACTTGTTGTTAGCGCGGGAACCTGGGTCAAGAAATTGTTACCCGAACTGCCTGTTACCCCGGTACGCAAAATCTTTAGCTGGCATCAGGCCGACGGGCGCTACAGTGAAAAGAATCATTTTCCCGCCTTCACCGCTGAACTGCCTGACGGCAGCCAGTATTACGGTTTCCCGGCGGGGGAAGATAACGAGCTAAAACTCGGCAAGCATAATGGCGGGCAAGTCATCAGCGAACCACAAGAGCGTAAACCGTTTGGTGCTATCGCCACTGATGGCAGCGAAGTTTTCAGCTTCTTACGCCAGATAATGCCGGGCGTTGGCGTTTGCTTGCATGGCGCAGCCTGCACCTATGATATGTCGCCGGATGAAGATTTTATCATTGATACCCTGCCGGGCCATGAGAATACCCTGGTGATAACCGGCCTTAGCGGGCATGGATTTAAATTTGCTTCGGTGCTTGGGGAAATCGCCTGCCAGTTCGCGCAAGGCAAAAAGGCAGCATTTGATCTCACGCCTTTCTCACTTTCACGCTTTAAATAGCTGACGTCTTGAGCGTCAAGTGCATGTCGGGTGGCGTTGCGCTTACCCGACCTACATCAAAGTCTCTTGCGTAAGGTGGATAAGCGACAGCTCCATCCACCGATTTAAAGTCGTCACTCAGGATCGGGGATGCGCAATGTAGTATTCAGTGCACCACGCGATTTGTTGAAAATCTTATTGCCATTTTCACGCCCCGCTCGGCGGCGACGCTGTTCCTCTGGGGAAAGCGCCAGCTCCTCACGGCAAATCTCACTGCAACAACCGGCAAATTTCTCAGCACAGCTCGGGCACTGAATAAACAGCAAATGGCAGCCGTCATTTTTGCAGTTGGTGTGGCTATCACACGCGCTACCGCACTGGTGACAATGAGCAATAACATCATCCGAAATGCGCTCGCCCATTCGCTCGTCAAAGACAAAATTCTTCCCGACAAAACGCACAGGAATGCCCTGCTCACGCGCACGTCTGGCGTACTCAATAATCCCGCCTTCAATGTGATAGACGTTCTTAAAACCGTTATGCAGCATCCAGGCACTGGCTTTTTCACAGCGAATACCGCCGGTGCAATACATAACAATTTTTTTGTCTTTGTCGTCCTGCAACATATCAACCGCTTTAGGTAGCTGTTCGCGGAAAGTATCTGCCGGGATCTCCATCGCATTCTGGAAATGGCCCACTTCATATTCGTAATGGTTACGCATGTCGATAAATACCGCTTCCGGGTCATCGAGCATGGCGTTGACGTCTGCCGCTTTCAGATAAGCGCCGACTTGACTGGCATCAAACGACGGGTCGTCAATACCATCCGCAACGATGCGGTCGCGAACTTTCATGCGTAGTACCCAGAACGACTTGCCGTCGTCTTCCAGGGCAATATTTAAACGCACGCCGTTTAGCGCAGAGTGGAAACCATAAAGCGTTTCGCGGAACGTGTCGACGCGGCTTTGCGGAACGCTGATTTGCGCGTTTATGCCTTCATGGGCGAGATAAACGCGGCCAAAGACATTCAGGGCGGTAAAAGCCTGATAAAGCGCATCACGGGTCGCTTGCGGTTCTTCAATAGTGAAATACTTATAGAATGAGATGGTAGTGCGCGGCTCAGTTTCAGCCAACATACGCGCACGCAGTTCCTCATTCGATATGCGGTTGTGTAACACTGGCATGGTGTTCGCTCGGCAATCGTGGACAAGAAAAAAGTGGGCTGCATCATAAAGCAATTAACGTTAATTTACATCCCCGCATTTTGCGCTACATTTCCATCATCTCTACGTACCATTAACAACAATCGATTGAATATCAGGCACTCTGCTACTGTTAACTTTGGATGACTACTAATTAATGTCACAATAGTCTTACTCAAGAAGATCCGGCATTTGCCGTCACAATAGGTTTTACATGACGAACTTACCGCAATTCTCGCGCGCGTTGCTTCATCCTCGCTATTGGGGAACCTGGTTTGGTATTGGCTTACTTTATTTGATTACCCTGCTCCCCTATCCCGTCATCTATCGAATCGGACGTGGCCTCGGTCAGCTAGCAATGCGGTTTATGAAGCGCCGCGTCAGAATTACTCGCCGCAATCTTGAACTTGCCTTTCCGCAAAAAACGGCTGCCGAGCGTGAAGAATACCTGGTGAAGAATTTTGAGTCCGTAGGCCTGGGGCTTATGGAAACCGGTATTGCATGGTTCTGGCCAACCCGGCGCATTCAACGCTGGTGTGATGTCTCAGGCGTCGATCAAATTCACGCCGTGCAGGCTGCAAATCGCGGTGTGTTGCTTATTGGGATTCACTTCCTGACGCTTGAATTAGGCGCACGCATGTTTGGCATGAATACACCGGGCATCGGCGTTTACCGCCCTAATGACAACCCCCTTCTCGACTGGCTGCAAACCTGGGGCCGCATGCGATCCAACAAAAGCATGATCGATCGTAAAGATCTCAAGGGCATGATACGCGCGCTTAAACAGGGCGAGATTATCTGGTATGCGCCAGACCACGATTACGGGCCACGCGGGAGCGTGTTTGTGCCGTTCTTCGGTGTTGATGAAGCGGCGACGACCACCGGGACCTACACCCTGGCGCGTATGTCTGGTGCGGCAATTGTTCCGATGGTGCCGCGCAGAAAACCTGACGGCAAAGGCTACGAGCTGATTATTCTGCCCGCCGAGTTTTCACCGCCGCTGGAAACGCCGGAAGGCACCGCGCTCTGGATGAATAAGATCATCGAGCAGTGCATTTTGATGGCGCCAGAGCAGTATATGTGGCTTCACCGCCGCTTTAAAACTCGCCCTGAAGGCGTTTCTTCACGCTATTAATAAGCAAGTTGATATAACGAAAGGTGGTACCGAGCCACCTTTTATCGTTTTAAAAGTCTGTTTCAGAAACATTGCCACCTCCGCTTAACAGGCGCATAATTAGCAAGGTAATAATTTCTAACCACCTCTATTTCCTGCACGAATTCGGAGCGTTATGACTCTCCCCGAGAGCACCATCAACTGGAAAAGAAATCTCACCTTTGCCTGGCTTGGGTGTTTTCTTACCGGCGCCGCATTTAGCCTTGTGATGCCTTTCTTGCCTTTGTATGTGGAACACTTAGGTGTGACCGGGCATAGCGCGTTAAACATGTGGTCCGGCATTGTTTTCAGTATCACCTTTTTGTTTTCCGCCATCGCCTCGCCGTTTTGGGGCGGGCTTGCCGACCGCAAAGGCCGCAAGATAATGCTGCTGCGCTCAGCGCTGGGCATGTCGATTGTGATGGTGCTGATGGGCTTTGCGAACAATATCTGGCAATTCCTGGCACTCCGCGCCCTGCTAGGTTTGCTGGGGGGATTTGTACCTAACGCTAACGCTTTAATTGCCACACAGGTCCCACGCCATAAAAGTGGCTGGGCGCTCGGGACTCTCTCGACCGGCGGGGTGAGCGGCGCGCTACTCGGGCCGATGATTGGCGGTTTTCTGGCGGATACTTACGGCCTGCGCCCGGTGTTTTTCATTACCGCTGGCGTGCTGTTTACCTGCTTTATTTTCACGCTATTTTATATCCGCGAGCAGTTCACCCCGATAAATAAAAAAGACATGTTGCATGCCCGCCAGGTCTTCACCTCGCTGAAAAACCCTCGCCTGGTGCTGAGCCTGTTTATCACCACGATGATTATTCAGGTCGCCACCGGTTCGATTGCCCCGATTCTTACGCTTTACGTGCGCGAGCTTGCGGGGAATGTCAGTAATCTTGCGTTTATCAGCGGGATGATTGCCTCCGTGCCAGGTGTAGCAGCGCTCATCAGCGCCCCACGGTTAGGTAAGCTGGGAGACAGAATTGGGCCGGAAAGAATTTTAATCTGTGCGCTGGTGGTTTCGGTGCTGCTGCTGATTCCCATGTCGATGGTGCAAACCCCTTGGCAATTAGGCGTATTACGATTCTTGCTAGGTGCTGCCGATGGCGCGTTGCTACCCGCGGTGCAAACCCTGCTGGTCTACAACTCCAGCAATCAAATTGCCGGACGAATCTTCAGTTACAACCAATCATTTCGCGATATTGGCAACGTCACCGGCCCGCTGGTGGGTGCTGCCGTTTCGGCCAGTTATGGCTTCCGCACGGTATTTTTAGTCACCGCCGGGGTCGTACTTTTTAACGCCCTCTACTCGTGGGTTAGCCTGCGTCGCCCCACGAAACGCGTCACTGTTTTGGAAGAGTAAATCTCATACTTGCAACTTTGCAAACAGCGTCAACAATTAACTTGAAATTGCGCCGTAGCGCGTTCCCTGACCTGTATCAAAAGGAGATTACTATGAGTCTGTACGCGACGCTGGAAGAGGCCATTGATGCCGCACGTGAGCTTTACCTTGTGGATAACCCAGAACTCGATGAAGAGAGTGCCAGTGTTCAGCAACTGAACATTCAAAAGTACATTCTTCAGGATGGGGACATCATGTGGCAGGCTGAGTTTTTTACTGACGACAGTGAAGACGGCGAATGTTTGCCGATGCTCAGCGGTGAGGCTGCGCAAAGCGTGTTTGACGGTGACTACGACGAAATCGAGCTACGCCAGGAATGGATTGAAGAAAATACGCTGCATGAATGGGACGAAGGTGAATTTCAACTTGAGCCTCCTCTGGATACCGAGGAAGGCCAGACCGCAGCGGATGAATGGGATGAACGGTAGTCTTTATTCGTAAGGCCCGTGACTGGCATCAATCGGCAGCAACAGCGTGTCGAAAACCAGTGAGAAAGGTAAATCGAGCACCGTGATATAACGCCACGCGCTGTCACGCACATCCCACTGCACACCGGGGTAATACTGATTACCATGTCCCTGCCCCGGAACAGCGCGGCTAATAATACTCCCGCAGCCACTCAGCAAGCATGCTACTACTATCACCACTATCGCTCTTAACAACGCTTCTCTCCTCTCTGAAGGGTAAAAAAATGCCGACCACTCGGCCGGCAGATTTCATACACTCCTGTCGGGTGGCGGCTTGCGCCTTACCCGACCTACAAATCCGCATGGTTTTTGTAGGGTGGATAAGCATTAAGCGCCATCCACCGAAGCCGTTTTCTATCAAATACCCTTGACCGGTAAAGCAGCCGGATTCAGCTCTACCGTTTTGTAGTTATCCACCCAAGAGGAGTAACGCTCCGGATTAGACCACACACGATAATGCAGACGGGACATGGTCACCGGGTCGCTCAACAGCACCAGACGGCGGTCACGGTTAAGTTTGTCCGGCGTTTCATTAAGCGCCTGCTCAACGTGACGATCGCGGGCAATCTCCAGCACCTGACTTGCACGGTGTCGCGCCGTTGCCATAGCAGTTGCCAGGGCGTTAAACGACGGATTAAACACCGCGTGCATAAAGCCATCATCCAGCGTACGGCTGCGGTTTAGCTTCAGGTAGTTATCGGTATCCACCAGCACCTGCGGAGGAGAATACTCTTCCGGGATCAGGAACAACTTCCAACGCTTAGTGCGTAAACCGACGGTTGCGCGGCTCGAAATAACTGACACAAACGGTGACAGAATCAGCGAGAACACGATTGGCGCGAGCCAGAACAGGAAGCGCAAATCCAGCCATGCCATCCCGACTGCCCATACCAGACCCAGCAGAAGCTGAGAACCGTGACGCATAAACGCTTCGCCCCAAGGGGTGGAGTCGTCATCACGCTGCGGTGAGTTCCATACCACTTCCCAGCCGAGGAACGCGCTGACCACAAACACCGTGTGGAACAGCATACGCACCGGTGCCAGCAGCACGGAGAACAGTACTTCCAGCAGCAAGGAGAGCGTTACGCGCAGGAAGCCGCCATACTCTTTCGAGCCTTTGCACCAAATCAAAATGATACTCAGCAGCTTAGGCAAGAACAGCAACACCATGGTGGAGGCGAACAGCATAATCGCCAGCTCCGGACGCCACTGCGGCCACACCGGGAATAGCTGGCGCGGTTGCAAGAAGTATTGCGGTTCAGTCAGGGCATGTACCACCTGCAATGCGGTGGATAACGCGAGGAACATGAACCACAGCGGCGCTGAGAGATAAGACATAACGCCCGTCAGGAACACCGCACGGTGTACCGGGTGCATGCCTTTTACCAGGAACAGACGGAAGTTCATCAAGTTACCGTGGCACCAGCGGCGGTCACGCTTGAGTTCATCCAGCAGGTTCGGCGGTAGCTCTTCATAAGAACCCGGCAGATCGTAGGCAATCCACACCCCCCAACCCGCACGACGCATCAGCGCAGCTTCTACGAAGTCGTGAGAAAGGATGGAACCGGCGAATGAACCTTCACCCGGCAGCGGCGCTAACGCACAGTGCTCGATGAACGGCTTAACGCGAATAATCGCATTGTGGCCCCAGTAGTGGGATTCACCCAACTGCCAGAAGTGCAGACCTGCGGTAAACAGCGGGCCGTAGACACGCGTTGCGAACTGCTGGCAACGAGCGTACAGCGTGTCCATACCCGATGCTTTTGGTGACGACTGAATAATGCCCGCATTCGGGTTAGCATTCATCAAACGCACCAGGTTAGTCAGGCAGTCACCGCTCATTACGGAGTCGGCATCCAGCACTACCATGTAGCTGTACTGATTACCCCAACGACGGCAGAAATCATCGATGTTGCCGCTTTTACGCTTCACACGACGACGACGGCGACGGTAGAAAATCTGCCCTTCGCCCTGCACTTCGTTAATCAGCTCCATCCACGCTTTTTGCTCAGCAACACAGATATCCGGGTTGTAGCTATCGCTCAGGATGTAAACGTCGAAGTGCTGCTGTTGTCCGGTTGCTTTTACCGACTCCCACGTCGCGCGCAGGCCAGCAAATACGCGGTCTACGTCTTCGTTACAGATCGGCATGATAAGCGCGGTACGGTTCGCCGGATCGATAGGTTCGTTGCCGACCGTGGACGCGGAAATACTGTATTTATCCTTGCCCATCAGCAGTTGCAGGAAGCCCATCAGCGCGGTCCAGAAACCAGCGGAGACCCAGCAGAACAGAATCGCAAACAGGATCAAGATGCCACTTTGCAACACATACGGCAGCAGTTGCATGAATGACACCCACAAATCCTGACCGAACATGTCAAAAGGATTGATCAGCGACCAGCCCTGGTAAGGAAGAATGGTCTTCATATACCAGGTCGCCACGACGGTCTGAGAAATGGTCAGCAGCAGCAAAATGTAACGTCGAATCGTCCCGACGGTACGCCATTTTTGCTCGGCTTCCGCCTCTTCCTTCGACATGTAGCGAGGATTCACTTCGCGCCCGCGTAAACGATCCCAGAAACGGCCAATCGGGTTGGTGCGCCACGGATCCGGGAACATGGAAGAGCGCGTTGCTTTAGGCATAGCCTGCAACTGGGTGCGCCCTTCCTCATCCTCGATCAGTTGTTCACCGCCCAACGATCCAGGCCAGCTCGCTTCGAGCCGGGCCTTTACCGAGGCTAATGGGGAATCATCGGCGCGGTCATAGTGGTGCTCTTTCGCGTCAAGCGCCTCGTGCACCGCTTGCAGTTCCGATGCAGGAAGAGCCGCCTTCTGCGAAGCAGAAAGCGGAAGTGCATCAATATAATCAGACGCAGTATCAGTAAACTTATTCATTGGCAGGTAGCTGGTAGCTCCAGGTTTCACTCAACGTTTGATCACCATTGACCAGCGCTGCACGCATTTCAGTCGGTTTCTTATCGTCTTTGACTTTCAGACGTACCGTCAAACGCCAGCCTTTAGTGACCGGGTTATAACGTACCTGGCTGTCAACGATTTCACCGTTGTCGCCAATGCTGGTTTGCGCGGTAACCGGGGTATCTTGCGGAAGTTTTTTCATCTCCGCACCGGTGTAATCCACAACAAATGCAATCGTGCCATCAGGCTGACGGATCAGATTAGACTGCTTCACATCACCGGTTGAGCGGCGAGTCTGCGCAACATACGCGTTGTCCGGCGCATGCATTTTGTCTTCATCACGGCTGAAAGTAATGGTGTACTTGAAGTTCATCTCTTTGCCTGGCTCCGGAAGCTGATCCGGTGTCCAGTAAGCAACGATGTTGTCGTTAGTTTCGTCGTTGGTTGGAATCTCAACCAGCTCAACGCGACCTTTGCCCCAGTCACCTTGCGGCGCAACCCAGGCACTAGGGCGCTGATCGTAACGATCGTCAAGGTCTTCAAAACGAGAGAACTGACGGCCACGTTGCAGCAAACCAAAGCCCACTGGATTTTCAGTAGCGAAAGAACTGACGGCAAGGTGTTTCGGGTTATTCAGCGGACGCCAGATCCACTCACCGTTACCGGCGTGAATAGACAGACCGTTGGAGTCATGCAGTTCAGGACGGAAATTGGTGCTTGGTGACGGCTGATTTGGCCCAAACAGGAACATACTGGTCAGCGGTGCAACACCCAGTTTGCCGACTTTATCGCGCAGGTAAACTTTCGACTGCACGTTAACCACGGTGTCACGCCCTGGCGTAATAATGAAGCGATACGCACCCGTTGCACGCGGGGAGTCGAGCAACGCAAAAATCGTCAGCGTTTTGTCATTGGCTTTCGGACGTTCAATCCAGTACTCACGGAAACGTGGGAACTCTTCGCCAGATGGCAATGCTGTATCAATCGCTAAACCACGAGCAGACAGGCCATAAACCTGGCCTGAGCCAATTACACGGAAATAACTCGCCCCGAGCATGCTGACAATTTCGTCGTTTTTATCTTTGCTATTGATCGGATAGAGCACTTTGAACCCGGCAAAGCCGAGATCTTTAACGGTGTCTTTATCGTGTTTTACATCACCGAAATTAAAGTAATCCGGGTTGTACTTAATTTTATGAACCGCAGTCGCCGTCACTTCGTTGATAGCAACCGGCGTATCGAAGTACATACCCTGATGATAAAATTCAAGCTTAAATGGGGTCTTTATCTTGCTCCAGTAGGCTTTGTCGTGATTGAACTGGATCTGCTGATAGTCCGCATATTTCATGTCGCGAAATTGCGAAGGCAGATTGCTTTTCGGTGCTTCGTAGCTTTTGCCCGCTAATGTTTTCGCTTGTTTTGCGACATCATCGATGGTGAAGGCCCAAACCGAGGTGGTATAAAGTGACAGCATTACAGCGGCACCGAGCCCACACATTTTCATCATTTTTAGTTTATGTTTCATATTAACCAGCACATCCCCCTTTGTGTGCTTAAATCAATCCAATCCATTTTAATGGAAACTTCTGCTTTCCGACAACCAAATACCCGCATTGTTCAGCACGCTGGCTCAGCCTTTAAGCAAAAAAAGACAACTGCTTACGCTTTCAGACGTCATCCTGGAGACAGGATGTCATGGTTAGTGTAGGGTTGCCACGAAATTGATACCGTTCGGGACTTCAAGCCTATTGGGATATGTTCTTAAGGATAAGGCGATTCGTCCGATAATGTCTGGAGTATTATGAGTAAAGCACCACAGCAACGCGAGTTTTTCCTGGATTCTATTCGGGCCTGGTTGATGCTTTTAGGCATCCCGTTCCATATCTCGCTCATCTATTCAAGCCATCAGTGGCATGTCAACAGCGCCGAAGCCTCCTGGGGATTAACCCTTTTTAATGACTTTATCCACGCCTTCCGGATGCAGGTGTTTTTTGTCATTTCAGGGTATTTTTCCTACATGCTGTTTTTACGCTACCCGCTAAAACGCTGGTGGAAAGTCCGTGTGGAGCGGGTCGGCATCCCGATGCTCACCGCCATCCCTCTTCTGACGCTGCCGCAATTCCTGATGCTGCAACACGTCAATGACAAAGCAAAAAATTGGCCGGGCCTTACCCCTTACGAGAAATACAACACGCTGGTGTGGGAACTGGTTTCCCATTTGTGGTTCTTGTTAGTGATGGTGGTGCTTACCACGGTCTGCCTGTTTTTGTTTCAAAAAATGAAAGCGCGTATTGCTGAACACCCAGAAAATAATGCCTCTCCAATAAATTTAGGAATGCTCTCAATTATCTTTCTGGGGTGCGGGATTTTATATGGCGTCATTCGCCGCACTATTTTTATTGTTTATTCCCCGATATTAAGTGATGGCTTATTTAACTTTGTGGTGATGCAAGCCTTGTTTTATCTGCCGTTCTTTATGCTTGGTGCCTTAGTGTTCGTACGCCCGCAGCTTAAAGCGCTGTTTACCACCCCCTCACCGTGGTGCGCGGTGGGTGCGGCCCTGGCATTTTGCGCCTACCTGCTAAACCAGCGTTATGGCAGCGGCGATGCCTGGATGTATGAAACCGAAAGCGTGATCACTATGGTAATGGGCCTGTGGATGGTCAACATAGTGTTTTCGCTTGGCTATAAGCTGTTGAACTTCCAGTCGAAACGCGTCACCTATTTTGTTAATGCGTCGCTGTTTATTTATCTGGTGCACCATCCTCTGACGCTGTTTTTTGGCGCGTATATCACGCCGCATATTGCATCTAATACGATAGGTTTTATCAGCGGTTTGATCTTTGTGGTGGGGATTGCGGTGATTCTTTATGAGATCCATTTGCGCATTCCACTATTACGCTTCCTGTTCTCCGGCAAGCCGCAGAATGTTGCTGTTAAAGTAACGAGTTAAATAACGCAAAAAAGGTGGATGACGCTGGCGCTTATCCACCCTACAAATACACTCAGGCGTAGGTCGGGTAAGCGTCAGCGCCACCCGACATATTTTTTAAAGCAGCCACTCAATAGGCAAGCGATACACCAACCGCACCAACACCCGTTGCCAGAAACGGGTGTGCGGCTCTTTCTTCCAGACGGTCTCTTTGCCCTCACTACTTTCCACCCAATTCACCCGCCCCCAACGATCCAAACGCAGCGCCCACGCGGCCTCTTTCTGACTTTGGGTAAAACGTTGATGGATATCCTGCGCAAGCGTCTCGCTCTCAATCACAAAACCCATTTCGGTATTTAGCATGGCGGAACGCGGGTCAAAATTGAATGAGCCAATAAACACTTTTTGTTTATCCACGCTGAATGTTTTGGCGTGCAGGCTAGAACCTGAATTCCCGGTTAAGCCCCTGTCACGCGGCACACGCGAGCCTTCCTGCTGCGGTTTCAATTCATATAATTCAACGCCGTGACGCAGCAGTTTTTTGCGCCAGCGGGCATATCCGGCGTGAACCACCGCCACATCATTTGCCGCCAGTGAATTAGTCAGAATCGCAATTTTCACTCCTTTTCGCACCAGGCCCAGGATCTGCGCGATACCTGCGCGAGTCGGCACGAAATAAGCGGAAATAATATCTATCTCCCGTTCGGGCATCCCAATCACATTCATCAGGCGCTGCGGCAAGAGCGTATGACTTCGCGCTCTCCCCTGCCCTTTTCGCGGATCGTCGCTGAGCAAACGCGTTTTCGCCCAGTACATATCTAGCGTACGGGCCACAAGATGGGTGGCAAACTGGCTGGTGGTTAATCGGTCAAGATAACGACGCGCCATCGGGTCATCGCGCCAGTCTTCCGGGAGTTGCACACGCTCCTGTAAAACATCGGCGTCTACGTCCAGCACCTTCTCAAGCGTTGATACGCACTGGCTGTTCCAGTAACGCTCAAAATCCTCGCAAACATCGCTGACCACCGGGCCAATCGCTAAGACATCCAAATCCGAGAACAGGGGTTGTTTACCGACGCCAAAATAGGCATCGCCCACATTGCGCCCGCCGATAATGGTAGTTTCACCATCAACGGTAAATGACTTGTTGTGCATACGGCGGTTGAGCCGGGCGAAATCGGTCAGGTAACCCAGGGCGCGAAACAGGCGGAATGAGAAGGGATTGAACAGCCGGACTTCAACCTGCGGATGAGCATTGAGCAGCTCTAAAATATTATCCATGCCGTTGGTGTTGTTGTCGTCGAGCAACAAACGGACTTTGACGCCGCGCTCGGCCGCCGCCAGTAACGCACTAAATAACAGCCGCCCGGACATATCGTCCTGCCAGATGTAGTACTGCACATCGAGCGTTTTCTCCGCCATGCCACACAGCAAATACCGCGCCGCAAACGCATCCAGACTATCCGCAAGCGGATGAATACCGCTCAAGCCGGGGTGCTCGGCAAGCGTCGGGGTAATCGCCCTTCCGAGGCGAGTCGCGTGAGGATTATTCACGTTAGAGTTGAGCAAGTAATTGCTGGTAAATGCGGGTATTTTCGTCATCGAAGCAAACAAAAATCACCTTCTCAGGTAAAGGGCGCAGGCCGATATATCGCCAGGCCGTATCGACGGCTATTTTCGCCGCCTGCTCTTTCGGATAACCGTACGCTCCGGTACTGATCGCCGGGAACGCAATGGTGCGATAGCCGTTGGCAGCCGCCAAATCGAGGCTGTTGCGGTAGGTTTGTTCGAGCAGTTCAGCCTCATGTTTTTCACCGCCGTGCCAAATGGGGCCGACGGCATGAATCACGGCCTTAACCGGAATGTTTCCGGCTTCGGTAATCACGGCATGCCCAGGCGCACATTCGCCCTGCTGGCGAATAATCATTTTACAGGCATCAAGCAGTGCCGTTCCGGCTGCACGATGAATCGCGCCATCCACACCACCGCCTCCCATCAGGGATGAATTTGCCGCATTGACGATGACATCAACCTCAACGCGGGTGATATCACCTTGTATCACCGACATTCTTTCACTCATTGGGAAACCCCCTATTAGTCTTTGATAGTAGTCTAAACTTACCGAACAGCAGACGTATATCACTTCATAAGGATTTCTCCACATCACCTAAGTTCTGATTTTTTCTCATTTACTACAAAAAAGTTCCAATACACCTGAAGCACTTTTTATTTGCAGGCGCACCTGAGCAAGGCGCTTTTGCCGCAAAAATGAGATCTGGAATGTACATGTAAACATTCCAGTAGCTACTTCATTTTCAGGAGAGGTTCTATGGCTAGTGAAGCGCAAAAAGTCGGGCTGGTCCCGGTTATGTTGATGGTTGCAGGCAATATCATGGGTTCCGGGGTGTTCCTGCTTCCGGCAAACCTTGCCGCCACCGGAGGAATCGCCATCTTTGGCTGGATGGTGACGATTATCGGGGCGCTCTCGTTATCAATGGTGTACGCAAAAATGTCGTCTCTGGATGACAGCCCCGGCGGTTCCTACGCCTATGCCAGGCGGGCATTTGGCCCGTTCCTTGGCTACCAAACTAATCTGCTTTACTGGCTGGCTTGTTGGATTGGTAACGTTGCGATGGTCGTTATTGGCGTCGGTTATCTGAGTTATTTCTTCCCGATGTTAAACCAGCCCTGGCCGCTTACCGTCACCTGTATCGCCATTCTGTGGCTGTTCGTTGGGCTGAATATTATCGGCCCGAAAATGATCACCCGCGTGCAGGCCGTCGCCACTATTCTGGCGCTGATCCCGATTGTCGCCGTCGCCGTGTTGGGCTGGTTCTGGTTTAAAAGCGACACCTACATGGAAGCGTGGAACGTCAGCGGCAAAGGCACGTTTGGCGCGATTCAAAGCACATTGAGCGTAACGCTTTGGTCGTTTATCGGCGTTGAAAGTGCGTCGGTTGCCGCCGCGGTGGTGAAGAACCCGAAACGCAACGTCCCCATCGCCACAATCGGCGGCGTGTTGATTGCCGCGATTTGTTACGTGCTTTCCAGCACCGCGATCATGGGCATGATCCCCAATGTCGATCTAAAAGCGTCTGCCTCACCGTTTGGTGACGCGGCACGTATGGCTTTGGGGCCAATGGCAGGGGCGATCGTTTCGTTTTGTGCCGCAGCCGGTTGTTTAGGCAGCCTCGGCGGGTGGACGCTGCTTGCGGGCCAGACGGCAAAAGCCGCCGCCGACGACGGGCTATTCCCGCCTATTTTCGCCAAAGTGAATAAAGACCAAACGCCGGTTGCCGGTCTGCTGATAGTTGGCGTACTGATGACCCTCTTCCAGCTCGCCAGTATCTCACCTGATGCAACCTCGCAGTTCGCCGTTGTCTCATCGGTGTCGGTCATCTTTACGCTGGTGCCTTACATCTACACCTGCGCGGCGTTAATGCTGGTCGGTCAAGGGCATATGGGCAACCAGCGCCTGCCGTTCCTGTTCATCACGCTTATCGCCTTTGTCTACTGTATTTGGGCCGTCGTCGGTTCAGGTGCGACGGAAGTGATGTGGTCGTTCGTTGCCATCATGGTGATTACCGCGATGTACACCATTAACTACAACCGCCGTCATAAAAACCCCTACCCGCTGGATAAACCCGTGGCTAACGACTAACAGGAGCAAGCTATGCTTGATCTCGGCACGCATCAAAAACGCAAAATTCTGGTGGTCGACAGCAGTATTCAGGACGTTAACACCGCCAATGGACGAGCAGTGGCGGAGCTGATAGAGGCTCTGGAAGAGAATAATTTCGCGGTGATTTCGGCAGCGACATTTGAGGACGGTATCGCCACCGTCACCTCCGATGCCTCGCTGTGCTGTATTTTCGTTGACTGGACTTCCGGCGGCAACGACGATGCCTCGCACAGCCAGGCTTTTGCCTTGCTGCAAACCATTCGCCGCCGCAATAAGAGTATTCCCGTGCTGCTCATGGCTGAACACTCTTGTGTGGATACGCTGACGCTTGACTCCATGCGACTGGTGAATGAGTTTGTCTGGATGCACGAAGATACCGCCGAATTTATAGCGGCCCGCGCACGCTCCCTTATTCAGCGCTATTACGAACAGTTATTGCCGCCTTTCACCCGCGCCTTATTTAATTACACGCTGGAAAATCCCGAATACTCCTGGGCGGCACCGGGCCACCAGGGCGGAGTGGCGTTTACCAAATCCGCCGTTGGCCGCGAGTTTCTCGATTTCTTTGGCGAGAATCTCTTTCGCACCGATACCGGGATTGAACGCGCCGCCATGGGTTCGCTACTTGACCATAGCGGGCCGATTAAAGCCTCGGAAACCTACGCCGCCGAAGTGTTTGGCGCCCATCGGAGTTACTCCGTGTTAAACGGCACCTCCGGCTCAAACCGCGCCATTATGCAGGCGGTAGTCGGCGAGCAAGAAATCGCGTTATGCGACCGCAACTGCCATAAATCCATCGAGCAGGGTTTAGTGATGACCGGTGCACTGCCGGTTTATTTTGTGCCAACGCGCAACCGCTTCGGGATTATTGGCCCAATCCCCAAACGGCAATTCACGGCGGAAAGCATCCGGGCGGCGATTGACGCTAACCCACTTAAACATGAGGTGGTCAGCGATAAACCGGTGTATGCGGTCGTCACCAACTGCACCTATGACGGGATGTGTTATCACGCCGAAGCGGCACAGGAACTGCTGGCGGAAAGTGTCGATCAGATTCATTTCGACGAAGCCTGGTACGCGTATGCCCGCTTCAACCCCATGTACAAAGGCCGCTTTGCAATGCGCGGCGATCCGAAAGATTTCGACAGCAACGGCCCGACGATTTTTGCCACCCACTCCACGCACAAACTATTGGCCGCGCTTTCGCAATCTTCTTACATCCATATCCGCAACGGCAAAAAACCGGTCGAACATTCTCGCTTTAACGAGTCGTACATGTTGCAGGCCACCACTTCCCCGCTGTATGCGATTATCGCCTCCAACGAAATTGGCGCGGCGATGATGGACGGCGGTCAAGGGCAGGCCTTAACGCAGGAAGTGATTGTTGAAGCGGTCGATTTTCGTCTCGCGCTGGCAAAAGTCCATGCCGCGTTTGCCAAAAAAGGGGAATGGTTCTTCTCGCCGTGGAATGCGCCAACGGTCACCAACGCCGCAGGCGTTGAAGTTCCGTTTGCTAAAGCGTCGCGGGAACAGCTCACCACAGACCCTGCCTGCTGGACGCTCAAACCCGGCGAGAAATGGCACGGATTTGAGCAGCTCGAAGATGACTGGTGCCTGCTCGACCCCATCAAAGCAGGGATTCTCGCCCCCGGTATGGGAGATGACGGCAACCTGCTGGAGTCCGGCATTCCGGCGGCAATGGTCACCGCGTACCTCGGCGAGCGCGGGATTGTGCCGTCACGTACCACCGATTTTATGGTGCTGTGCCTGTTTTCTATCGGCGTAACAAAAGGGAAATGGGGCACGCTGATTAACGTGTTGCTGGAGTTTAAAGATGACTACGACAACAACACCGCGCTCAAACGCTGCCTGCCGGATCTTATCAGCGCCGATGCCGCACGCTACGCGGGCATGGGGCTTAAAGATCTGTGTGATGAAATGTTTAACTACATGAAAACCAGCCAGATGGACAAGCTCCAGGCGGAGGCTTTCGGCAACATTCCGGTTCCGGTTACACGCCCGCGCATTGCCTTCCAGCAGCATATGGCGGGCAAGGCGGATCATCTACCCATCGATCAACTGCCCAACCGTATTTCTGCCGTCGGTGTGATCCCTTACCCACCGGGCATTCCAATTGTCATGCCGGGTGAAAGTTTCGGTGCCGCCGACGATCCGTGGTTGAAATACATCCGCAGCATCGCGCAGTGGGGCGAGAAATTCCCCGGTTTTGAGAAAGAGCTGGAAGGGGCCGAATTGATAGACGGGGTGTATCACATCTGGGCATTGAAGCAGTAAAAGAACGCTGGATGTTTAGCGTTGGATGGCGCTTCGCTTATCCACCCTACGGGAACTGAGCTGTAGATCGGGTAAGCGCCAGCGCCACCCGACAAAATCAGATAACAATGAGTTCCGGCGCAATAACCTCCGGAAACTTATCTTCACCGCAACACGCAATGAGCGTGTTGTGAACCCTAAGATGAAGCAGATGGCGGCCCGGTGGGCAGAGCGTTTCCAGCGGCAGTTTCAGCGCTGTGATTTGCCACACCGTCCCGCCCTGCTGTTTCACCACGGCTTCATGAGCTGTCCATAATTTCCAGAAAGCAGGTAGCTGTTCATCTTCGGGCAAGTTGGCCAGCCAGGCGTAAAGTTCCGGCGCAAAACTGTGCTGCGCCACGCCCATAAAACGCTTTCTCGGCCGCAGCAGCTCTAAATCACAGCCTACCGCATTGTCCCCCAGCAGCACCGCAACATAAGCCGCACTATTGCTGATGTTAAAATGCGGTAGTTCAGGGTGTTGCGGTTTGCCATTTAAGCCTGTTTCCAGCAGCGGAAGCGCTTTATTTTCTGCCAGCATCGCCAGCAGAACTCTTCCCGCAAGCCAGACAGGGCGACGGTTTCCGGCTGGTGCCGCCGCCACTAACTCTGGCGACAGCCAATATTTGACCAGCGCATCCTCAGATAAACGCGCCACATCGCCAAACCCCAGCCGGTAACCCATTACGCCCAACGACGCAGGATCAGCGAGGTGTTAATTCCCCCAAAGGCGAAGTTATTGCTTTGCACAAATTCCGTCTCGATTTTGCGCGCGTCACCCATGATGTAATCCAACTCGCCACACGCTTCGTCCGGCTCGGTCAAATTCAGCGTTTGGGCAAACCAGCCTTCGCGCATCATTTCGATACTCATCCAGGCTTCCAGCGCCCCGCAGGCACCTAACGTATGGCCGAAGTAACTTTTCAGAGAAGAGATGGGCGTTCGGGTACCGAAAATAGCCGCTGTTGCGTGGCTTTCGGCAATGTCGCCGCGATCGGTTGCGGTGCCGTGAGCGTTGATATAGCCGATATCACTGGCTGCAAGCCCCGCCGAACGCAGGCCGCGCTCGATACAAATCTGCATGGTTTCTTTCTGCGGCTGGGTGATATGCGCCGCATCGCAGTTGGTATGGAAGCCGACGATCTCAGCAAAGATCGTCGCCCCACGCGCTAATGCGTGGTCAAGATCTTCGAGGATCAACGTCCCTGCCCCTTCGCCAATCACTAGCCCATCGCGCTGCTTATCAAACGGCGACGGCGTGCTGTGCGGCTGGTCGTTACGCTGGCTGGTGGCAAATAAAGTATCAAATACTGCCGCTTCAGACGGGCACAACTCCTCTGCGCCACCGGCAACCATCACCGTCTGGTAGCCATGACGAATCGCTTCCCAGGCATAACCAATCGCCTGGCTGCCGGATGTGCACGCACTGGACGTCGGGATCACGCGCCCGCGCAAACCAAAGAATAATCCGGTATTGACCGCCGCCGTGTGCGGCATCATCTGCACATAAGTGGTGCCGGTGATATTACGGGTATGTTTCTCGGTGAGCATGGTGGCAAATTCGCTCACCGGCCCGGTGCTGCCGGTGGAGGAACCGTAGGCAATACCGGTTTCGCCGCTGGTTAAAATTGCGTCATCGAGCAAACCGGCCTGGGTCAACGCCAGTTCCGTTGCACGCGTGGCAAGCAGCGAAACTCGCCCCATCGCCCGAATGCGCTTGCGGGTGTAATGTTCCGGCAGGGTAAAATTATCGACGGGCGCACCGAGCAGGGTGTTTAACCCGTCGTAGATTTGCCATTCCGGCATATGACGCACGGCGTTTTTGCCAGATTTCAAACCCGCAGCAATATCCTGCCAGTTGTCGCCAAACGCCGTCACGCCGCCCATTCCAGTCACTACCACACGGCGAATCACAGCATGCCTCCGTTAATGGAGATAACCTGGCGCGTAACATAGCCCGCAACCGGCGACATCAAATAACGCGCAAGCCCCGCCACTTCTTCAGGCTGGCCCATACGTTGCAGGGGGATCAGGCGCATCGCTTCATTGAGCGCCGCCTCTTCCATTTCAATCATGCCGGTGTCAATAAGCCCCGGCGCAATGCAGTTCACGGTGATTTTGCGCTTCGCCAGCTCAATCGCCAGCGCTTTGGTGGCCCCGATAATCCCCGCTTTTGCCGCGCTGTAGTTGACTTGCCCACGGTTGCCCATCAGGCCCGATACCGACGAAAGGGTAATAATGCGCCCGCCTTTGCGCAGGCCGATCATTGGCATGACGCATGGCTGAATCACGTTGTAAAAACTGTCGAGATTGGTACGGAGAACGTCATCCCAGTCATCCTCGCTCAATGCCGGAAACGCACCGTCGCGGGTGATGCCCGCGTTGTTCACCACGCCCCAATAAGCGCCGTGAGTTTCGATGTCAGCTTCAATGACGCTGCGGCACTGGCTGCGGTCGGCACTATCAAACTGCATCACGCGACCGGTTCCGCCCTGAGCAGTAATTTGCTCAAGCGTTTGTTGTGCGCCCGCTTCGTCACGATGGTAATGCACCACCACGGCAAATCCGTCGGCGGCGAGCCCCAGGGCAATCGCCTTGCCGATTCCCTTGCTGGCACCGGTTACTAATACCGTCTGTGTCATCTTGCTGCTATCCCATTAAAATAGTTGTTTTAATTCATTATTATCAGGTTGATAAGTATTTACCCGCCCGCTCGCCAGGACGTTACCATCCGCGAGAATTTGTCCTTCAAAACTGCCAATTTTTTCATCACGCATCAGGAGCGTGACGTGACAATCCAGCACCGCGCCCTGCGGCATCACCCCTGCCGGGCAGCGCAAACCTCGTCCGCCCAACAGCATGCCAATCCGGCTGGCCTCTTCGCCATTCTCTAAGGCATGCCAGCCAGACCACACGCCTACCGTCTGGGCAATCAGTTCGATGGCAAACCAGCCCGGCAAATTTCCCTCGGCATTGAGAAACGGCGCAAGTACGCCCTGATGGCTCACCGTCACCCGGCAATGCGCGCTTTCCTGTTCAACCGCCACCACCGACTCAAGCAGACACATCGGCGCTTCGTGCGGCAAATAATGGTCGGGGGCAAGAAAATCAGTCATGAGCAACTCCCAAAATCAGGCTGGTATTATTGCCGCCAAAAGCAAATGAGTTCGAAAGCATGGTTGGCCGGGTCTGTGGCTGCGGCGCGGAGAGTAAACCACAAGCCGCAAGGCTCGGGTCTTGATGCGTATCAGTGAAATCTTGTGCAGGCAGGGGCAAGTTACGCGACAGGAGTAAATAACAGAGCACCGCTTCGCAGGCTCCGGCGGCACCTAACGTGTGGCCGGTCAGGTGTTTTGTCGAGCTGGAAGGAACGTTTTCACCGAACAGTTGATTCACCACTTTCGCCTCGATTTCGTCATTCAGACGCGTGGCGGTGCCGTGCATATTAATATAGCCAATCTCCGTGGCGTCGAGTTTTGCCTCGCGCAGCGCCATTTCTATCGCACGAATCGCCCCCATGCCTTCAGGATGCGGAGCCGACATATGCCAGGCATCGGAAGATTCCCCCACGCCCAGCAAACGCACTGTTCCCGGCTCTTTAGTCAGCAATATCAACGCGCCCGCTTCGCCGATGGTAATCCCGTTGCGCCCGGCGCTAAACGGTTTGCAGCGCACATTGCTTAATGATTCAAGGCTATTAAAGCCATTGATGGGCATGCGGCTTAACGTATCGGCTCCGCCAACGATCGCCGCATCCACCATCCCGGATTCAATCAACCGTTTGCCGGTAATAATCGCTCGTGCGCTGGAGGAACAGGCGGTGGAAATCGTCAGCGCCGGGCCAAACAGTTGCAGATAGTCGCTAAGGAAACGCGACGGGTCGCCGAGTTCCTGCTGACCGTAACGATAGGACGCAGGCGCATGACCCGCGTGACTGCCGCTAACCATGCGGTCGCCTTCATCCAACCCGGAAGTGCTGGTCCCTAACACCACCGCCACACGTTCGTTGCCGTAGCGGGCAATCACCTCATTAACCTGCGGGCGGATTTGTGCCAGCGCCGCCAGCAATAAACGGTTGTTACGGCTGTTGTATTGCGGTGTTTCTGGCGCAATTTCAGGCAGTTCGCCAGTGACGCGCCCAACCCAACATTCGCCCTGCTGCAACCAGGCGTTGCTATCCGGCCCCATGCCTGGCGCTATGTTGGCCTGTAGATTCGCCGCAGTTTCGTCAAGGTTGTTGCCCAACGCGCTGACCATTCCGGCGGCAGAAAAAGTAATCATGATTAGCTTTCCAGGTGCTGAATGGTGATGACATACCCGAAACGATGATGCTGGACGCTTACCGGCTGGCGGCTGCCATTACGCATCAGATAGTGAATGGTTTCGATTAATTCGCCCTGGTCATCACGCAAATCACGACGGGAATCGCTATCTTTGAGCGTCCATCCGGCAGGGAGTTGCGGCTGCCAGGCGCTGACTGGCCAGTAGCTCAACATAATATCCGCCAGAACCTGACTGGCTGGCGGTAATTCTGGCAGCGTAATGGATTGCTCGGTTTTCACCCCTTCGTCGGAATAGGTCAGGCGGAATAAGCGGATCCCCAGCGGCGAAAGCCCCGCCAACATAATTTTTTGCGAATCAGCATTAAGCAGCACCATCAGCGATTGGGTTTTGCCCTTCACCTGCGCGGTTAATAATTGCTGTTCAGTGATTGAGGGGGAAATTCCCGGCGCGGGCAGCGTCACCAACGTGCCCGGTTTTAGCCAGGCCTGCGGGCGGGTGTTGTCGGGTTTTGGCGTGCTGCACGCGCTAAGTAATAAGCTGCCAAGCAGTAAAATCAGTTTCGGTAATGTTTTCATTTTTCTCTCTTTCCCTTTCCGTGGGTGGATGTGGGTAACACTAAAGGTGCGGTCAGAAATGCGCAGAAGATCCCGCAGCTCAGCACAATGCCAAAACTTGCAATGGCCTGGGTCTGGCTAAAGACCAGCATTCCCAATGTAAAGAGCGTGGTCAGCAACGCCACGGTGATAGCTAAAAGCGAGGTCAACGGTGTGCCGCGCGGGTTGCTAAAGAACAGGGTGTAATTGATGCCAATCCCGAGCACCAGCACTAACGCCAGCAGCGAGAACAGATTCAAGGGATGGCCGCTAAAGGCGAGTGCCGCGAGTCCACCGCCAAGGGATAACAGCGACGGAACCACGCTTAGCAAGCCGCGTTTCACGCCAAGCCGCAGCACGAAGCTGAGTGCTATCGCCCCTACGGCCAGCGCCAGCAATCCCGCCAGCAAACTGCGGAAATGGCTGAACAACGCATTGAACATCACTTTTCTGTCAACCCAACTGACGCCCGGTAGTGTTGCCGCAATATTTGCCAAAGCTGCGCTGTCGTGAACGCCGCTTACCGGCACCAGCGCCCCGCTTTTGCCATCCGGTAACGAGAGCCACAGCAAACGCCAGCCGCTGCTGATCACACTCTTTTGCCAGAGATCCGGCGTGACCGCCATCTGCTGTAGATTCGGGGCGTTCACGGGAACCCCGCTTTCCGCCAGCCGTTTTTGCAAAGTTGGTGCGGCGTCACGCAGTAACTGCAAATCGGCCTGCTGCTGTTTAAGTGACGCGAGCGGAATCAGGCGGTAACTGTCGATAGCTTTATTGCCGCGCGCCGCCGCGAGAACAGGAGCCAGTTTTTCCAGCCGCTGCAGAGTTTGCTCGGCCGTATCGCCGTAAACCACGAACCATTTCTGATCCATTCCCTGCCCGGTCAGCGCAGTAATCGCCTGCTCTTCACGCACCAGATCCTGCGGCAGCGCCTGGAAGCTGGCGATGTCATCATTAATTTTCAGGGACGCTATGCCCGCGAGGCTCACCACCAGTAATGCCAGCGGCAGGCCGAAGCGAACGGCTTTGTTGTTCTGCCATGCATTCAGCCAGCCGTTGAGTAACCGCTTGAATGGCACCGGTCTGACAGGCAAACCGCGCACAGCAAACGGATACCAGCACACCACCGTCAGGCAGGAAGCAATGAGCCCGCTGGCGGCAAACACTGCGAGCTGGCGAATACCGGGGAACGGCGCGAGGATCATAATCAGGTACGCAATAGCGGTGGTCGCCAGCGCCAGCAACAACGCAGGAAGCACTTTACGCAGGCTTGCGATGGGGGAGTTTTGCTCGCCGTGGACCATTCTTTCGGTGAGATAATAGAGCGTGTAATCCGCCGAAACGCCGACGATGCTCATGCTCATCACCAGGGTTATCAGATGCAGCTCGCCAAAACAGAGCAGCGTGATAGCGACTCCCGCGAGTGCGCCAATACCCACCGAGATGATACACAGCAGTAAAGGCCGCACCGAGCGAAACACCAGCAACACCAACAGCAGCACGCCAATTACCGTCGCCAGCCCGAGCGTTGAAACGTCATGTTTTGCCTGCTGGCTCGCATAATCGCTATAGAAAAGCGTACCGCGTGACATTACCTCTGCCTGCGGGAAATGCTGTTTGAGGTTTTGCGCTAACCCATGCAGGCGCTCAACCGCCGCCCGCCCTTGCTGCATATCAAACGAAGATCCATTTAGCTCGCCATGCAGTAAATACCAGTAACGCCCCTGTTTATCTCGCGCCACCAGCCAGCCGTTTTGCAAGCGCAGTTGGCTGGCGGTTTGTTGCAGCGCCAGTTGCGAGCCGCGCACAAGCATCAGCGGATCGTTCTTCAGCTCTTTACCGCTGACGCCCGAAAAAGCGGAGTAAAGCTGCGACAATACCCATTGCGCCTGCGCTTCACCGCCGTTTTGCAACCGGCTGCGGGTCTGGTTATCCACCAGGCCATTGCGGTGCTCGAAGTAGAATTTCCCCCACTCCTGCTGGCCTTTTGCATCCATCGGGCCCTGCACATTTTGCAGGAAAGGCTGCTGTTGCAGTTGCGCTTGCCACCAGAGTGCGGCGGCGCTGTCCGGCTTATCTCCAGGGCTTACCATCCACATCATTTGCCGGTCGAGACGTTGCAAAAACCCGTTCTCAATGTCCGGAGGGATTTTCCCGAGGCTACTTGCAGGCAGCAGCGACAATACGCTGCTGTCGAGCCGCGCCTTCGGCAATAGCGCGCAGAGTAACACGACCAGCAGGGCGACTACCGCCAGCCAGCCCCAGGCAAGACGGCGATGCACGTCAGAAAGCGAAGCGCTGTTGCTCTTCATGGGTCAATTTCTGCGGTTCCGGTCGGTGGTCACTGAAGGTGATTTCGGTGAAATCCCCCTGTAAATCGTCAAGCGCAATGCGGTTCAGATACTTATCGCCCTCTAACGTAATGGTACTGAACAGCTTATCGAGAGGCGTGGTGGTTGGGGTTAAGACCAGTTGCCACTGGCCGTTGCCCTGGTCGGTAAAGACGCTGGAAAAGTTTTCATCCAACACTTTGCGATCGGCCTGGAACAGAGCGCGTAACAAATGGTTGAACTGGAACATTTGCGGATTGCTGTCGGCGGTGATGATTTGCGGTGCCTGGCTGCCCATCACCTGCACCATATGGCTGTCATCAAGCACCAGCGTCATCGGGAACGGGTGCTGTTGCTGCCACCACAGACCTTTGCTTTTCGCGATCAGCACTTCACCGCTGGAGTGCAGCGGCTGCGCCATCCCGCTAATTTGCCTGTCCTGCTGGAATTTAGCCCGCACCACCTGCTGAGAGGCGAAGCGGTGCTGGACGTCATCGAGGGTGATTGCGCTCGCCGTAAAGCTGATACACAGCAAGGCCATCAAAATAATCTTATTCATGACTCAAGCCCATGCGTTCAAAAAGTATTTGAGGAGAGACAAAACAGAGCTCTCCGCTTGTTGCCTCAACGGCAACCTGAATGGTGTAACCCGTGGTGGTGCGTTTACCGCTTTCGGCGTCGACAATTTCATAGCCGATTTTCAGGCGGTTTTCGTACTCCAGTACCGTCGCCCGCACCAGAATTTGCTGCTCAAATTTGACGACATCACGGTATTTGACGCGGGTATCAACAACCGGCCAGACATAACCGGATTCACTCATGGCGCGGTAGCCATAATTAAACTGGCCCAGCAACGCTTCACGCGCCACCTCAAAGTAGCGAAAATAGTTACCGTGCCACACAACACCCATCGCATCGACATCATGGAACGGGACTTTGATGCTGACCTCTACAGAAAAACGGGGGTCATTTAACATCCGGACTCCTTTTCTGGCGGCAGTTGCCAGAAATCATAAAAATTAAACCAGTCGAGCGGCGAACGCAGGGCATAGTACTCAAGTCGCCGCGCATAGTTATCAATATTTTCTTGTAGTGCCTGCGCCCGCGTGCTGCGCGGGAGCAGCAGCGGGTCGGCAAAGTTTTCCGCATGAATGCGTAATTTGCCCTGCTCACGCAAAACCATCATCAGAATGACCGGGCATCGTAATGCCGCCGCAAGGATAAATGGCCCTTGGGCAAACGGTGCGGGGCTCCCCATAAACGGGCTCCAGCACACTCGCCGTTCGCCGCCGCGCTGCGGGTTAACGGCGAGGCGATCCCCGACGATCGCCACCCACTCCCCTGCTTCCAATTTTTCTTGTAACAGCATGGCGGTTTCGGGCCCGATATGGCTCACAGGCAATAAATTCACCCCGGCCTGCGGGGCAATTTCTTCGATTATCTTACGAAAACGCTGGGCGTTATCGGTAAAGACCAGGGCATTAATAATTAGCCCGGCTTCAACCTGCGCCAGCGCGCGGCTGGCTTCAATGTCGCCTAAATGCGCAGCGAGGATTAGCTTCCCCTGCCCCACCTGCGGGCGTAAAACGTCGCGGCTGCCGGGGGCAAATTCAATATCTCGCCCCCAAAGAATATCGCCCCGCCAGGCGGCAATTTTATTCAGCATCGCATCGCCAAAGCGTAAAAAATGACGATAGCTGTTTAGGCCCGCTGGCAGTTGAATATTTTGCCGCAGCGCCTGTTCACGCACACGCGTAAGCCACTGCTGCGAAGCCTTGCGCTGCGGCCCGCCGGTCAGCCACATCCACGCCACCACCGGATAAAGCAGAGCGTTAAAGGTGCGACGGCCAAAACGCTGATAGATAGCGAGCATTAAGCGCATGCCTGCCAGCCCTTTGCGCTCCGGCACCTGCGCCCAGTGCGCGGTTTTACGACGGCGAGAAAGCAGCGCCGGAATGCGCGGTAGCATGCCGAAAAACAGCCGGGTGTGCATCCATGAGATGCGCAGGTTATCGCGCAGCGCATCAAAGTGCGACAGGCCGTCAGGTGGGTAAATCACTCTGGTACCCAAAAAATGGCTGTCGGTGCCAGCCCAGTACAAACGCACCATAATTTCGGTATCAAAATCCATGCGTTTACCGGGGCGATATTTCTCAATCACCGCAAGCGTTGCCGCCAGCGGGTAGACGCGGAATCCGCACATGCTGTCTTTCAGTGACAGGGATAAGGTTTCGATCCACACCCAAACGTGCGTGACATAGCGCCCGTAAAGCCGTGATTTTGGCACTGAGTCATCGTAAATCGGCGTGCCGGAGATCAGGCTTTCAGGATGTGTGCGGGCTTCATCTAAAAAACGCGGCACATCTTCAATACAGTGTTGACCATCGGCATCTAACTGAATGGCGTGCGTAAAACTGGCCTTGAGCGCGGCGTTCAGGCCGGTTATCACCGCGGCACCTTTTCCCTGGTTGGTTTTAAGCTCAATCAGGGTAACGCCGGTTAATTGCGCCAGACACTGCTTCGTCTCAGGCTCGCTGCCGTCATCAACAATAATGCACGGCAGCTCAAACGGTTGCAGACGCGCTAATACGCCCGCCATCGTAGCGCCGTGGTTATAACAGGGGATCACCACGCACGGGCGAAAAGCCGCCGCGGTTACGGACATAATTTGATTTTCCCGCTGCTTGCCGGAACGTCGCCCTGTTCGCTCAACAAAGTGTAGCTAAAACTTAAAATGCTCCGTTCGGCGTCCCATTGCAGATTCAGCTCAAGCTGGCTTTCAGGCACAATCGGGCGCTGGAATTTAACGTTTTCAATGGAATGAAAACGCATGCCCGGTGCGAGTTCGGCCCCAAAAGCCATCACCCAATCGAGTTGCGCCACGCCGGGCAACAACGGTTGTACGGGAAAATGGCCGGCAAACCAGCCTAATGTGGCAGGAACGGCTAAACGCAGACTGAGTTTGCCCGCGTCAGGGTGTGAGCGCTGTAACTCAACGGGTTTCATCAAATAACTCCTGTAATTGCGCCCACGCACGTTTGCTTTGGCTGTTGAGCGGAATGCGCTCCACAAACCGCCAGTAACGTGGAATGGCTATCGGCTCAAGCCAGGCGCGGAGCGCTTCTCGCCAGAGCGATGTGCTGCTGCGATCGGCATCTGACGCCACAATCACCGCACCGAGTGCAATACGATGACCACGCGTAATCGGAATGACCGCCGCCTCTTCAACGCCCGGCAAGGCCAATAAACGGCGTTCAACTTCGCTGAGCGAGATACGTTTTTCTTCAATTTTAACAATGCGGTCACGGCGCCCCAGCAGGCGGAATGTTCCCTGCGGTGTAAACTCGAGCAAATCATCGAGCGGCCTGCATCTGTGGGAAATTAAAGGGGATTCAACCTGCCACCCTTCATCCTGCGAAATAAAACGCACAGCAGGAAATGGCTGCCATTCAGGTGCCGGTTGTGAGTGCTGCCGCCATGCAAGCACCCCGGTTTCGGTGGTGCCATAAATTTCTGATACCGGCGTTTTCAGCCATGCCAGCACCCGTTCTGCGGTGTCGTCATCCAGTTTTCCGGCAGCAGAAACCACACGGGTCACCGCCGGTGGCGTAAGGTTCATATCCAGGCGCTTTAAAAATGCCGGGCTGCTGATAAACAACAAGGGGGGCCCCGAGTGTGCGCCCAGTTGTTCAGGGAAATGAATCATCGCCGCATCCGTCGGCAAGCCCAGCGCCATCGGCAACATTATCCGGAAAGTAAAACCATACAGATGCTGATGCGACACCGACCCCACCACCCGGCAATCGCCCAGGCTTTCGCCCCAAAGCTCCGCCAGCCAGGCAATCTCTTCATCAAGCGCACGCACTGATTTAAATATTTGGGCCGGTTCACCGGTTGAGCCGGAGGTAAAGAGCACCACGCCTGCATTCGCTGGAACAGGTGCAAACGGCTCAATAGCCGTATACGCCAGGCGTTGCGGGTTAATGACCGGACAAGTGAGATTCAGCGCGGAGTCGCTTATCACGCCATAAAAATGGTGTTGTTGTTCGCGCAACTGAGCTTCCCGGCTGTGACCAGGCATCACCGGCGTTTTGCCCGCGTGCAGCGTTGCCAGAAGTGCCGCAATGAACGTATATCCGTTGTCAAAACAGAGCGCCCAACGCTCGCCAGGCTGCACCTTTAGCCAGGCATAAATTCGCTGCACGTCATTAATTAAATCAGCCTGCGTAAATTCATGCCCACCGTTAAACGCCACAACCTGTTGCGGATGGCGGCTGGCGGTAAGCCAGAGTGCGAGGGGTAAACGTTTATTCATAGCGACGCCTTACCCGCTGCCTGACAAGCCATTCGCAGGCAAACAGTAATCCCATTAATAAATAGCTCACCATCCCGTTCCACAGCGTCCACCAGTGAATGTTGCCCGCAAGGCAGGTAAACAAGGATACGGAGCCGTTAAAGAGGAAGAAAAAACACCAGATTTGAGTGACTTTGCGCGTGTAACGCACACCCTCAGGGGGGAGTTCGCCTTCACGCCAACGCGCCAGACGTTCAACAATCGTCATCCGGCTAAACAGCGACGAGCCAAATAACGTCAGCATGACGGCATTAACCACCACCGGGTACCAGAGCAGTAATTGCGCCTCACGCATCCAGATACTGGCGATGCACAATACCGCCCCTGCAAGCGCCAGCCCTTTGAATGCGCGGCTTAATGCGCCGGTTTTACCGCGCAGCGCACAAAGACGCAGCACAAAACAGAGGGCGAGGATCGGCAATAAAATGTGTAATTCTGGATATGTGAGGGCTAACCAGACGGCAAAGGGCCAGCCGAGTACGGCTAGCCCTCCTGCGATACTGAGTGCGCGTTTTGCCAGCACGCTTTACGACTCGCTTTGTAAACGCTCAACCGCGTCTACGACATCCTGTACGGTGCGAACCGTTTTAAAATCTTCCGGTTTGATTTTTTTACCGGTGCGTTTTTGCAGATGAACAACCATATCTACCGCATCAATGCTATCAAGGTCTAAATCTTCATAGAGACGAGATTGCGGGGTGATTTGTTCAGGAGAAAGTTCAAATAACTTAACCAGTAACCCAGTGACTTCCTGATAAATAGCTTCTTTATTCATAACGTACTCGTGGTTTCAATCAGGCGCTGTGCGCAGGGTTTTGACTTTTAATAAATGTGGCCAGATTCGCGACCGAGTAAAAATGTTCGCGCATCGCTTCGTTTTCAGCGGATAACACCACACCATAACGTTTTTTAACCGCCAGGCCCAATTCCAGTGCATCAATAGAATCGAGTCCAAGACCGTCATTGCCAAATAACGCGGCCTCACTTTCAATCTCATCAACGCTTATCTCTTCAAGATTTAGCGTGTCAATAATGAGTTGTTTAATATCGGTCTCTAAGGATTCCATATATCCATCCAGGTCTTAACGAGAACCAGGAACCAATTCCTGGCATAAATATTGGCTAAGACGACGCGCGGCTAACGCGGGCGCATCGTCGTGACTGGCTATAAAGCATTGGCTGTCGATCCGCTGTTTTACACTGACGGTAATCATCGGTTTGCGCTTCGGGATCTGGTACCAACGGCTCTGTTTATCCAGAAAACGCTGGTCACAGTGAATGTGCACCAGCCGCAGTTCACACCCGCTGCGCACGGCAATATTCGCCGCGCCACGCTGGATCACCAGCGGTTCCCCAGGGCGCGTGCGCGTGCCCTCCGGAAAAATAAGTATCGCCTCCCCTGCCGCCATTCTGCGCTGGCTTTCAGGCAGTAGCGTTTCCCCCTGGCTATTGACCAGATAATCCGCCGCGCGAATCACGCCGCGAAAACAGGGATTGTTCACAAGGCTTGCTTTCACCAGGCAGCCAATATGCGGTGCCTGCGAAGCAATAAATACATAGTCCAGCAGCGTCGGGTGGTTGGCGACAATTAAACACCCGCGATCGGCGCGGAGCTGTTCGCTATTCTCAAAGCGGTAATCGAATACCCCAATGCCACGCCCGATGCGTAAAAATAGCCGGAAACTGGCGGCGATACTACGGCGCGCCATGTCCCGCCGTTGGTTATTATCCCGAACGAACAGTAACAGTAAGTTAAACCACACCAGCGAGAGCGCTAAGCCGCCGCTGCCAAACAGAATAAACATCCCGCCCGTCATCAACACACGCCAACACCACTTGATGCGCGCGCCCATCAGTGGCGACTCCAGCGCCAGACCAGACGCTCGCCCGGCAAGGTAAACGTCTGCGCCCCACTGCACCAACCGTGCAGAAATGCCAGGCTCTGCGGTAGCGCTTGCGCGGCGTGAATTGCATGCGGCGCCGTTTCACACTGCATCTGCGTGCCCGCTTCCAGCAATAACCCCACCGCAAACGGAATATTCACCGCCTCGCCGGGAAGATGCGGATGGTAAAATTCCGGTATCAGGCCATCGAAATCTACCAATAGTACGCGCTGATACCCGGCGTGATGCAAAGACGCCACTTCTATTAGCGCCTGCGCAAAGGTGTCATATCCGGCAGAAACGGAAGATGAAACTAGCGCCTGCTTCGCCGCAATGGTGGTGTTGCCCACGGCTGAATTGTGTACCGACATCGCAAAATCCGTAGGTGAAAGGCTTTCACCTTCCGCAAGCGCGGTTAATATCCGGAAATTTCGTTCCAGTTCGCCGTGGCGGCTGGCAAAAACCAGGGCATCCACTTGATGGCGAGAGAAAACCGCTAAGGCACAATCCACCGCAAGACGGCTGCCTGACGCCAGGCGACGCGCGGTCATCATCGGTAGATGGGTGCTTTTGGCAAGCGGGGCTGAAATATCAATCTCAGCGGGGCTTTTACTCCATGCTTGCCAGTCATCGCTTGCAGATAAACCAGGGGCACTGGCTTGCCAGTCGATAATGTTAAACGCTAACTTCATGCTAAGTACCCGTACTCATCTGCGACGCCCCGTCAGATATATCCTTTGGGATACACCCCGACTATAAAATAAGTCTTAATTTTGTGAGATTTTTCTAACGTTGCTTATATTTCATGCGTGTTGAATTTGCCCCGGCGCGGAATAGTAACAAAAAAGGGTAAGAAATAAATGCATGAGATAATTTCAAAGGCCTGCTATTCGCAGGCCCCGGATGCTAGCGGTATGTTACTTCGACGATAGCCAGTTTATGTTGGGCATCGAGATAACGAATTTGGGTAGTTTCTACGGCATTACTATGAGGTACGAAATTATTCAGCTTGTTGTAGGAAACGGTTTGTACAACGGGTTGGCCGTTTTGCGAGCATGAGAATTTAACTGACTGTTCCTGCGGCGATAAATGGCATCCCTCTTCAACTATCGCCCCCTGAAAATGAATCACACCGCTGCTGGCCTGCGCGTTCAGTAAAGGCAACATCAGAGTGAAAACGGGCAAAAGTATTGAACGTCTTAAACTTAATCTCTTCACGCCATGAACTCCTCAACAAAATGGTACAGGGGTTATCGGCACATTGACTTCGGAACCACAGTTAAACTCTGGTAGAGAGAAGAAATAAAATCCACATCCCGATTACATTAATTAAACATGCCCCGGTGATGCCCACTGTTTTTCAAGATGAATATCTTTCCCGTCGGTTACGGTAACGCTGATGGTCACCGTATCACCCGGCGAAAGCGTAAGGCTCATCCGGGATAATGTGGTGGGTTCATTCGCCTTAATCAGCACGCGATTACTCTGGCTACTGTTACTTTGCCCGGAAATGCCGGAACTCAGCGCGGTGAGTTTCACTCTGCACTGGCAGTCCTGGGTAAGTGTCGCAACGGGTACGATGGTCCAGGTGTTTCCTTGCTGCTGGGTATCAAAGGTGAGCTGATTACCGAGAGCCGCAAGCAATAATAAAGTATGCATATTCTTTCCTCCCGATGAAAAAAAGAAAAACAGGGCAGCAAAGGCCCTGTTTTTATATAGTGCAGAATCTTGATTAGTGCTGTTGAAGATTCGCCTGGTTGCCGAAACCAATTTGAGTCAGCTCAACAGAAGAGTCAGCAGCGGTCTGGTTAACAGTGGCATTGTTGCGGTAGCCGTATTGGCTAACATCAATGGTTGAATCTTTAGCTTCCCATTGATCAAGCGTCGCGCTGTTGGAGACGCCTTTTTGCACCAGAGTAATATCAGCGTTATCCGCGCCCTGGCCTACATCGGCAAAGTTACCACTACCATATTGTTTAATATCAGTAGTTGATTTTCTGGCATCGGCTTGCAGCGCGGTTGCCTGGTTATTAGCACCATTTTGGTACACTTTCAGAGTTGATTCTGGGGCACTATTATTGCCGCCGTTGTTGCCGCCGCCATTACCGCCACCACCACCCCAATTAAATTGAAGATCGGATGCCATTGCACTGCTTGAAACCACCACTACTGCGATTGCTGCCATTTTGAAAAAGTTCATGGTGAAACCCCCATTGTATTGAGAATGTTAGTCCAAATAGTCACGTATTAACGTTGAATAACGCGTACCGCCATTTGAGACTGTTTCTGTACAACAACTGCTGTTTTCTGCGTGCCTTGTTGAATAATGCTTGCCTTATTAGCCGAGCCGTGCTGGATAATAAGTGCAGCATTACCAAACGAGTCCTGCTTAATATCTGCGTCATTGCCGTAGCCTGACTGCGAAACATAAGCAACGTTATAACTCCCTGATTGTTCGACGTTCGCACGGTTACCAGAGCCTGTCTGATTAACAACCGCTAATTGCCGGGTTCCATTTTGATCAACATTAGCACTATTGCTTTTGCCATATTGACCGACTATTGCTGCCTGATTAAATGACGCTTTGCTTAATTCATTTGTAGCAAAGTTATATTCCGACTTTGCGAGATCAGGATTATTCGCAAATACATAACCAGGCGCACCCAGCAATGCTAACATCATAAATAACGATCTGTTTTTCATGTTGTCACCCTAGACCTGGATGCAGCCATTGAAATAACTCTTCCAATTTAAACTGCCTGCAAATGTTAACGCTAGCGATGAAAGGTTATTGCTGCGTTACGGAAATGAGTATGTCTGGCGAAACATTTAAAATATCTCACCCGCACGTTGTATTTTTATATTTCCACTCATTACAAAGCATGAGAATAATAAAAAAACTCAAATACAACAAAGGGTTCAGAATTGAGCATTTTAAAGTGAGTGGCATTTTTTAAAATCCTGACGTTAATCAAGCGTGATTTTGCCGTTTGGTTGGATTGAAAGAGTCTCCAGAGCCAATTTTTAGCGGGTGTTTGTCACGAAGATGAGTTTTCTTAAGAGAGTTGACCAGCGAGAATGTAACGGGCGTTATTTACATATGTTAAGTTTAAAACCACACTTAACAAAAAACATAAAAACCATTAAAATCAATAAAATAAAATGATTTGTATGATTTTTAAAATTGTGCAAATTATAATTCGTGTACAACTTTCGTATTAAAACTAAATAGCCAAAAACCAATGCTGCAACATTTTAATATCTACAGTTACATTATGTAACATCTTTAACACTTGCTTTAAGATTAGTAACCGCTAGATTGAAATCAGCAGTAACATTTTGTTTAACACATTAAGTCAAAGCGCGACTTTGCGTTATTTGACATTGATATATCCAATAGAATTTTGAATGCAGAATGAGGATAGTGATGAATCGCTACGCTATCTGCAAACAGAAATTTTATGGGTATAAAATATTCCAAACACAGCAGTGCAGCATCTATCAGTACCTCTGGTGAATTAACTTTATGTTAGTTCAGCTGTTTGATGCGCAAACTCGGATGGGGTTTCATCATGTTTAATGAAGTCCACACAATGAATAGCCAGGCGTTAAATGCTCAGACTTTATTGTTGATCACTAAACCCTCGCTACAGGCTACTGCGTTATTACAGCATTTAAAGTCTTCTCTTTCTATCAATGGGAAACTCCATAATATTCAACGTTCTCTAGAAGAAGTCGTTGGTAATGTCGTGGTGCTTTTCGATATGGTAGAAGCAGATAAAAAGCTGATTAACTACTGGCAAGATAATTTGAGCCGTAAACATAACAGCATTAAGTTGTTGTTATTAAACACCCCAGAAGAGTATCAATTCCGTGATATTGAAAACTGGCCACATATAAATGGCGTGTTTTACATGTCTGAGGAAGAACCGCGTGTGGTTGAAGGGATTCGCGGCGTGATGGCAGGTGAATGCTACTTCTCACAAAAGTTAGCCAGCTACCTGATTAATCACTCAGGGAATTATCGCTTCAATAATGTTGAGTCATCCCTTCTGACTCACCGTGAGAAGGAAATACTTAATAAATTGCGTATTGGCGCTTCGAATATCGAAATCGCTCAGTCGTTATTTATAAGTGAAAACACGGTAAAAACGCATCTCTATAATCTTTTCAAGAAAATATCCGTCAAAAACCGCACTCAGGCGGTTTCCTGGGCTAACGATAACCTCAGGCGATAACGTGATGAAACTAAAAGCTGCTTTACTGCTGGCGTCGGTTTTAGTCTGCGCCTCCGGGGGCGTACGCGCCGTTGAAGTGGAAGTCCCCGGATTATTAACGGATCACACCGTTTCTTCCGTGGGGCATGACTTCTATCGCGCCTTTAGTGACAGGTGGGAAAGCAGCTTTACCGGGAATTTAACTATAAATGAGCGACCCAGTGCTCGTTGGGGAAGCTGGATCACCATCACTGTCGATCAGGATGTCATATTTCAGGCTTTTTTATTCCCCTCTAAACGCGATTTTGACCGCAACGTCAATATTGCACTGGCTCAAACCGAAGAAGCGATCAATCGTCGGCAAATTAACAAGGCATTGTTGAGCACCGGCGATTTAACAAGCGACGAATTTTAGGAGGCTGTCATGCGTATCACTCATGCAGTTTTGTCTTTGCTGCTCATTTCGCCCCTTTCCTGGGGTGGAAATATGACGTTTCAGTTTGTGAACCCGAATTTTGGGGGAAACCCCAATAACGGCTCTTTTTTACTTAACTCTGCACAAGCACAAAACTCGTATACCGACCCAAGCTTTGATGATGATTTCGGCATTGAAACACCAACCGCACTGGATAACTTCACTCAGGCAATTCAGTCGCAACTTCTTGGTGGCTTGCTAAGTAATATTAATACTGGCAAACCAGGCCGCATGGTAACCAATGATTTTATTGTCGATATCGCTAACTCTGACGGGCAGTTGCAATTAAATGTCACTGACCGAAAAACAGGGAAAACATCCACCATCCAGGTCGCTGGCTTACAAAATAATTCCACTGATTTCTAGTGGGAATTAAATAATCAAAAAGTATTTAAGGATAAACATCATGCAGCGTTTATTTCTCATCGTAGCGGTGTGTTTATTGAGTGGATGTTTGACAGCACCACCAAAAGAAGCAGCGAAACCCACACTGATGCCTCGGGCGCAAAGTTATCGTGATTTAACCCATTTGCCGGAATCAAAAGGTAAGCTGTTTGTCTCGGTTTATAATATTCAGGATGAAACCGGGCAATTTAAACCTTATCCAGCAAGTAACTTCTCAACGGCGGTACCGCAGAGTGCGACCGCAATGTTAGTAACCGCTTTAAAAGATTCACGCTGGTTTGTTCCGCTAGAGCGTCAGGGCCTGCAAAACCTGTTGAACGAACGTAAAATTATTCGTGCCGCACAGGAGAATGGTACCGTTGCCGAGAACAACCGCAGACCGCTTGAATCTTTAGTCGCGGCAAACGTCATGGTTGAAGGTTCGATTATTGGTTATGAAAGTAATGTGAAATCGGGTGGTGTGGGTGCGCGGTATTTTGGTATCGGCGGCGAAACCCAGTATCAGCTTGATCAAATTGCCGTGAACCTGCGTGTGGTTAACGTTAGTACCGGTGAAATATTGTCATCCGTAAATACCAGTAAAACCATTTTGTCTTATGAAGTGCAGGCCGGGGTATTCCGTTTCATTGATTACCAACGACTGCTGGAAGGCGAAATTGGCTATACCACCAATGAACCGGTAATGATGTGTTTAATGTCAGCCATTGAGACCGGGGTTATTTATCTGGTTAACGATGGTATTACGCGCGGCCTGTGGGATCTGCAAAATCCAAAAGATATTAATAACCCGATTCTGGCGAAATACAGAGAGATGTCCGTCCCTCCAGAGTCCTGATAACTATCAGATAATAAAAAACCAGCCTAGGCTGGTTTTTTCATTTATTTCGCTATTCCGCGATCTCTTTCTTCGCAAGAACCTGAGTTTCAGATTTCGTTTTTCGCGCCGCAAGCCACAGCCCACTGTTTTTCATCGCAAAACCAAACACCAGGCCCAGCAATAATGACGGAACCACCATTCGCCATTCGCCCTGGTTGGCAAAAGTCGCGCAGGCGCCGATAAACGTGCCGGGTACAAATGACAACAAGATATGTTTGGCCTGAACGCACATCAGGAATGCCACGACGCCCGTCACCACATAGCCCAGAATCTCCAGGTGCGGTGCCATTGCGCTGCCATGAATAATCACTTGCGCCCACAGCACGCCGCTACAGAGCGTGCATGCAGAAATGAAAAGCCCCTTGATACCGCCCTGCGGACACGCAAAATACGCGGTACACCCGAGAAAGCCTGCCCAACTGATAAGGCCGAGACTCACCGCAACCCAACCCCAGAGGCCGGAGAGGATGCCAGTCGTCAATGCCAGAGAAATAAGTATGTTCATAGCGGCATATCATAGCAGAGCCTTTTCGCTCGACTAGGATCTACCGCACATTTTTTGTAAATTGAAAATCAGCGTTACATTTTAAATGTGATTTAAATCACATTACTCGTCATCTGACTCTTCCAGCTCATCGCGCATCGCCTGAATGGCCTCGCGGCTGATAGACGCAAGCGTGCGGTAGAATGCCGTCGTCGAATGCGCTTCGACTTTACCGAGGAATGTACCCGCCCACGGCATAAGATAGTCGTCAAACAAGCGAACCTGCGCTTCGAACTCATCTTCCTGGGACTGATCTTCCAGCCAAGAAGCCGCCAGCAGCAAAGTACCAAAATGGTCGGCTGGCGTTTCGGCCAGCGGCATACCGCGTTGCTTCAGAAACTCACGCACGTCACCTTCGTTGCTCCCCTCTTCCCAGGCTGAACGGTATGGCGGCACGCTGCACTCTTCGCCAACGAACAGCGCGTTAAAATCCGCAGCGAGTTGTTGAGGATCGCAACTTTGTTGCAGGCGAGCCAGTTGCTCGTCTTGTTCGAGCGGCCAGTGCTGCGCCAGTTTGCCTTCGCGGATCATCGTCAGCAGCGGAACTAACAGCGGGTCCTGAGGCTGGCGGTAAAAGAGCGATCCTAAAACGCGGCAAATAATTGAAAATTCATTCATGCTTATGGCTATCCATTGAGTAGAAATTAAAGTGTGGCAAATTCGTTGATGGGTTCCATGCCCCGGGATTCAAGGAAACCGAGCAGGCGATCAACTGAAACGTTCAAAATACGATCTTCCGGGAACTCCACTTCTGCCAGAATTTTGCGGCATTCGTCGAAATCCCCAAGAGTAAATGCGGTATGGGAATCCGATCCCAATGCTAACCAACCGCCAGCATCACGTACCGCTGCGGCAATTGTGCGGCAGTTTGGGCCGCTGCCCTTGCGTGAGTGCGTAAACGACGAGTTATTGAGCTCCAGGGCGACATTATACTTTGCTGCAGCCTCGGCAATAGCAGGAATATCGACCGGGAATTTTGGGTTGCCCGGGTGGCTAATAATATGGACATTGCCGCTCGCCATGGTGGCAATCATCGCCTCTGTGTGCGTGGCACTGTCCTGCGGCGGGAAAACCGGTTCATGGAAGCCCGCAATAATCAGATCAAGAGCATCCAGCATGGGGCCGGTGCAGTCGATTTCCCCGGCAGTATTTTTAATATTGGCCTCAATGCCACGTAAAATCCCGACGCCATCGACCATGCGGGGCCAAATGCGCATATTCACAAAATGCCAGTAATGCGGGGCGTCAGCCATGTCTGGGCCGTGATCGGTAATGGCAAAAAGTTTTATGCCTTTGCTTTTAGCGATCGCGATGTAGTCATGAAGGGTGCTGTAGGCGTGGGTACTGGCGACGGTGTGCATATGCAGGTCAACGGGATACATGGCTTTCTCCTTTTATCTCTTTCAGGCAAGGATAGCAGTTATCGCCACGGTTTTTTAGCCCGGCTCAGGCCGGGCACACTATTAGTAGCCGTGATGCAAAGAGACCTGGCCGCCTGGGTTTTCACCGTTTTCGATTTGGCGGATCGTTTTCGCAATGTATTCCATCGCTTCTTGCGGACGCGTAACCGCTGCCAGATGCGGCGTTATGGCGATGCGAGGATGCTTCCATAACGGACTATTCGACGGGAGAGGTTCCTGGGCAAACACATCGAGCATCGCGCCTTTCACTTTGCCGCTCTCAAGGGCTGCCAGCAGATCGCTTTCCACCAGATGCACACCACGGGCGAGGTTCATAACAAAGGCTTCATCTGCCAGTTGATTCAGCAGGCGGCTATTAATAATCCCCACGGTTTGCGGCGTATTCGGCAGCAGATTGATTAACACGCGTGTGCCGCTGAGAAAATCACTCAGTTGTTCATCACCGGCAAAGCTGGTTATGCCCGGGTAATCTTTTTTGCTTCGGCTCCAGCAGCGCACCGGGAAACCCCATGCCGCGAGGCTTTCAGCCACTTTACCGCCCAACACGCCCGCGCCGAGGACACCAATCGTAAAATCTTCCCGGCGATAATCTTCCAGCGGCTGCCATTTTGCCTGCTGTTTTAGTGCCTGGTAATCATCAAAGCGGCGGAACCAGTGGAGCACCTGGCTTACGGCGTATTCCTGCATTTGCAGCGCCATGCCGGTATCTTCAAGACGAAACAGCGGGACACCGTTTGGCAGCATATCGGGATGAGCCTGAAGTTTGCTGAGGATAGAATCCACACCTGCTCCTAAAGCAAAGACCCCTTTTAGCGTCTGACGCCCGCTAAGCATTTCGACCGGAGGATGCCAAACCAGCGCGTAGTCGGCAGGTTGGTTGTCTCCAGGATGCCACTGGCGAACGTTGGCACCGGGAAGTTGCTGCTGCATACCCTCCAGCCAGGTTTGCGTGTCAAAGGTGGGGTGGTGAAAAATAATCTCCATGCTTTCTCCTTTTTTTCTTAGGCTTACGCGCAGTCCTTAACAATACATGAGATGAATCTAATTAAAAATCAGCGCGTGCTGCTGTTTTAAAAAGCAAGTTGTTTGAAGTTTGGCTAAACGCACGGAATTTATTAAAAAGTGAATTGACGCCGCCCACACTTTTCCCTACATTAGCGCCCGTTCCAGAAGTAAAGGAACAACAAAACGGTGAGGTGTCCGAGTGGCTGAAGGAGCACGCCTGGAAAGTGTGTATACGGCAACGTATCGAGGGTTCGAACCCCTCTCTCACCGCCACATTTTAAGAAGAGCTCGTATGCAAATACGGGCTTTTTTTTCGCCCGTAACCCGTGGAGAGACGGGTGAGAACCCTCGACCCGAGGTTCGACAAATGCTTTAGCATTTGGACGTCAGGGGCGCTTGCGTCCATGACGCCCGCAGGGCAAGCGCAGCGCAGTCAGCCCCTCTCTCACCGCCACATTTCAAGAGAAAGTCTGAATTCACGTTCAGACTTTTTTTTCGCCCGAAACCCGCGGAGAGACGGGTGAGAACCCTCGACCCGAGGTTCGACAAATGCTTTAGCATTTGGACGTCAGGGGCGCCTGCGACCATGACGCCCGCAGGGCAAGCGCAGCGCAGTCAGCCCCTCTCTCACCGCCACATTTCAAGAGAAAGTCTGAATTCACGTTCAGACTTTTTTTTCGCCCGTAACCCTGCATCGTTCATACCTTAACCGAACGGTACACAAACAGAAGATTAAACTTGACCGAATGCGGTCGTATCCCTATAGTAGCGCCCCGTTGCCCCCAGATGTTGGCAGCAGAAACAAAACGGTGAGGTGTCCGAGTGGCTGAAGGAGCACGCCTGGAAAGTGTGTATACGGCAACGTATCGAGGGTTCGAACCCCTCTCTCACCGCCACATTTAAAGAAGAGCTCGCATATCAATGCGGGCTTTTTTTTCGCCCGAAACCCGTGGAGAGACGGGTGAGAACCCTCGACCCGAGGTTCGACAAATGCTTTAGCATTTGGACGTCAGGGGCGCTTGCGTCCATGACGCCCGCAGGGCAAGCGCAGCGCAGTCAGCCCCTCTCTCACCGCCACATTCCTAGAGAAAGTCTGAATTCACGTTCAGGCTTTTTTTCGCCCAAAATTCATCAACCGCCCCCGCAAAGCATAAAAAAACCCGAACCTAAGTCCGGGTTGATGAGTGTTAATCCGATTTACGCTTACTAAATCGCTCTCGTATCACGACAAAGAACACCGGTACAAAGAAGATAGCCAGCAATGTCGCTGACAACATCCCGCCCATGACCCCCGTCCCGACAGCGTTTTGCGCCCCGCTCCCGGCCCCACGGCTTAATACCAGCGGCATTACCCCCAGAATAAACGCCAGCGATGTCATCAGAATTGGCCGCAGACGCATGCGCACCGCATCGAGCGTGGCTTCAATTAAGCCTTTGCCCTCTTTTTCCATCAGATCCTTCGCGAATTCCACAATCAAAATTGCGTTTTTCGCCGACAGGCCAATCGTCGTCAGCAGCCCGACCTGGAAATAGACGTCATTATTCAAACCGCGCATCGCAGCGGCGACTAATGCCCCAACCACGCCCAGCGGCACCACCAGCATCACCGAGAACGGTATCGACCAGCTCTCATAAAGAGCCGCCAGACACAGGAACACCACCACTAACGAGATAGCGTATAGCGCCGGGGCCTGGTTTCCAGAAAGCCTTTCCTGATACGACATGCCCGTCCAGTCATAGCCAATCCCGGACGGCAGCTTAGACGCCAGTTGCTCCATAAGCACCATCGCCTCACCGGTACTTTTCCCCGGAGCCGCCTCGCCCAGCAGTTCCATGGATGGCAAACCGTTGTAGCGCTCAAGGCGCGGCGATCCGTACATCCAATGGGAGGAAGAGAAAGCCGAGAGCGGCGCCATCTGCCCGTTACTGCTGCGCACATACAGATTATTAATATCCTGCGGCAACATGCGAAAACGCGCATCCGCCTGCACATACACCTTTTTCACACGCCCGTGATCGATAAAGTCGTTCACATAGGTGCCGCCCAACGCGCTGGCAATGGTCTGGTTGATATCCGCAAGGCTAATCCCCAGGGACTGCGCTTTTTCCTGATCGATTTCCAGCTTGTATTGAGGGGTGTCCTCAAGCCCATTCGGGCGCACACGCGTCAACATATCAGGATGTTTTGCCACCATGCCCATCAGCTCATTACGCGCACTGGTTAGCTGCTGATGGCCGAGGTTTGCCTGGTCGATCAGTTCAAAGTCAAAACCGGTGGCTGTACCCAGCTCCATAATGGCGGGTAAGTTAAACGGGAAGACCAGGCCATCACGAATTTTGCTGAAGGCTTTGGTGGCGCGTTCAACGATGGCACCCACAGCGTTCTCCTTGCCGGAGCGTTCATCCCAGGGTTTCAGGCTAATAAACGCAATCCCGGAGTTTTGCCCCTGCCCGCTGAAGCTAAAACCGTTAACGGTAAACACCGATTCAACGTTGGCCTTTTCGGTATCCAGATAATAATGCGTTACCTGGTCGAGCACTTTTTGCGTTCTTTCCTGGGTCGCACCCGCAGGAAGTTGCACCATGGTCATAAACACGCCCTGGTCCTCTTCGGGCAGGAATGAGGTAGGCAGACGCAAAAATAACACCGCCATCCCAACGACAATAATCAGGTACAGCAGCAGATAGCGCCCGGTACTGCCTAAAATATTGCTGACGCTGTCGGTGTAGTGATGAGCGCTTTGGTTAAATTTATTGTTAAACCAGCCGAAGAAACCGGTTTTTTCATGGGTTTGGGAATCGATTGGTTTAAGCAACGTCGCGCACAGGGCAGGCGTCAGAATCAACGCCACCAACACGGAGAGCGCCATCGCCGAAACAATAGTTATTGAGAATTGACGGTATATTGCCCCGGTTGAACCGCCAAAGAAGGCCATCGGAATAAATACCGCCGACAGCACCATGGCAATCCCCACCAGCGCGCCCTGAATCTGCTCCATCGATTTTTTGGTGGCTTCTTTCGGGGAAAGATGATCTTCGACCATCACGCGCTCGACGTTTTCTACCACCACAATTGCATCGTCGACCAGCAGGCCAATCGCCAGCACCATACCAAACATGGTGAGGGTATTGATCGAATAACCAAACGCAGAAAGAACGGCGAATGTCCCCAGTAAAACAACCGGCACCGCAATGGTGGGAATTAATGTCGCACGCAGATTTTGCAGGAAGAGATACATCACCAGGAAGACCAGGATGATGGCCTCAAACAGCGTTTTCACCACTTCATGGATGGATATCTTCACAAAGGGGGTGGTGTCGTACGGGTAAACGATTTTCATCCCTTGCGGGAAGTAAGGCTGTAACGAGGCCAGTTTTGCTTTTATACCGGCAGCGGTATCCAGCGCATTCGCCCCTGTAGCAAGCTTAATACCTAGGCCTGCTGCGGCCTGCCCGTTAATCTTCGCCACCGTATTGTAGTTTTCACCGCCCAACTCAATACGTGCCACGTCGCTTAAATGCACCACCGAGCCATCCGGGTTCACTTTCAGCGTCACTTTGCCAAACTCAATCGGGTCGCGTAAACGTGTCTGGGCAATGATAGATGCGTTAAGCTGCTGATTTTTAACCGCAGGCGTGCCACCTAATTGCCCGGCGGCAACCTGGTCGTTTTGCAATTTCAGTTGATTAACCACATCACCGGGGTTGAGCTGGTATTTATTCAACGCATCCGCATTAAGCCAGATACGCATCGCATACTGCGCACCAAATAGCTGAACATCCCCTACCCCGTTGGTTCGGCTAATCGCATCTTTAATGTTGGATGCCACATAGTCGGAAATATCATCCTGGGTAAGGTTGGGGTTATCAGAAATAAACCCGGCCACCAGCAAGAAACTGTTCGATGATTTCTCAACGCTAATCCCCTGCTGCTGGACTTCTTGCGGCAGCAACGGCATCGCCAACTGCAATTTATTCTGCACCTGAACCTGAGCGATATCCGGGCTGGTGCCTGATTTAAAGGTCAGAGTGATCGTCACGCCACCCGCAGAATCACTGGTGGAAGACATGTACATCAGGTTATCGATGCCGTTCATATTCTGTTCGATAACCTGGGTTACGGTGTCCTGCACCGTTTGAGCGTCCGCGCCTGGGTAGGTCGCCGTCACCGCAACAGCCGGAGGCGCAATCGTCGGATACTGGGCGACAGGCAACTGGAGGATCGCAAGTGCACCGGCAATCATCAAAATGATCGCCAGTACCCAGGCAAAAATTGGTCGTTCAATGAAAAACTTAGCCATTTCCCGAAACCTTAGTGTTTTTGCACAGGAGCGCTATCCGGCACGACCTGCACTGCAACACCAGGGCGAACGCGTTGCAGCCCGCTGACGATCACTTTATCGCCGGGCTTAACGCCTTTCGTAATCAGCCATTGATCGCCAATTGCCTGCGGGGCCATGACTTCACGGACTTCTGCTTTATTGTCCTGACCTACCAGCATCACAGTGGCATCACCGCGTGGGTTACGCGTTACCCCCTGTTGCGGCACTAAAATCGCCTGCGGCTGAATGCCTTCATCAATTTTTGCCCGCACATACATACCAGGCAGTAACTGATGCTGTGGGTTTGGGAACACGGCACGTAAAGTAATGGAGCCGGTGCTTTGATCAACGGTCACATCTGAAAACTCCAGCTCGCCGCTTAACGGATACGGCTGACCATCTTCCATCATCAGTTGTACCGCAGTTTTGCCGTTTGCTTTTTTCAGGCTGCCCTGCTCAACCGACTGTTTCAACTGCATAAAATCATTGCTCGATTGGGTGACATCCACATAGATCGGGTCGAGCTGCTGCACGGTTGCCATAGATGACGCCTGGCCGTTAGTGACCAGCGCCCCTTCGGTAACATTGGATTTGCCGATGCGCCCATCAATCGGCGAACTGACTTTGGTGTAAGCGAGGTTAATGCGCGCATTTTCCACCTCCGCCTTCGCCGCCGTGACTTCTGCATCTGCCTGCTGAGCGGTGGCGACGGCCTGATCATATTCCTGATGACTGATATATTTTGTCCCCAGCAATGGCAGGTAACGTTTAACGGTCAGATGCGCGATATTCGCTGCTGCCTGCGCCTTGGCAAGCGCGCCTTGCGCACTATTCCATGCGGCCTGGTAAGGGGCTGGATCGATTTGATAGAGAGAATTTCCCGCAACGATATCACTCCCTTCGACGAAATTACGTTTCAGGATAATACCGCTCACCTGCGGGCGAACTTCCGCTACACGAAAGGCGTCAGTACGTCCGGGAAGTTCAGTTGTCACAGCCAGCGGGGCTGCTTTAACGGTATACACATTGACTTGCGGCGTAGGCAACTGTGCCTTTTCGTCGCCTTTATCATTACAACCCGTTAATACTCCCGCCGCGATCAAAAGCACAGAAGGCAGGATGATGAACTCGCCATATTTCTTCATTACTATTCCTTAAAGCATGATTCTTGAATTAAAACTTTCAGCCGTCGGGTGATTGCGAAACCCGTCGGCCATGAATATCTGTTATTTGGCTTTACCAAAACGGCGGCTTATCACCACAAAGAAGACCGGGACAAAAAAGACTGCCAGCAGCGTGGCGGAAACCATTCCCCCCATCACCCCGGTACCCACGGCGTTTTGCGCACCACTCCCCGCCCCGCTGCTGATAACCAGCGGCAGTACGCCGAGAATAAAGGCCAGCGAAGTCATGAGAATCGGGCGCAGGCGCATCCGCACCGCGTCGAGCGTTGCCTCAATAAGCCCTTTGCCTTCTTTATCCATCAGGTCTTTTGCAAACTCGACGATAAGAATGGCGTTTTTGGCCGACAAGCCGATGGTGGTCAGGAGCCCGACCTGGAAATAGACGTCGTTATTCATCCCGCGTAGCGTGGCGGCAAGCAGCGCCCCCACGACCCCAAGCGGCACCACCAGCATGACGGAGAAGGGAATGGACCAGCTCTCATAGAGTGCGGCCAGACATAAAAAGACGACCAATAAAGAGATGGCGTACAGCGCCGGGGCCTGGTTGCCGGACAACCGTTCCTGATACGACATGCCGGTCCAGTCAAAGCCGATACCGGTCGGTAATTTCGCCGCCAAATCTTCCATCAGTAACATCGCTTCGCCGGTACTTTTGCCCGGCGTCGCTTCCCCAAGAATTTCCATGGAAGGCAGGCCATTGTAACGTTCAAGGCGCGGCGAGCCGTAAATCCAGTGCGCGCTGGCAAAAGCGGAAAAAGGCACCATTTGCCCGCTGCTGCCGCGCACATACCAGCTATTGATGTCTTGCGGCAGCATGCGGCTCGATGGCCGCCCCTGGAGGTAAACCTTTTTCACACGACCATGGTCGATAAAGTCATTCACGTAAGTACTGCCCAGACCGGTGGCAATCGTCTGGTTAATATCAGAAATACTGACGCCCAGCGCCTGCGCCTTCTCCTGATCGATTTCCAGCTTAAACTGCGGCGTATCTTCCAGGCCGTTCGGGCGCACGCGTACTAACATATCCGGATGCTTCGAAATCATGCCCAGCAGTTGGTTGCGCGCCTGCGTGAGGGCGTTATGCCCGAGGCTTGCCTGGTCGATTAATTCAAAGTCAAAACCGGTGGCGGTGCCCAGCTCGGTGATAGCCGGTAAGTTAAAGGCGAAAACCATTCCGTCGTGAATCTGGCTAAACGCCCGCGTTGCTCGCCCCACGATGGCGGTCACTTCATTTTCTTTGCCCGGGCGCTTATCCCAGTCTTTTAGTCGCACAAAGGCCAGGCCGTTATTCTGGCCTTTACCGCTGAAGCTAAAGCCGTTAACGGTAAATACTGATTCGACATTGGCGGACTCTTTGGTCAGATAGTAATGGGTTATCTGATCCATGATTTTCTCGGTTCTGGCCTGCGTGGCTCCTGCAGGTAACGTCACCATGGTGAGGAAAACACCCTGATCTTCTTCGGGTAAAAATGAGGTCGGTAAATGAAGGAACAGCGCCGCCATTCCCGCCACGATCAGCACATAAAGCGCCATGTAGCGGCCGGTTCGGCGCAATATCTGCTTCACGCTGTCGGTGTAATGATGGGTGCTTTGCTCAAAGCGGGCGTTAAACCAGCCAAACAAACCGGTGGTTTTACCGTGGCTGCCTTTAGCAACCGGTTTAAGCAATGTGGCGCACAGCGCGGGGGTTAAAATCAGCGCAACCAATACGGACAGCGCCATCGCCGAAACAATGGTGATTGAGAACTGGCGGTAGATAATGCCGGTCGAACCGCCAAAAAATGCCATCGGAATGAATACCGCCGACAGCACCATCGCAATCCCTACCAGCGCGCCCTGTATTTGCCCCATCGATTTTTGGGTGGCCTCTTTCGGAGGCAAGCCCTCTTCCACCATCACGCGTTCAACGTTTTCCACCACCACAATGGCGTCATCCACCAGCAAACCTATCGCCAGCACCATGCCGAACATCGTTAAGGTATTGATGGAGTAACCGAACGCCGCAAGAACTGAGAAAGTGCCCAGCAGCACAACCGGCACGGCTATAGTAGGGATCAGCGTGGCGCGGATGTTCTGTAAAAACAGATACATCACCAGGAACACCAGCACGATGGCTTCGAGCAGCGTTTTGAATACTTCGCGAATAGAGATTTTGACAAACGGTGTCGTATCGTAGGTGTAGACGACGCTCAACCCGTGCGGGAAATAGGGCTGTAAGTGGGCCATTTGTGTCTGCACCGCTTTGGCGGTATCGAGCGCGTTCGCGCCGGTGGCAAGTTTAATTCCCAGACCAGCGGCGGGTTTTCCGTTGTAACGGGCAATAACGTTGTAGTTTTCCCCCCCCAACTCAATGCGCCCGACATCGCGCAATTCAACTTTGGAACCGTCTGGCTGCACCTTCAGCAGGACATGCCCAAATTGCTCCGGATCGCGTAAACGCGTCTGGGCAATAATAGATGCGTTGAGCTGTTGGCCCGGCATAGCAGGCGTTCCCCCCAGTTGCCCGGCGGCTACCTGCGCATTCTGGGTTCTAATCTGGTTGATCACATCAAGTGTAGTGAGCTGATATTTATTGAGTTGGTTGGGGTCGAGCCAGATACGCATCGCATACTGCGCGCCGAATAACTGCACATCACCGACCCCTGCCGTACGACTAATGGGATCTTTAATATTCGAGGAAATATAGTCTGCAATATCATCCTGACTCATGCTGCCGTCTTGAGAGATAAAACCAGCCACCATCAGGAAACTACTGGAAGATTTCTTAACGCTTATCCCCTGCTGCTGCACTTCTTGCGGCAATAAAGGCATGGCGAGTTGCAGTTTATTTTGCACCTGAACCTGAGCAATATCCGGGTCGGTACCTGATTTAAACGTCAGCGTCACGGTCACGCTGCCCGAGGCATCGCTTGTGGAAGACATGTACATCAGGTTGTCCAGGCCGTTCATATTCTGTTCAATGACTTGCGTCACCGTATCCTGAACGGTACTGGCATCAGCGCCTGGATAAGTTGCGTTAATAGCCACCGCAGGAGGGGCTATTGTCGGGTACTGCGCCACCGGCAAATTGATAATGGACAGCACACCGGCCAGCATCAAAATGATCGCCAGCACCCAGGCAAATATGGGGCGCTCGATAAAAAACTTAGCCATGTAGAAAAATTCCCTGTTAAAGGTCTAGCTCTGTAATGGATATAGAGAAGAGGAGTTTAACAGAGGCTTTATCAATTAATTATTCGTTCGTGTATGTATAACGCGCCATTTCGCCACTGGACATAGAAAAATTTAAAGCCCACAATAATTCGTTTTTTAATTAGATGAATAACCAATAAGAAGAACAATATTTAAATCTGTTAATTCTTGTAACCAACCTACACGAAGGGTTTATTTATCATGGCAAGAAAAACAAAAGCAGATGCGCTAAAAACGCGTCAGCATCTGATTGATGTTGCTATCACACTATTTGCTAAAAAAGGCGTCTCAACCACCACTCTTGCGGATATTGCAGACGCGGCGGGCATGACTCGCGGTGCTATCTACTGGCATTTTGATAGCAAAATTTCTCTTTTCAATGAAATATGGAATATTCAGCCCTGCATCTCTCAGGAAATAAGAAGAAAACTGAAACCTAAATTTCAGGATGATGATTTACAGTTATTACGAGAGGTAACCATTGAAACATTAAAAGTTATCTCCACAGACCGCCGCCAGCATGAGTTATTACAAATTCTTTACCATTCATGCGAATTTACAGGTGAAATGTATTCTGAGAGAGAAATTAGAGAACGATATTGGTTTAATCGCGAGAGAGTGAAAAAAATATTGCGGAATTGTATTTCGAAAGGGCAGATTCCGGTTAATACCAATATTGAACTGACTATAACCCTTATCCAGGGTTACTTCAGCGGTATCATCAAGAACTGGTTGATGCAGCCGGAAAATTTAAATCTTTATGAGCAGGCACCCGACGTGGTCGATAACCTGCTGGTGATGCTGAAAAAATCTTCATGACAGCCGTTAATGGCAAAAAGGGCAATTGGCATGAGCCATCGCCCTTGCGCCCTCAGAGATCTTTAAACGTTGCCAGGCGATAACCGCGCTCGGCTATTGCATATTTCAGCGAGGCCGCCGTTAACACATCAAGCTCCGCGAGGCGCGGGTAGCAGTACTTGCTCGCCAGAATAGTGTTATCGATAAAGGAAGGGTGGCACATGATCTCTAACGATTGCTCGTCGCGAGCCATAGCACGGTCCAAAATCTCAAGGAACAGCGCTTCCGATATCGCATCCCCATAAAAACCACTGTCAAAACCCTGAGTGGTTTTGACATCGTGCAGCTCAATGCCACATGCCCGAGCCGCGTCATAATCGAAACGCACGGGTATGCCCTTCTCTTTTGCAAAGGCCGCAACGATGGGGTAAATCTGGGGAATCATATGAACATGGTGGTGGCTATCAATATGCGTTGGCGCACGGCCAAACAATTCGATAAACCGCGCGAACTGGCATTCCAGCTCATGCTCGATCTCTGACAGCGGCAGCGCGTTCTCTTCTGCTCGCTGCCAAATCCATTTGCCCAGCTCACCCTTCTCATCCACAAGCCCAGGCATGGCAGACAGAGGCCGCCCCAGCGTCAGCACAAAGTGCATCCCCACCCCAAGCCCTGGATGTTTTGCACTCAGTTCAACCGCGTGTTTAATACCGGCGGCATTCACCATTGCGGTAGTCGATGTCACGACGCCGTGGGTAAATGCCTCGATAATTCCGTAATTTTGCGCTTTGCAGAGCCCAAAATCGTCCGCATTAACAATTAATAACTTATCCATTGTCGCCTCGCCAGGCAGCCCTCCCTTTACAGGGAAGGCTTCCGGTTATTTAAGTGCAGCAATTGCCTGCGCAAAGTTTGGCAGATTCGCTTCATGTGCAAGCAGCATATCCCGGGCAATTTTCTCAGCGTCTTTATCCGAGTGGATCAGCGGGCTTAAATTCAGCGCCAGCAGAACATCATTAAAGTTGCCGCTCAGAGCAGCTTCGCTTGCCGCCACTTCGAAGCCTTTGATGGTATAGATAAGGCCCAGCACTTTTTCATCAAAATGGGTGATGCGCGGTGAAGGTGTTGCCCCATCACGGCCAATGGTACAGGTCATTTCAACCGCCCAGTCCGCAGGAATGTTATCAACATGACCGTGGTGCGGCACGTTAACGTAGTGCTCACTTTGCTTGTCATTGTAGATATCGCTGATCACTTCACAGGCCGCATCGGAATAATAGGCCCCGCCGCGCAGCTCCAGCTCTTTCGGCTTCACGTTCAAAGCCGGATCTTTGTAAAGCTCGAACAGTTGTTTCTCAACTTTCTGCACAACCGTTGCGCGGGCGCCGCCTTTGTAGAATTCGCCCATTTCGATGGCGAGCATCTCTTTTTGCTTGAAGTAGTAGAGCAAATAAGAGCATGGCAGCAGGCGCAGAGAGCGGATCAGCCCTTCGCTAAACGGCAAGTCAAAAATGTTTTTCACCGAACCGGCGGTCAGCGTACCCGACGCCACGCCATCAAGCAGTTCATCAAAGCGAGAGGTTCCGTTAACCAGCACATCTTTGATGAACACCATATGGTTCAGGCCGAACAGGTCGATATTGAGCTCATCGGTTGGGGCGAGTTTTAAAACATCTTTGATGAACATTTTCATGCCCACCGGGATGTTACATACGCCGATGAACTTCTTGAAATCTGTGTGGCGATAGACGGCTTCCGTCACCATACCGGCCGGGTTGGTGAAGTTAATAACCCAGGCATTCGGGCAAATTTCTTGCACGTCTTTAATGATGTCGAAAATCACTGGAATGGTTCGCAGACCTTTAAAGAGACCGCCTGCACCGTTGGTTTCCTGGCCTAAATAGCCGTAGCTGAGCGGAATACGCTCATCAAGCTCACGGGCTTTAAGCTGCCCTACACGCAATTGGGTAGTGACAAAATCGGCATTGACCAACGCTTCACGGCGATCGAGTGTTTTATACAGTGCAATCGGTACACCCGCGCGTTCGATCATACGCAAACAAAGATCAAAGATAATATCTTGTTTCTCTTTGCCCGCCTCAACATCAACCAGCCATAATTCGCTGATCGGCAATTCTTCGTAACGTTTAATAAAACCTTCGAGTAATTCAGGGGTATAGCTGCTGCCCCCACCGATAGTGACGACTTTCAATTTTTTACTCATGAGGACTCCGGTACAAGTTTATTGCAATATACCCTTCATCTTTCAAATTGGAGGTGCGTTGGCTGCTCTCGTTCACCCGAATAACTTATTTTAGTAAGCTCATCGGGATTCTCTCATTTGCCGTCTTCCTGCACTTTGAAATCTATTGGGTATATATAATTAAAATGGGCATACAGATTATTTAATACTGTATAATTGCTTCCGATAATGCTGCGGTGTAAACGACGTTAACTTTTTAAAGTTTTTAATAAACATACTGGCGCTGCTGTAACCTGATTCGAAAGCAATATCGGTCACAGAATAGTTGGTAATTTCCAGCTGTTTTTTAGCAAAGTCGATTCTTATCTCATTGATAATTTGCATCGGTGTTTTGCTGTAATGGCGCTGTGTGGCGCGGGTTAAATATTCCTGCGACTTTCCAGACAGCTCAACCATATTCACTAAAGCTTTATCACCAAACATCGCTTTGCCATGCATCTGCTCAACGGTGTTTTTTAGCCAGACCGGAATATCACCGCCTGACTCAGATTCTTTATGATGACGCAGGCGGTTAACCACATAAAACGTCACCATTTCGAGAAACTCATTAAACTCGCCCTGACGGAAGTTTAATGATGCGGTCACAGATTCAATATAAGCCAGAAATTCATTTTTAATCTGATAAACCTGTGAAGCAATAAAACATGCCGGAAATAACGGTAAGTAATGCTGTTCAAAAAAAGCTTTGCTGATACCGACATTCAGAATTCGCGTTGCGCCAAAGTCATAAAAACTTTGATGGTAGGAACCGAGCGGAATGAAAACAAAACTCCCTCTTTCCAGCAGCACACGTTTACCGTTTATTTCCTGATAATAACGTCCTGTCAACACCACCGTAAATTCATAATAATCATGCTGATGCAACCCGGAAACACTCTCAACTTTATTGTGGATGAACATGTGGAAATGTTGACCATCAAAAAGCTGACTCTCGTGTGCCGTGTTGATTTCCATACTGACTACCGGTGGCTGCATTAGAACTCCTTAACTTATTTTATTTTCTCATGAAGCTCAATAAGTTCTGTGACCAGTTCACGTGCAAGCATGGAGGTCATCAGGTGGTCTTGTGCATGAACCAACACCAGGCTCACTTTGGTTTTGCCTTCGCCCTGGTCCGCTTCAATCAATTTGGTTTGCACCAAATGCGCTTCGTTAACGGCCAGACGAGATTGATCCATTAATTCCCACGCTTTCTCAAAGTCGCCGGTTTTCGCGATTTTCAGTGCCGTATAAGCAAGGCTGCGAGCCTGGCCGGAGTTAACAATTAACCCCATCACCACTTCTTCTAAATCGTTAATTTCGGCTTCGTTTTCTACTACGCTATCCAGATCGAACATCATTCTCTCCCGGTATTTTAAAGCGGTTGGGGATTGTGCATCCCCAACCAAAGCTACTTAAAATTTCAGTGCGTTAGCGATATCTTCTTCGCTTTCTTCTTCTTCAATAACCGCCTGCGCTTTGTTAGAGAGAAGAACGAATGGCATGTACACGAGCGTTGCGACACCGAGGTTAAACAAGGCGACCAACAGGGCTGCGATACTGCCGTTACTGTTAAAGAAGGCACCCAAACCGGTAGGCATGGTCCACGGAGCCAGGTTAGTGACCGGTGGAATAATCCCCATCGAGTAAGCCGCGAGCGTGATGGCTGCCAGAATCGGCTGCACCAGGACGAACGGGATAAACATCACCGGGTTCATGATAATTGGCAGACCGAACAGGATAGGTTCGTTAATCTGGAAGATGCCTGATGGCAGTGCCAGTTTTGCTACCTGACGGTGATCCGCACGGCGTGAAGCGATAAAGATAGCGATAATCAGACCCAACGTTGCCCCAGAACCACCCAACAGGATGTAGGAGTCGAGCATTGGTTTCGCCCAGAAGTGGAACTGTTTACCCGCCGCAATCGCCGCATCAACAGAACCGTACTGGTTATACAGCGCGATGTTTTCCAGTGCCCATGGAGTCATAATGCCGTTGTCCAGAGCGGTAAGCGCCAGAGAACCGTGTACACCAAAGAACCACAGTAGGGAGTTGAACACCACATAGGCCCAGCCTACTACGCCACCCATTGAAGCCAGCGGTGTAGAAATTGAGTCCATTATAATCTGGTGGAAGTTACTACCGTGATTCGCCAGCAGCCAGGAAATAATCCCGAAAATAGACAGGATAATAAAACCTGGAATTAATGCTGAGAATGAACGCGATACCGAAGTCGGCACGCTATCCGGCAGCGTAATAACCCAATTTCGACGAATAACAAAAGTAAATAACTCAGCAACGACCAGACCGATAATAATACCGGAAATAATATTTTGACCACCTAACCAGTTTGCACCAACCGCATAGGCTTCACCTACGCTATAAGGTGTAACCGTCATAAATGCTGCGACGGATAATAAACCTGCGGCGAGTGGATCGACTTTTCTCTCTTCGGCTAACGCCATACCAATGAAAAAAGGAGCCATCAGCGACATAATACCTAGTGTACCGTTGTACACATTGCCGCCGATAGCTTTGAACCCATTTAGGGTTTCAATGGTCGAGGGGTCTAAACGGATGCCTAACGAGTAAAAAAATGAACCTGCGCCAAAACTCAGAAATACGTTGTTAATCAGAACAAACATTGCCCCAGCCAGGGTTAATGGCATTAATTTAATAAAACCATTTTTAATGGCATTAACGTGCGGCTGCTTTCCTATTTTTACAGCAAAAGGCAGGAGTACCTTTTCAAGCGAATCAATGACTTTACTCATATTATTAATATCCTTGAAAGCCGTAATTGCTATTACGGCTGTAGGTGTAAGGTCGCTCTTTGACGGAAAATAAAATAATTACAACAATAAAATATACGTACTATTGTGCTGCCGCCGCTTTCTTAATTGCTGCCACGGCCGCTTTTAACACACCCAACCCATCAATTTTACCGTACATCACAGAGTCAATAACTTCGACAGGTTTGGTGGGCAACAATCTTTGAATATCCGGAAGTTTGTAGGCAATTTGTGGGCCCAATAAAACAACATCTGCTTCCTTGCCCTTCTCACCTGCCAGTGATTCCGAAAAAGCTTCAATCTCTACCGGCACTTCATACTTTTCGGCCTGCGCTTTCATCTTTGAGACTAACAGCGAGGTTGACATACCAGCGGAGCAGAACAGGTAAATTTTCTTCTTTTGCATAAGTTCTTCCTCAAGTAGCAATACGCTGTAACGGACTTCCGCTGCGCATTGTTGCCCTTCCAAAGCGGGTTTACGAAGAGAGACTGTCGTCTCTGATTGAAGAAAGTATACGGCATGCATTGGGCAGGAGGATAATTCTGATTCTCTACAAATTGTCTCTCCTTGACCATTCGTTTTGATACCCTTCACATTTTGGGCAAATAATTCGCGCAAAGAAAAAAGCCCAAACGCTGTTTGGGCTTTACAATTCTATTACACCAGAAATCAGTCGTAGGCATTCAACGTGCGCTGGCAAAGGGCTGAGCGCACACAATCTTGTTTGCCAAAACGAACGATACCGACCATTTCATCCTCTTCAAAACGCGCCAGAGCGTCGCTCAGACCGGACTGTACGCCGCGTGGCAAATCACATTGCGTGATATCGCCATTGACGATGACCGTTACGTTTTCCCCGAGACGAGTTAAGAACATCTTCATTTGCGCGGCGGTGACATTCTGCGCCTCGTCAAGAATAACCACCGCATTTTCGAAGGTACGTCCGCGCATATAGGCGAACGGCGCAATCTCTACTTTGCCAATTTCGGGACGCAGACAATACTGCATAAAAGACGACCCTAAACGACGCACCAGGATGTCATACACTGGGCGGAAATAAGGGGCGAATTTTTCCGAAATATCCCCGGGTAAGAAGCCGAGATCTTCGTCAGCTTGCAGGACCGGTCGGGTCACAATTATCCTGTCGACATCCTTATGTATCAGGGCCTCTGCGGCTTTCGCCGCGCTGATATAGGTTTTGCCGCATCCAGCTTCACCGGTGGCGAATATCAGCTGCTTTTTCTCGATGGCATTAAGATAGTGCTCCTGAGCCTCATTTCGCGCAGCTATTGGGGAGTTATCACGGCAATCTCTTGCCATACCGATAGATTCTACGCCGCTCATCTGCACAAGCGTGGTGACCGATTCCTCTTCGCGTTGCCGATGGCTGCGCGAATCCCGTCTCAGCACACGTTTTGCTTCACGACGAGCTTTGATCACTGCTTTCTGTCTTCCCATGGATGGCACCTTACAGTTGGTTTCATTTCCCGCGTCACTACATAGGGCGCGATTATGCTTACTAACGGATGAGGTTTGGCTTCCTTTTAAGCCAGTAACTGCCGGTTGAGAGGATGCACCAGTCAGGCGATAGCCGCCGCTTAGCGCATCGTTGACACGTTGGTTAGTTGTGGAATCAGGAAATTTAGCGGTGAAGATAGCAAAGCCGGAGGAGAGGCCTCCGCGCTGGTTGGTGCGGGTAAGATGTTTTTTCAATCGTCCAGTACAGGACCCTACCATTCGCGATCTCCAATGTGATTAAATTCACAGCCGGGAACTACCGCTAGTGCTTTAAGTACATCAAATTTTATCTTAATTGCAACTTTTATTTCACTTTAATTCAACATTTACGCTTCGCCATGCGCCTCACTCTGTTATGGCATAAAACTATTACAGTTTTATATCAAAGATATAGCCATAGAGAAATCAGGTGAATATCAGGCAGGCAAATTGTTAGCAAATGAAAAATTAGCAGGGAAAGGATTTGGGTATTGGTGGGCATGCCCCCCCTTTTTCAGGGGGACATATTTGCGCCTCCACCTGGGAAGCAGACACATAGTCATTCCATGTCCGATTCCCTATTTTTAAATCTTTTGTTTTGTGATGGAAGTCGAGGTTTTCATCTCAATCTAGCCCTATTTTTACACGCCAAATTAACTGCCTATCAATTTGATTTTATTATATTTACCCGAGTTATGATTAATAAAAAACATCATGGCCTGGTCAATACATCCACGGACAGGAAAGGAATAACAAAATGGCCAGTGACGGCACCCGCTTTACCTTTACCGCCGGGCGGACCCCGGATGACACCTTTGCCGTGGTGGGCTTTCAGCTCACCCAGTCCCTCTCCTCCCTGTTTCGCCTTGAGCTGACCCTCGCCAGTAGCAACCCGGCCCTGGAATTCCGTAAAGTCCTCGACCAGGGGGGGACGCTGATTATCCGGCAGGGCGAGGAGATTAAGCGCCGCCTGCGCGGTATCGTGACCTTCTGCGAGCAGGGCAACACCGGCAGACACCAGACGCTGTATCACATAACCATGCGCCCGGAGCTCTGGCGCAGCTCCCAGCGGCAGAACTGCCGCAGCTTCCAGAATGTCGATATCCGCGCCATCTTTCAGACGCTGCTCAAGGAGACGGGCGTGCTCACCCACGACGCGCTGTTCCGCCGCCCGCACCCTTTCCGTGAGTTCTGCGTCCAGTATCAGGAAACCGACTTCGACTTCATCGCCCGGCTGGCCGCCGAAGAGGGGATTTTCTTCTGCGAGGAAGAATATCTGGAGCGCAACCTGCAGAAACTGACCTTCGCCGATGACAGCCGCGTGCTGCGCAGACTCGACCCGCTGCCGTATAACCCCAACGGCGCGAATGAATCCAGCCGCTACTGCATCAACAGCTTCTGCCGCCGCGCACAAATCCGCCCGGCGCAGGTCACCACCCGGGACTACACCTTCAAAGCCCCGCTCTGGCCCGGGCAGTTTAATCACCGCCCGTCGGAGATGCCCAACCAGCGGGCGGTGTACGAGATTTTTGACTATCCAGGGCGCTTCAAGGACGCGCAGCGCGGGGCGGATTTTGCGAAATATCAGGTGGAGGGCTGGCGCAGCGACGTGGACTACGCCACCGGCACCAGCAACTCACCCCGGCTCCAGCCGGGGCGCTGCTTCAGCCTGACGGACCACCCGCGCGCAGACCTCAACGACCTGTGGCAGGTGGTGTCCTGTACGTTAACCGGCAGCCAGCCGCAGGCGCTCACCGGGAGCGAAGGCCAGGGCACCACGCTCACCAACAGCTTCAGCGTCATCCCCGCCGTTCAGACCTGGCGCGCACAGCCCCCTCTCAAACCGCGGGTCGACGGCCCGCAAAGCGCCATCGTCACCGGCCCGCCGGGGGAGGAAATCTTCTGCGACGAGCACGGGCGGGTGCGGGTGAAATTCGCCTGGGACCGCTACAACCAGGCCGATGCGAAAAGCTCGTGCTGGATACGCGTCTCGCAGGCGTGGGCGGGCGCCGGATTCGGCAACATCGCCATCCCGCGCGTCGGCCAGGAAGTGATTGTCGATTTCCTCAACGGCGACCCGGACCAGCCGATTATCACCGGGCGCACCTACCACGCCGGCAACCGCGCCCCGGGCGACCTGCCGGGCACCCGAACGCAGATGGCTATCCGCTCCCAGACCTACAAAGGCAGCGGCTACAACGAGCTGATGTTCGAGGATGAGACCAATCAGGAGCTGCTGTCGATGCATGCCCAGAAGGACATGAAGACGGTGGTGCTGAACAACCGTGACACGGAGGTGAAAGCCGACCACACCGAAACCATCGGCAACAACCAGAGCATCACCGTCGGGCTGGGGCAGACGGTAACGGTGGGCAAAGAAAATGCCGCCGGACACGACACAACCCTCAGCGTCGCGCATGACCGGAAGACAAACGTCGGTAATGACCAGACGCTGAGGGTGGCACACGACCGCACAGAAAATGTTGGTCACGATGACGCGCTGTACGTGGCGAACGACAGAAAAATCACGGTAAAAGGAAAGCAGGCGCACACCACCACCGGAGACCACGTCAGCCTGGTGAAAGGGAAATACAGCCTGGAGGTGAAAGACGACCTGGCGCAGAAGATTGCCGGGGCGCTGGGCATTGACGTTCAGGGCGATATTGCCCTGAAAAGCCAAAGCAAAATCACCCTGCAGGTGGGCGCCTCGTTTATCGTCATTCACCCTGCGGGCATCGATATCACGGGGCCGAAAATCAACCTCAACGGCGGCGGCAGTCCGGGGACACCGGTCCCGACGCTGCAACCGGCGATGCTGAGTCCGCTGGAGGATGATGATGGTGGGTTGTCCGGGTCACAGCAAGATGAAAACCAAGAGCCACAACAAAACCATGCAGGATCTGAATCATCCGAACCTGAACCTGACTTGAATCATATGTTTGCATCGCTGAAAGGGCTTGATGGTATTCAGAGCAATGAGCTTGTGTATAAACCATTTATGTAAGGTAATAAGAGTATGAATTCTCAACCAACACCAATTTTTGATAAACCACATAATAAGCCAAAAGAATACGATGGTTTGCTGGGATGGTCAGCAGCCTGGAAATGCTATATTGATCAGGAAAACAAACCTGTCCCCCTCGACGATATAGAGTCATTATCACCTGAACAAGAAAGCGTTATTGTTCATAAGGGTGATACGCTTGGGAAAATTGCTAAGGAAAATTATTGTTCCGTCGAAGCCCTGACTTCTTTTAATGGATTGAAGAACCCCTCATTAATTTATCCAGGGCAGATAATAAAGATCCCACCGCAGCACTACTCTTACCCAAGTAGTGGAGATGAACAAATTGACGATCAATGCACTTTGTCATTTTCTTTTGAAGATTTAATTGAGCAACCCATTGCAGGTTTGAAAATTAAAATTGTATCAGGGCTGGGTGATGTGTATGAATCCATTACTGATGGAATGGGTAAAATAGAAGATCTCACCACTAAAGCTGAGGCTGAGTTGAAGGTTTTTGTTTCCAGTGCAGCCGGAAAGATAAAAGAGGTGGCCAGTTTTACCTCATCATATGGAAAGTTCGACATTATCCTGTCCAGTCCCAAAGTCCGGGTGAAAGGCAAAAGCATAGCCTTAACAGGATCGGCTGGAAGTGTAGGTAATTCAAGTAAAGATATTAACAAAGTGGATGCAGGTCGAGATCCACTGGGAGGCCCAAGAATTCATATAACTCATGTCTGCCCGAACAGTTATGACTTATTTTTAAGCAAAAATATTATTTACTGGAACCAAATTATTGCCGCATCCGAGAGAAGCGGAATTATTCCACAAAGCATTGCAGCAGTGATCAGTGCAGAAGCGGCAAAATATACAGGAGGAGTCTGGAACCCGAACTCCATTTGTATTGACTCGAAGAACACCACGAACGAAATCACTTTATATAAAAGTTCTGCTGCTGGCATGACGCAGTTTTTAAATGGATCATGGATGTCAGAAACCTTCAGAGAGGGAACTTATCTCTATGAAAAAGCCTATGAAAAAGGATTTTTAGCAGATAAACCTATGCTGGATAAAAATGGAGTGGAAATAAAAAACAAAAAAGGCGAAATTAAATACACTAAAAAATTTGAAGCCTCTCCTGATGTCTGGAAAACTTTAGATGAACTCAAAACAGAACGTTTTATTACAGGAAAAACACCTTATCCACGCAAAGCGTCATATGCTGTACAGCAATGGCTGGATCTCAGATTTAAACCAGAATATGCAATTATGGCCGCAGTGGATTACGGAATAGCCAATTTAGCATCACTGAAAAATGCAGGTTATAATATTGACGAACTGAGCGACGCCGAGAAAGCTAAATTAATCTATCTGACTCATCATCTCGGATTAAGTGATGCAAAATTATTTATCAAAAACAAGATAACCGAAGATAAAGCAGAGAGATTACTGAAAGCTCAGATTGGGGTTAAATCCGCGGCTAAAAACTGTAAAACTCATGGGGGTTATATTAAGGCCCATAGATCATGGTTGACAGAATATATAAACAACAATATTAATCTCGGTATCTATTTTTGCTCTGAGTTAATTAACCCGCCCAAACAAGAAGATACAAAACTGATTGATATATTGAGTAAAATTTAGCCAAAAGGTTACTTATGAACAAAAAAATATTAAGTACGCTACTATTTCTAGCTCTTCCTGCCATTAGCTTTTCTGATTGCCGTCTTGCTAATTCAGACTGTGAGATCACAACATTAGGCATTATTGAACTAACGTCAAAGGTTAATTCTGGAGACGGCTATTCTCATATAACCCTGAATGGTAAAGATATATATAAGGCAAAAACCAGTTATATGGTTTTAAATACAAGCAATGCGGATTATTCTTTAAAAGAGAAAAAATATCTGATAACGAAAGCCATTATTTCGTATGTTTCAGATGCCCCGTGTAATCCAGATAAATCTACATCATATTGTAGTATGAATGTTATTCTGGATTTAACGAGCGGAAAACCTGTATTTTCTAATGAATTTTTTTCTGAATCAGGAGGAGGCTCACAGATTACATGGGTATCATGGGGAAAGGCCAATTCAATTATCGTAATCGATAATGAATTGCGGTTTAAATATTCAAATGGACATATTGAGAGAGTTACTAAAGTGAAAGATGCTACTGGCAATAGTAGTGATGTAAAATAGCAGTTACCTGATCTATTAAAAATCCAAAAAAATTACAGGGTGATATAATTGTGAATAACAAATCATTAAGCCTACTACTATTCTTAGTCAACCCTACAATGAGTTTTGCTGACTGTCACCCTGCGACTTCAGACTGTATAAATACAACTCTAGGCCCTCTCGAACAGAGAACACGGTATCATTCTGATGATGGATACTCTCACCTTACGCTTAATGGCAAAGAAATATATAAAGCAAAAGATGATTACATAGTTATAGATACAGAAAACGCTGATTACATCGTAAAGGAAAAGAAATATCTCATATCAAAAGCCACTATTTCGTATGTTTCAGATGACCCGTGTTATCCAGATAAACCAGGCTCACGATGTGCTATGAATGTCATTCTTGACCTGACAAGTGGTAAACCTTTAATTTCTAACTGGTTTTCCTCAGGTCATGCCGGAGGCTCACAGATTACATGGGTCTCATGGGGAAAAGCCAATTCAATTATCGTAATCGATAATGAATTGCGCTTTAAATATTCAAATGGACATGTTGAACGGGTTAATCAAGGGCAAAATTATGCTGGTGATAACAATGAAAGGAAACAGTAAATAATAGGCGAAGGGGACGGGATATATGAGTTCAGGACGACCTCACCCCGCCCCTCTCCCCCAGTAGTGGGAGAAAACTACCCACAGCTTCCTCTCGGAACTATCCCTTCTCCCGAAAGGGAGAAGGTTAGGATGACGGTGATATCAGTATTACCAGATCAGGCTTCTATCAGCCCCTGCCCTAAATAATGCTCCCTGTCTTTAACACCCGGCATTACGAAGAAATACCCGCCGCCAATCGGCTTCACATACTCCTCCAACGCTTCACCGTTAAGACGCTGCTGCACCGCCAGAAAACCTTTTTCAAGATCGTGCTGGAAGCAGACAAACAGCAGCCCCATATCCAGCTGCCCGGATTTGGACACACCCAATGAATAGCTATAACCACGGCGCATCATCAGATTTGATTGCGTCTCTTTCGTGCGCGGGTTGGCCAGGCGAATATGCGCATCCAGCGCAATCACATTTCCATTGGGATCGGCTGCATAATCCGGCTCATCGTGCTCGTTTTTCATGCCGAGCGGTGCACCACTGTGTTTATCGCGGCCAAAAATTGTCTGCTGCTCTTTAAGCGGCGTTCGATCCCAGGACTCAACGTGGAACTGTATAATGCGCACGGCCTGATAACTGCCGCTGACCGCCCACGCGGGCTCCTGCTGGTCTGGCGTCACCCACACAATATTATCCATCAGCGGTTTATCTTCGCTATTTGGATTCGCCGTTCCGTCTTTGAACCCTAACAGGTTGATAGGCGTCTCTTTGCCTCGGCTGCGCGCGGCGTGGTTAGAGATAAACCCTTCCCGTTTCCAGCGCACACTCAGCAAATCCGGCGTGTGTTTGATGATGTCGCGCAGGGCGTGGATAACTGTGTCGGCGGTATTGGCGCAAATCTGGAGCAATAAATCACCGTGGCACAGACTGGCATCCAGCGAGTCATTGGCAAAACGCTCCATCTTTTGCAGCTTTTTCGGCTTTTGCCCTTGCAGGCCAAAACGTTCGTCAAACAGCGACGTCCCCGCAGACAGCGTGATAGTCAGGTTATCCGGGTAAATTTGCGCCCCAAGAATACCTGAGTCCATTGGCGGCATACGTGGATTTGGCGTATCCGGCGCCGGGCCACCGGTGGTGAGGAAATCGAAGCGTGCGGTCAGCAATTTGAACAAACGCTCGAGATCGGTTTTATCGCTGGCCAACACGTCGAAGGCAACCAGCATCATCGAGGCCTGCTGCGGAGTTAGCACGCCTGCCTGATGTACACCGTAAAACGGCTGCTTTTCCATGCGAGCGTCAGGCGGCAAAGTGCCAGGCGACGTTTCTTGTTTAGCGGCATGCGCCACGGGGCAACCACCGGTGAAGGCAAGGGCGCCACCCAGCGCGCCCAAACTTTTCAGTAACTGACGGCGCCCCGGTTGGTGGCCGCCGTGTTTAGTTTTTTCTTCCATCGAACTTAGTCCAGACCCAGTACGCCACGCAGTTGCGACAAATCTTCAGCCAGGGCGGTTACCGGCCCTTTCAACGCATTACGGTCCGCGTCAGTCAGTTTGTCATACGTCTCGTAACCGTCTTTGGTTTTGTACTTAGCGAGAATCGTGTCCACTTTCTTGAAATTGGCATCCACTTTTGCCAGCAGCGGTGCATTATCTTTGGTCAATAACGGACGCAGCAGATTAACGATTTTCTGCGCACCATCAACGTTAGCCTGGAAATCCCACAGGTCGGTGTGGCTGTAGCGATCTTCTTCCCCGCTGATTTTGCTGGCCGCGACTTCTTCAATCAGGCCTGCAGCGCCACCAACCACTTTACTCGGCGGGAAGGCCAGCTCTGAAATGCGCGTTTGCAGATCCAGCACATCGCTATTTAGCTGGTCGGCATATTTTTCCATGCCTTTGGTGGAGTTATCACCAAACAGCGCTTTTTCCAGACGGTGGAAACCGGTGAATTTCGGATCGTTAGCTTTCTGCTCGTAGTCATCCTCACGGGCATCAATACTGCCGTCGAGGTCCGAGAACAGCTCTGCGATAGGCTCGATGCGCTCGTAATGCTGACGAGTTGGCGCGTACAAAGATTTCGCTTTTTCGATATCGCCCGCTTTCACGGCATCGGTAAAGGCTTTGGTACCTTTAACTAACTCGGCCACTTCCGCCGTGACATACGTTTTGTATTCGGTGATTGGCCCGGTCAATGCCAGCAGATCGTTTTTCGGTGCGGCCTGGTCGCCCACCGCTTTCACAATCAGTTTGCCTTTCGGGTTACTCAGCAGGCCACAGGTCATGTCGTACTCACCTGCTTGCAGGTTAGCCGTCATTTTCTGAGAGAAACCAGGAGCGATGTTTTCACGCTCTTCAACCACCATCACGCCTTTGAGGATCTCCCACTCCAGCGCTTTCTGGCTGTTGTTCTGAATAATAAACTGTGTTTTACCGGCGTTAACCGTAATGTTCATCGGTTCGCACTGTTTATCGGTCACAGAAACTTTTACCTGAGGAACATCAGCCGCCTGCACGGCAAAGGCAGAAGAAGCCAGCGCAAACAGAGCAGCATGCAACGCGTTACGACGAAAATGTGTAGTCATGACCCATCCCTAAAAACAAGAGTATGTTGTAACTAAGCGGCGATGTGCTCGCCGCAAGATGATTAACGAACGTTATTTGTCGCCTGACTGCTAACGCGCGGGGGAATGAAAAACAGCACCAGCGCGGGGATCAGGTAAATAAAGTACATTCCCACTTCGCTTACCGTCGGCGCTTCCTGGTAACCAAAAATACCTTCGAGCAGCGTGCCGGTGAGAGAATGGGTAGAGAGAACATTACTGAGGTCAAAGGCGATGTCCTGGAAGTGGTTCCAGAGCCCGGCTTCGTGGAAGGCGCGAACCGCCCCCGCCGCAAGCCCTGCCGCCACCAGCAAAATAAACAGGCTGGTCCATTTGAAAAACACACCGAGGTTCAGGCGAATACCGCCCCAATACAGCAGGAAACCCAGCACGATTGCGGTGCCAAGGCCAAGCATCGCGCCCAGCGGCGGCATAATGCCCACATCCTGCTGGAATGCCGCCAGCAGGAAGAAGACCGACTCCAGGCCTTCACGGGCGACGGCGAAAAACACCATTAAGATCAGCGCCCAGCCGTGGTTGCCTTTGCTGTGTAGCGCGTTGTCGACCGCTTGTTCGAGCTGGACTTTCACGTTGCGCGACACTTTGCGCATCCAGAACACCATCCAGGTCAGAATAAAGACGGCGATCACCGCAACGATGCCTTCGAAAAGCTCCTGCTCTTTTTGCGGAAATTCACCTGTCGTTTCGTTGATGAAAATCCCCAAGGCCAGGCAGAGCGCTGCCGCAGCCACAACCCCAATCCACATCACGCCAATCCACTGGCCGCGTTGAGTACGCTTCAGGTAGCTCGCAATGAGGCTAACAATCAGCGCGGCTTCCAGCCCTTCGCGTAACATAATGAGAAACGGAACAAACATTCCTGACACCCCAACTGTGAACTCAGGTCAAAAGACGTAAAGAAAAGTAAAACCAAACGATTGTGATTATCATTACGCAAAAAATAAACACAAGCGGAGAATATAGTTATTTATGAACACTTGTAAAAAAGGCCGCACAAGGCGGCCTTAGAGGGAGTTTATGGGTACCGGGATTACTCAGGCTGCAACTTTGTTGGCGGTGCGCTGTGGTAAATTTCATCGGCGTCGGCAAAGCGTTTTTGCATCGACGCACTCGGCGCTTTGCCCAGCAGGCTGACCACCACAATACCGACGCTACCGAACACGAAGCCCGGGATGATTTCATACAGGCCCAACCAACCGAACTGTTTCCAGACGATAACGGTCAGCGCACCGATAATCATACCCGCCAGCGCGCCGTTGCGCGTCATGCGTGACCACATGACCGAGAACAGAACCACCGGGCCGAAGGCTGCACCGAAGCCTGCCCAGGCGTAGCTCACCAGACCCAGCACGCGGTTTTCAGGATTAGCGGCCAGCGCAATAGCGATAAGCGCCACCAGCAACACCATGAAGCGCCCGACCCAAACCAGTTCGCTCTGCCCCGCATTTTTACGGAAGAACGCTTTATACAGATCTTCAGTAATCGCGCTGGAGCACACCAGCAATTGGCAGCTCAGGGTTGACATCACCGCCGCCAAAATCGCAGACAGCAACACGCCCGCAATCCATGGGTTAAACAGCAGTTGTGCCAGTTCGATAAACACACGCTCACTATTCTGGTTAACCGCTCCCGCAAGCGATGGGTTATTAGAGAAGTAAGCAATACCGAAGAAGCCCACGGCGCACGCACCGCCCAGGCACAGCACCATCCACGTCATACTGATGCGGCGTGCATTAACGATGGTGTGGTGGGAATCTGCCGCCATAAAACGCGCCAGAATATGCGGCTGACCAAAGTAGCCCAGTCCCCAGCCCATCAGCGAGATGATCGCCACAAAGTTCAGGCCTTTCAGCATATCAATGTTTTCAATGCTTTTTTGCTTGATAACCGCCAGTGAATCATCAAAACCGCCGACCGCAATCACCACCATCACCGGCGTTAAGATCAGCGCGAAAATCATCAGGCTCGCCTGCACGGTGTCCGTCCAGCTTACCGCCAGGAATCCACCGACAAAGGTATAAATGATGGTTGCCGCAGCGCCCGCCCAGAGTGCGGTTTCATAGCTCATGCCGAAGGTGCTTTCAAACAGACGCGCCCCGGCCACGATGCCAGAGGCACAGTAGATGGTGAAGAACAGCAGAATAACTAACGCGGAGATAATCCGCAGGATGCGACTTTTATCTTCGAAACGTCCGGTGAAATAATCTGGCAGCGTCAGCGCATTATTGTTCACTTCGGTGTGAACACGTAGACGCCCGGCAACCAGTTTCCAGTTAATGTACGCGCCGACCGTCAGGCCAATGGCAATCCAGCTTTCAGAGATACCGGACAGGAAAATCGCCCCCGGCAGCCCCATCAGCAACCAGCCGCTCATATCTGACGCGCCTGCGGATAATGCAGTGACCACGCTACCCAGGCTGCGACCGCCCAGGATGTAATCATCAAAGTTTTTGGTAGAACGCCAGGCGATAAACCCAATTAATATCATGCCAAAGATATAAATGAAGAAGGTCACCAGCATTGGTGTACTCATGGTCATGCAAGTTCTCCAGATTATAGTTTTATCCCGTCACACGTTGAGCTGGCACCGTGATAGCTGCCATTCGAATTATTCAGGGAGTTTAGTAATTTCACTTCGCAACTGTTTTAACACATCATTCACAATAAATTCACTGTACAAAAAATAGCTTTTTCCTGGAGGTTGCACTCGCTCACGTTTTTGAGGGTTGCACCCACAAAGAGTGTTAACCAGGTCAATAATTCGACTTATCAGGCGTCGTGCATCCAGTCGTTTTTCTTATTGATGATTTAACAATTCACTCTTTTTTCACCTTGCTATCTGGCTCACATTTAACAAGGTTGCACAAAGTTGCAACATGATAGATATTGCTGCGTAACTTCACTCAACCTCTTAATGTTTATCCGCCTGCTTACGGATAAAAAGGAGTCATCAGCATGGCCACCACCATGGGCGTAAAACTCGACGACGCAACCCGCGAGCGCATTAAACACGCCGCTTCACGCATTGACCGCACACCACACTGGCTCATCAAACAGGCTATTTTTAACTATCTCGAACGCCTGGAAAATAACGACGAATTGCCAGAACTCCCTGCCCTGCTGGCGGGTGCGGCGAACGAAAGCGAAGAAGCCCCTGCGCACGTTGAAGAGCCTCACCAGCCCTTCCTTGATTTTGCTGAGCAAATTCTGCCCCAGTCCGTAACTCGCGCGGCCATCACCGCCGCCTGGCGTCGCCCGGAAACGGACGCCGTGCCGATGATTCTTGAGCAGGCGCGTCTTTCCCCTGTTATCGCCGAACAAACCCATAAACTGGCTTATCAACTCGCCGACAAACTGCGCAACCAAAAGAGCGCAACCGGCCGGGCAGGCATGGTACAGGGTTTATTGCAGGAATTTTCACTTTCTTCACAAGAAGGTGTGGCCCTGATGTGTCTCGCCGAAGCACTACTGCGCATTCCTGATAAAGCGACGCGCGATGCGCTAATCCGCGACAAAATCAGCAACGGTAACTGGCACTCGCACATTGGCCGCAGCCCATCGCTCTTTGTTAATGCGGCCACCTGGGGGCTGTTATTTACCGGTCGCCTGGTTTCCACGCATAACGAAGCCAGCCTGTCTCACTCCCTGAATCGAATTATCAGCAAAAGCGGTGAGCCATTAATCCGCAAAGGCGTGGATATGGCGATGCGCCTGATGGGCGAGCAGTTCGTGACCGGTGAAACCATCGCCGAAGCGCTGGCAAACGCCCGCAAGCTGGAAGAAAAAGGCTTCCGCTACTCCTACGATATGCTGGGCGAAGCGGCGCTGACCGCCGCCGATGCGCAGGCTTACATGGTCTCTTATCAGCAGGCCATCCACGCCATTGGCAAAGCCTCTAACGGGCGCGGAATCTACGAAGGCCCGGGGATTTCCATCAAACTTTCCGCGCTGCATCCGCGCTACAGCCGCGCACAGTACGATCGCGTCATGGAAGAGTTATATCCGCGCCTGAAATCCCTGACGCTGCTGGCACGCCAGTATGACATCGGGATTAATATCGACGCCGAAGAGGCGGATCGTCTGGAGATCTCCCTCGATCTGCTGGAAAAACTCTGCTTCGAGCCGGAACTTGCAGGCTGGAACGGCATTGGCTTCGTGATCCAGGCGTATCAAAAACGCTGCCCGTTCGTGATTGATTACCTGGTTGATTTAGCCTCGCGCAGCCGTCGCCGCCTGATGATCCGCCTGGTTAAAGGTGCATATTGGGACAGCGAAATCAAACGCGCCCAGATGGACGGCCTGGAAGGTTACCCGGTTTACACGCGTAAGGTTTATACCGACATCTCTTACCTGGCCTGCGCGAAAAAACTGCTGGCGGTACCGAATCTGATTTACCCGCAGTTTGCCACCCACAACGCTCATACGCTGGCGGCAATCTACAACCTGGCGGGGCAAAACTACTACCCAGGGCAGTATGAATTCCAGTGCCTGCACGGCATGGGTGAGCCGCTTTACGATCAAGTGGTCGGCAAAATAGCGGACGGCAAACTCAACCGCCCTTGCCGCATTTATGCCCCTGTCGGCACACACGAAACGCTGCTCGCCTATCTGGTGCGTCGCCTGCTGGAAAACGGGGCGAACACGTCGTTTGTTAACCGCATTGCCGACAATACGCTACCGCTCGACGAACTGGTTGCCGATCCGGTCACCGCCATCGAAGGTATTGCGGGCAAAGAGGGCCAGCTCGGCCTGCCGCATCCAAAAATTCCGTTGCCAAAAGAGTTGTACGGTGCCAATCGCACCAACTCCAGCGGTCTGGATTTGGCGAACGAACATCGCCTGGCGTCCCTCTCCTCTGCCCTGCTTAATAGCGCAGCACAAAAATGGCAGGCGCTGCCGATTCTGGAAAACGCCGTTGTCGCGGGCGATTTGGTCGCGGTGAAAAACCCGGCAGAGCCGAATGACGTGGTAGGTTTCACCCGCGAAGCAACAGCCGAAGAAGTTTCCCGGGCGCTGGAAAGCGCGGTGAACAACGCGCCAATCTGGTTCGCCACTCCGCCGCAGGAACGCGCCGCGATCCTTGAACGCGCGGCGATCATTATGGAAGGCCAGATGCAGCAGCTCATTGGCATTCTGGTGCGCGAAGCTGGTAAAACCTTCAGCAATGCCATTGCAGAAGTGCGCGAGGCGGTGGATTTCCTGCATTACTACGCAGGCCAGGTGCACGATGATTTCGATAACGAAACGCACCGCCCGCTCGGGCCGGTAGTATGTATCAGCCCGTGGAACTTCCCGCTGGCGATCTTCACCGGCCAGATTGCCGCCGCCCTTGCGGCAGGCAATAGCGTGCTGGCAAAACCGGCTGAACAAACCCCGCTGATCGCCGCTCAAGGTATCGCCATATTGCTGGAAGCCGGTGTGCCCGCAGGCGTCGTGCAACTCCTGCCTGGCCGGGGTGAAACCGTCGGGGCACAACTGACCGGCGACAAACGCGTGCGCGGCGTGATGTTTACCGGCTCCACCGAAGTCGCCACGCTGCTGCAACGTAACATTGCTGACCGCCTTGATCCCCAGGGTCGCCCGACGCCGCTGATTGCCGAAACCGGCGGTCTGAACGCGATGATCGTGGATTCCTCGGCATTGACCGAACAAGTGGTGGTCGATGTTGTGGCGTCGGCATTTGATAGCGCCGGGCAACGCTGTTCTGCCCTGCGCGTGCTGTGTATTCAGGAAGATGTCGCCGAGCACACGCTGCAAATGCTGCGCGGGGCCATGGCGGAATGCCGCATGGGCAACCCAGGCCGCCTGACTACCGACATCGGCCCGGTTATTGACGCGCAAGCGAAAGAGAATATTGAGCAACACATCCAGACGCTGCGCAGCAAAGGCCGCAAAGTGTTCCAGGCCGCACGCGATAACAGCGTGGATGCCAAAGAGTGGCAGAGCGGGACGTTTGTCGCGCCAACGCTGATTGAGCTGGAAAGTTTCGATGAGATGCAAAAAGAGGTGTTTGGCCCGGTGCTGCACGTGGTTCGTTACAACCGCAGCAATCTGGACGCGCTGATCAACCAAATCAACGCCGCCGGATACGGCCTGACGCTCGGCGTGCACACCCGTATTGATGAAACTATCGCGCAGGTGACCGGCTCCGCCCACGTCGGCAACATGTATGTGAACCGCAATATGGTGGGCGCAGTTGTTGGGGTTCAGCCGTTTGGCGGCGAAGGGTTATCCGGCACCGGCCCGAAAGCGGGTGGCCCGCTGTATCTGTATCGCCTGCTGGCAAACCGCCCGGACAGCGCCCTGCAAACCACGCTCAATCGCCAGGATGCTGAATTGCCGGTAGATACCACGCTTAAAGCAAGCCTTCAGGAAGCCCACCAGGCGTTGGCACAATGGTCAGCGAATAAAGGCGAGCTGAAAGCGGTGTGCGAACGTTTCGCCCAACTGGCACAAAGCGGCACCCTGCGTCAGTTACCGGGGCCAACCGGGGAGCGTAACACCTACGCGTTAATGCCGCGGGAGCGAGTGTTGTGTATCGCGGATAACGAGCAAGATGCGCTGGTGCAACTGGCCGCCGTCACAAGCGTTGGCAGCCGTGCGTTGTGGGCTGATGACAAACTGCATCGTGATCTGGTCAAAGCCCTTCCGTCACGGGTGCAAAAGCAGATCGATTTTGCCAAAGAAGATGCGCTGCTAAGCACATCGTTTGATGCGGGGATGTATCACGGTGATTCCGACCAGCTACGCGTGTTATGTGAAAAAGTCGCAGCCCGTGATGGCGCGATTGTTTCGGTGCAAGGTTTTGCACGGGGTGAAACGAATCTGTTGCTGGAGCGTTTGTACGTTGAGCGTTCGCTGAGTGTGAATACTGCGGCGGCAGGCGGTAACGCCAGTCTGATGACAATCGGCTAAACTCATGTAGATTAAACACTATCTGGTGGATGGCGCTTATCCGCTCTACAAAGGCCTTTTGTAGGCCGGGTAAGCGCAGCGCCACCCGACATTAAGGGGAGTTCTCTGACATGAAACGCGTGTGTTTACTGCTTTCCGGCTTGTTGTTATCCGCAGGTGCGCTGGCCGATAGCTGTGACTCAGCCACTTCGCAGGCAAGTCTTAATGAGTGCTACGGCAACGAATATAAAAAGCAGGATGTTTTGCTTAATCAGACCTACCAGCAAGCGATGAAACTCGCCACTGACACCCAGAAAACTCAGTTAAAAGCGGCGCAAAATGCATGGATTGCTTTTCGCGACGCCGACTGTGCTTTTTTAACTTCCGGGGCTGACGGGGCGTCCGTCGCGCCGATGGTTCACGCGCAATGCATGGCCGATAAAACCCGCGAGCGCAACGAGTTATTGAAAAGCACGATGCATTGTGAAGAAGGGGATGTGAGCTGCGTTTTCCCTCCGCGTTAGCGAACCCGAATCCCTTCGATAATCATCCGCTGCACGTTTTCCACCGTGCGGCGGAAAAATTCTTCATCGTTTAAATTACTCCCGGTCACCGCTTCCACCTGGCTTGCAAAGTCGGCGTAGTGCTGCGTGGTTGCCCACAGCATGAAGATCAAATGGTGCGGATCCACTTCCGCCAGTTTGCCGCTCTCAACCCAACCGGCAATGATCGCCGATTTTTCGTCGATCAATGATTTCAAATCACCCGTCAGTTCAGCTTTCAGGAGCGGTGCGCCCTGCAACATTTCCAGGCAGAATAACCGCGAGGCCTGCGGGTAATCGCGGGAAACCTCAAGTTTCAGGCGGATATATTCGCTTATTGCCACCAGCGGCTGTAAATCTTCACGGAACGCTCGCAGCGGCGCGAGCCAGATATCCAGAATTTGTTTGAGCACCGCAATATAGAGCGCTTCTTTGGACGGGTAATAATAGAGAAGATTGGTTTTAGACAGTTGCGCGCGCTCGGCTATCTGTTCAATCGTGGTGCCGTGGATGCCAAACTGGGAGAAAAACTCCAGCCCGGCGGATAAAATAGCCTGCTTTTTCGCCGCAACGGCGCGAACACGCCGCCCGGTCTCTTTTGATGCTGCCACACCTTGTGCCATGCGCCCTCTCTTTATTCTATTTTGCCGCTCAGGATAGCAAAACCGCCCGACGACAACGATCGGTTTGCCATTCAGGTGCGCACTTCTTCATCAGGTAGCGACGATAGCGCCGCTTTTTTGCGCTTACGTTTAAGTTTTAGCTCGCTTACCAGAACACCAAGCACAATTAGCGCCCCGCCTAGCAACGCCAGGGCGGGTAACCGCTCCCCGGCGATACGGCCAAAAACGCCTGCCCAGACGGGTTCGCCGGTGTAAATCACCGTCGCCCGCGTCGGCGAAACGCTGCGCTGCGCCCAGTTCATTGTCACCTGAATAATGGCGCTAAAAATCCCCAGCCCCAGGGCAATGCCCAGTAAACCTGGGGTAAAAGCCGGTACGCTTTCACCTGCGGGGATCATAGTTGCAAAAGCGACGATTGAGGCGGTGGCAAGCTGCACGATGGTGACGCGCTTAATATCCACTTTGCCTGCCCAGCGGCTTATCAGAATAATTTCTGCGGCAATCGCAAGAGCGCTAATCAGCGTGATGATTTCACCTGCGCCCAGAGTGAGCGATGTGCCGTTCGGCCCGGCAAGGAAGATCAGGCCGACAAAAGCCAGCAACACGCCCACCCAGGACATAATCCCCGGCATTTTACCGAGGCAAACCCACTGCAACACCGGCACCAGCGGGACGTACATCGCAGTAATAAACGCCGATTTACTGCTCGGAATGCTCTGCAATCCCCAGGTCTGCATGCTGTAACCGATGGCAATCGAGATGCCAATCAATACGCCCGCTTTCACTTCCAGCCACGTCAGGCCGCGCAGCGATTTTACCGACAACAGCCCAACCGCCAGCGCCGCCGTAGCAAAACGCAACCCGACGAAGAAAAAAGGCCCGCTCAGGGTCATGGCGTATTGCACCGCAAGGAATGTTCCACCCCAAAACATGGTGATCAAAATAAGAATGGCTTCTTGAGGTTTTACGGCAAGTTGATAACGGCGCAATAAAGCAAACATGAAAATACCAGAACAAACGGGAATAAAGAGAGGGGTACTAGTTTGCGGGTTGGCGTGAAACGCTGCAATGGGAGGGGCAAAATAAAACCGCCGGTACAGACCGGCGGTTGGGAGTTGCAATTAGCTATCTAAGATGATTCACCGATACTCAGCGAATTGCGGGTCACCAGGTTATTTGCTGCTACCTTTACCGTGGCTATTTTTACCCCCTTTTTGGCCTGCTTCTGAGGCACGTTGCGGGTCATTTTTGAAGTTCCCGCCACTGTGCTGGCCACCTTTACGACCTGCTTCTGATGCTCTTTCACGGTCTTCAGCGAAATTACCTGACCCACCACGATGGTTTGCCATTTCTAACCTCCAGATTGGTGAAATAGTTAAGTCATCATATTGCATTCAGTCAAAGAAAATTCTTTCACTGCGCGGCTTTTACTGACTCTAAATCATTAGATTCGCAGGTATATGGCAAATGAATGCAGCCAATAACTCTGCGGCTTCAAATATCAAGAGCATTAACGTTGCCGCGTGGAACTAAGCTTAGTGCAGACAGGGTAATTGACCAGTTAATCGTAATATTTTGCAACATGTAATCGCGAGAATGGGTGATTTTTTTGCCGCTCAATCCATAAGATATTCTTATTTTTACTGAAATAATCCCTGAAAGAAAATGTGACGTAATGCAACAAAATTGCCAAATGCTCTCCGCGCTTGTGGAGGATCAAGGAATTGGCACTCCAGGTTGCAGTTAGCGCCACAGCACATATCTTTAAAGGAGTGCAGCATAACGCTGCGTCATTGGAAGGAGTGAAGCGAGATGGCTAAAGTTCTGGTGCTTTATTACTCAATGTACGGACACATCGAAACCATGGCACACGCTGTGGCAGAGGGTGCGCAGAAGGTTGACGGGGCTGAAGTGACGGTGAAACGCGTGCCGGAAACCATGCCTGCAGACGCTTTCTTAAAAGCCGGGGGGAAAACGCAAAACGCCCCGCAAGCCACACCGCAAGAGCTCGCCGATTACGACGCCATTATTTTTGGCACACCTACCCGCTTTGGCAATATGTCCGGGCAGATGCGTACCTTCCTCGACCAGACCGGCGGCCTTTGGGCATCAGGCGGTTTATACGGCAAACTGGCCAGCGTGTTCAGCTCCACCGGCACCGGTGGCGGGCAAGAGCACACCATCTCATCGACATGGACCACGCTTGCTCATCACGGAATGGTGATTGTCCCTATCGGTTACGCCGCGCAAGAATTGTTTGATGTCTCTCAGGTTCGCGGCGGCACACCATACGGCGCAACAACGATTGCCGGAGCCGACGGCTCACGTCAGCCAAGCCCGGAAGAACTTTCTATCGCCCGCTACCAGGGTGAATACGTGGCGGGTCTGGCAGTTAAACTCAACGGTTAAATGACGTTCTGGAGGAGTACATGCAGAATCAACAATCAAAAACTCATCACGTAGGTGAGTGGGCGAGTTTGAGAAACACGTCTCCTGAAATAGCCGAGGCTATTTTTGAAGTGGCGAAGTACGACGAAAAAATGGCTGAAAAAATTTGGGAAAATGGTAGCGATGAAGTGCTGTCGTTGGCTTTTGAAAAAACCGACAAAGATTCGCTGTTTTGGGGGGAGCAAACCATCGAGCGGAAAAACGTCTAGTTGGCCCCCAAACGCCTCCCCCTCGCAAGGGGGAGGTCGGGAGCGGGTCATCAACCCCGCCCCTATTTCACCGTCTGCCCCAACACCTCGGTAAATTTATCCCACGGGCAAAAACCATCCACATCCGTCGGGCAACCGTTGAGCTGAAGCGTCACACGTTGCGGCGGCTGTTGCAGGCTTAGTACATCCGCCCGGCGCAACTGTTCAGTGCTTTGATACACATATTCCACCTTCATCAAATCACGATTCGTGTTGGCGTCATGCCAGCGCTGGAACATAATTTTGCCGCCGATTGGCGTACGCTCGTATTGCTCCGGCAACTGATAAGGTTTGAAATCCAGCGCGGTGAGCAACGATGCGATGTTGGAATCATGCCCTACCAGCAGGGTGATTTTCGGCCCCCGGGTATCACTTCCCGCCAGCGCTTTCTGAATGTATTTAATCAGCGGCGCGGCAACGTTGCGAGCCACCTCCGGCGAAGTAAATAACGTATCCTGATAACTATTCTTCAACTGGGATAACACGCGCCATTGCTGATCGGTTTTGATCTGCCCCCAGGCGACGTTATCGAGCGGGAATCCTTCGTAATACTGCAACGTAAACGCATCCACCAGCGAGTTACCCACTTTTAGCGGGCCGCTTACGCCGGGCTCTTCCGTCGCGTTGGCGCTGAATTTATCGTGCTCTGCCGTTAAATCGCACTGCTGTTTTTCTTTGCAACTGGGCGAATCATTGAACGCCACGATCTGCTCAAGAAGTTTGTAGCTGTCATCGAGTTTGAAGTGCTCGCGCTGGGTTTCCATCGCCTTCAGCGCTTCTTGCTTAAACTCTGGCGAATCATTGGTGATAACCGGGTTAAACGTGGGATCCATAGTGCCCATTTTTTCCTGGTGATGGACAGGCACATCACAGCCGGGGAACGCACCGGTGATAAAGAACTGCGCCGTTGCAACGGTGCGCTGCAAACTGTTGGCGTAGGCATAGACACTTTGCGGCGTCGGGCATTCACCGCTTTTCACCAGCCCCTGTTGAGCAAGCCATTCGCGCAGATAATGCCCCATATAGACTTCCAGCACGCCGCCTTTGGTGGTGAGCTGGCCGCCGGGGACATCCCACTCCGGCCAGGATTGCGCGGTAGACTGTTCCAGGACGCTGCCGTTGTTGGCAAGCGGCGCGCGCAAGTTATGGCGACTCATTAAGAGAACTTGTTGAAGCTGATAACCCTGTGGCGTCGTGTCGGCCTGCGTCATCGCCGGGGCGAGAAAAGCCATTGCCAGTAATGCCGCGATCGTTTTTTTATTCATCCCTTCATCCTCAAGATGTTAGTGCATAGCGTAATAACCGCCTAAGACGCATTCAGTGTGGCAGAAAAATCAGCCTTCACCTTTTGAGCCGATCGCAAAACCGCATGATGATGAAAGAAGCGCTGCGCACAAATAAACGGGCAGCGCGTTATAAAAAAACAGTAAACCGGTATTAGCTGTGTGAAGTGCGATTGATCGCGGTTTTAAGCTCTTCAAAGCGGCGCGAGCCTTCCGTGTATCCCCACGCGGCCACTAACTCGGCTTTGCTGGGGATATTTGTCGCCTCACCGCCGCCCTGAATAACCGCTTTCGCCGCCTGCACTTGTTTGCTCAGGCTCTGGCGCAACGCTTTTAACTCCAGCGGATTCATGGCGCTGGCCTGTAACCCAAAGACCGAGCTTCCTTTCACCGCCTGGGCAATCGTTTGTGCCGTCTGTTTCGCGCCTGGCAGATGCTGAAGCCCAAGAGCCGAAAAAACGCCGCTGCTAATCACGCTGTCGTCGAAAGGAATCGAACCATTTTCGTGGCGAATAATCGCTTTGCTTAACGCGCTCAGTACGGAGGGCGCGGTGAGATCAAGCCGTTCATGGGGAGAAACGCCCAGCGCCTGGCTCACCTTGCGAATGTAGGCCGAGGTGTCGTTATTGTCCTGTGCGGGTGCCCAGCGTGAAATCACTTTGCTGATGGTATCCAGGCCACGGCGATGATAGGAAAGCAGGTTCATGCCCAACGCACGAATCCCGTGTTCCGGCGATGAAAATGTCGCAAAACGCCCGTCATTACCCGTTTGCCCCTGCCACTCAAAAAGCTCGCTGGCTTCCAGATTGCCGGGATTGTTATTCCGGATGCCGCGAATATTGCCCGCATCGGCGGCGCGCGCGGTCAAACCGTGCTCGCGAACCTGCTGGGTTGCAGGGCGCGACGTCGTCTGGACACTTTCATTCCACGGCTTACCGGTGCGGCTATTTTTACGCAGCGACAGGCGCTTCATCAGCGCGATCTGTTTTTCGCTCCAGCCCTGGCTTCTGGCGAATTTAACCAGTTGTTCGAGCGTGGGTGTGGTGGAGGCTGGAGCCGCCTGACGTGTGGTTTCCGAGCGAGGCGCAGGCGCGGCCAGTTTGACCTCTTCGGTCTGCTGCTTTTGTGAAGCCGAAAGCGCCTGCTGAAAAGAGGCGCTATTTGCGGGCGCGTTACTGGCAGTTTTCACCGCGTCTGCGGTACTCGCCTGCGCGGTCGCCACCGGTTTTTCCGTGACTGCCTGGCCGACGTTTTTATGCTGACGGTAATAATACTGGGCAATAACCGACATGAGTTCCTCTCAAAATACACCGGCGGCTCCTTGATGCCGCCGGAAAAGCAAAATGCACGCGCGCTTTACGGAGCAGGCGTAGCCGGAGCCACAGGTTTCACCACGTCCACACCGTGCGTACCAAAGAATTGATACAGCGAATCGGCGGCGGCGTGGGTCAGCACCATAATTTCAATGCGCCGGTTAGCGGCACTGAGCGGTTGATCGGGCTTGAGCAACATGCGGTCAGCCATCGCGTTGACCTGGATAACTTTGTCTTTCATCATTCCGCCCTGCTCTAACGCAATACGTGCCGCTAAGGCGCGGTCGCCGGATAAGTTCCAGTTGTTATAGCGCGTCTGATCCCGATACATGGACGAATCCGTGTGGCCGGTAATAATGACTTTGTTATTAATTTTGTTGAACACGGGGGCTAACTGCGTCAGTAAACGCTGGAAGAACGGCGTCAAAATCGCGCTACTGCGCTGGAACATTTCCCGCTTCTGATCGTCCTGAATCAGGATGCGTAACCCCTGGGGCACAATTTCCATCTCAAGGTTGGACTGCGCATCAAAGGCTTTGGTGATTTCCATAATCACCCGCGCCAGTTCAACCATCTCCTGCTGCGAGCGTTTATTTACATCTTCCAGCGTTTGCGCCGACTGGCTCGCCTGGTCCAGTTGTTCAAGCTGGCGGGTTAGATCTTCCGTGCTCTGCTCGCCCCCCTGCATGCCGGGCATAATCATATTCGGGCCGTTAATCGCTTTCCCGCCGGATGAGAGCGGCGAGACGACCATGCCATCAAAAATAGATTCGCCCGTAAGCCTTGCGACCACCTCTTTACGCTCTTCTTCAGTCACCGAACTCATGATCCACAGCACCATAAACAGCGCCATCATCGCGAGCGTGAAATCGGCAAACGCCACTTTCCACGCCCCACCGTGGGGCGCGTGATGCTCGCGGCGTGAAGCCCGCTTAATAATGGTGGTATGCGCTTGTTTCTTGCTACGCATCAACCTTCACCAATCAGTTCGTTTACCCAGCCATCAAGCGTGGCGAAGGTCGGTTTGGTATCCATCGGCAGCATTTTGCGCCCGGCATCTACCGCCAGCAGCGTCGGCTTTCCAGCGACCTGATTCACCAGCACGGTACGCACGCACTCAAGCCCGGCCATCTGCTTTTTCGTCTGCTGCTCCATGGCGTTAGCGAGTGGGTCAAGCAGGCAGTAACAGATAAAGACCCCGAGGAAGGTTCCCACCAGCGCCGCCGCCACTTTCACGCCGACAATCGCAATGGAGCCGTCGATAGATTGCATGGTGATGATGATGCCAAGCACCGCCGCACAGATACCAAACCCAGGCATCGCTTCCGCCGTACGCTGCATAGAACGGGACGGACGCAGCAGTTCTTCTTCCATCGCGCCCAGCTCCTGCTCCAGAATACCTTCCAGTTCGTGCTCGTTAATCTTGCCCATCGCCATTAAACGGAAGTTATCGGAGATAAATGTAATCAGCGCGTGGTCTTCCAGCACCAGCGGGTATTTGAGGAACAAATCGCTCTTTTCCGGGACTTCGATATGTTCATCCAGCACTTTCAGACCGCCGTCCTGAACCAGCTCCAGCAGTTCATAAAGCAGCATCAGCAACTGACGCTGATATTCAGCGGTATAGCTATTTTTGCGCATGGCGCTTTTGACTTGTCGCCACATCTCGATTAATACCGGCTTCGGGTTCGCCAGCACCAGCGCCCCGACCCCGGCACCAATAATAATCAACAGTTCGCCCGGCACCCAAAATGCGGCCAGCCGTCCACCAGACTCCAGAAAGCCGCCCACTACACAGCCAAAAATGATCAATAGTCCTAGTAATTTTTGCATTGCTGTCTCACTGCGCTATGGCATCTTTAATTTTTTGGGTGATTTTCTTATTCAACTGGCAAATCCTGGCCTCGGTGAGATC